>JAQGKC010000360.1 GCA_028290305.1 Bradyrhizobium sp.
TGGCCAATTCGTTGAAGACACTCAGCTACACCGACTTCGCCAACATCGTCACCAATGGCCGCAAAAACGTTGACGCCGCCAACGACAAGGTCATGCCGGCGTTCGCAACGAATGTGAACGTGATGTGTTACCTCGACGATATCTATGTGTATTTGCGCGCGCGCGCCAACGACGCCATTCCGGGCGGCCGTCCGCCCAAGCATGAAGACAAGCCGGAGGCAGCCAAAGCGGCCGAGGCCAGCTGTACGGGGATCAAATGACCTTAGAGCGCACCGAAAATGGGAGACGCTGATGCCTCATGTTAAGAAGTTGACGGCGATCATGATGCCGGCTCTGGCTGGCGTCCTGGTCTGCGGGATCGCCGCCTTGCAGTCCGTCAAGGCTTATGCCCAGGCCGGTGGCGAGGCCGGTTCGCTCGAACTGGTCGATCCAAATGTCTTTCGCGCGTGCGGCGATCCGCGCAACCTGCCATTCTCCAACGATAAAGGCGAGGGATTTGAAAACAAGCTTGCCGAGTTATTTGCTGCCAAGCTTGGCAAGAAGCTCAGCTACACCTACTTCCCGCAGGCGACCGGCTTCGTTCGGATGACGCTGGACTCCTACCGCTGCGATATCATCATGGGATTTCCCCAAGGTGACGATCAGGCGCAAGTGACAATTCCCTATTACCGGACTACCTACGCGCTGGTCACCAAGCCGGGAAGCGGCCTTGAAGATGTGACGGCGATCAGCGATCCAAAACTCAGGGACAAGCGGATCGGAATTGTCGCGAAGACACCACCCAGCACGAACATGGCGATGAACGGCTTGTTGGCCCACGCCAAGTCCTACCCGCTCTTTATTGATACCCGCGCGGATTCCTCGGCGCGGGCCATGATGGACGACCTCGCCCAGGGCGTTATCGATTGCGGAATATTATGGGGGCCGATGGCGGGCTACTACGCCAGGCAGGTGACCCCGCCCTTGATCGTCGTTCCCTTGACCAAGGAAACGACAGGTCCGCAAATGACCTATCGTATCGGCATGGCGGTGCGTCCGGCGGATCAGGAATGGAAACGCACACTCAACCGGCTGATCACTGAAAACCAGGCCGAGATCAACAAGCTGCTGATCAGCTATAACATTCCAATCCTCGATGAGACCAACGCGCCGATCACGGCCGAGACGCTCTCCAAACGGCCATGATCAAGGCCGCTATCCGCTTCGCGTTCATGACGATCGTCTTCGCCGCGGTGGAGGCTAAAGCGGCGGAGGTACCTGAGCCGGATAGCTATCGCCTCGAGGATTATCGCGCGCCGACGCCCGCCGCGCTGCGCGGCGCCAGGGTGATCGGGACAGACGAAGCGGAGACGATCTGGCGCAGCCACGCCGCATCCTTTGTCGATGTGCTGCCGCGGCCGCCACGACCGCGGAATTTGCCCGAAGGAACCCTTTGGCGCGACAAGCCGCGTACCAATATTCCCGGTAGTATCTGGTTGCCCGACACCGGATATGGCGAACTCGCGCCCACGATCGCCGGCTATTTCGCGAAGGGCCTGGAAAAAGCGACGAATGGCGATCACGCCAGGCCGCTCGTTATCTATTGTCTGGCGGATTGCTGGATGTCGTGGAACGCCGCCAAGCGCGCGCTCTCGCTCGGCTATTCCAACGTCGCGTGGTATCCCGCAGGAACCGACGGTTGGCTCGCCGCCGGCCTTCCGCTGGAAGACGACACGCCGGAGCCGCGTCCGGACGAATAAGCGATTTATCCCGGCCGATAAGACGTTCCGGAAATCCTCACTTCGTCTGCGGGTCGGCGTTCAAGACGTTCTGGATCGCGCTTCCCAGGTCAAACAACCGTTTCTCGATCAGGACAGGCACGTCGCACACATAGGAGGTCGATTTCCGCCGGTCCTCAAAAATGCGCGTCTGCCATGAAAGCCGATTGGCGAGTTCATCGTTCTGCGCCTGATCGGAATTCGGCTTATCCTGCATTTCCCGTATCTTCTGGGTTTCCCCGCGTATTTCCTCGGCCATGGCTTTCTGCTTGCGCGAAAAGCGCTCGATGCCGCTCATCACTTCGTCGCGCTGCGCGTTGAGCGTCGAATACAACGCGGCGAACAGCGTCTTCGCCTTTTCCTGTTTTTCCGCGTTCGTTCCGACCACATAATCCGCTATCAGCTTCCGCGCATCCTCCATGGGGGTGCGGCGGGCGGCCAGGCGCGCGACTATTTCCGCTTCCTTGGGATCTGTGGACTTTGCCGTGTCGGTTGCCTCGATCGAGGGGCCTGCCCAGACACTCGCGATAGAAATTTCGGGTACCTTCAATTGCTGGCAAGGCCAGTCGGGGTAGCGAGGGTCCAGTGCTACGGCCGACTGCGACCAGCACGCGGCCATCGCGACCGCAACGCAGAAAGTAAAATCCCTCGTCGAAAGAGCCACGCTACGCCTCCCTGTGGGTTCGCCACCGCTTTCTTTTTCGCGGTCCGCCGATGCTCGCTGGATAGATGGACTTTTTAAGTCGTGCGGCCCGCAAGCACCTTCAGGATATATTCGATATACTGCGGCCGTCGCAAATTAACTTCGGATATGTTGCAATGCAGCTTGCTCTGCTTTGCGAGTACGTCATCTGGAGTTAAGGAGAACCCGCGTGCTCCATCATATCGGCGCAGGATTTTGCGGCTGCCTTGCATCCGCGTGGCTGATGGCTCCAGCCTTTTCCGAAGTTCCCTCGATCGCACCTTCCATCGCGCCTGCGAGCATGACGCGTATCGCGACGGTCGATGGACGCTTCCAATCCTACAACATCGAAATGGTCGAAATTACCGGCGGAAGATTTTGGAAGCCTTATCGGTCGAGGCCGGATACTCGGCCCGCGCAGCCGCAGCGATCCGGATCGGACACGCCGGCGGGCAATGACTCAGATTTATATGCGTACCGGCCGCCGATCGACCTCACCAATGCGCGATTGCGGAAGTTCGCCGCGGCGCTGGGACCTGCTTATGTCCGTGTCAGCGGCACCTGGGCCAACACCACCTACTTTGCAGATTCGGACGAGCCACCCTCGCTTCCGCCGACCGGCTTCAACGGGATTTTAACCCGCCAGCAATGGCGGAATGTAGTCGATTTCTCACGATCGGTGGATGCCCGGATCGTGACATCGTTCGCCGTAAGTTCGGGCACCCGCGATGCCGCCGGGATCTGGAAGCCGGATCAGGTGCAGCGCCTTCTCGCCTACACAAGCTCGGTTGGCGGCGAAATCGCCGCCGCTGAATTCATGAACGAGCCGAACCTCGCAGCAATGGGCGGTGCGCCGGCCGGCTACGATGCAGCGGCTTACGTGCGAGACTTCCAAATATTCTATTCGTTGATGAAGCAGGCCGCTCCCGAGACGATGATCCTCGGTCCCGGCACGGTCGGCGAGACCGCCATCGCGTCGGACCTGCTCGTCGCATCCGGGGCCAGCCTGGATGCGCTTTCCTATCATTACTATGGGACGCTGTCGGAACGATGCAGCGGCAACCGCACGCCGGGGGAGGCGCTTTCCGAAGAGTGGCTCTCTCGGACGGATCGAACGTTCACTTTTTATGAAGCTCTTCGAAATCAATTCGAGCCCGACAAACCGATCTGGCTTACTGAAACCGCAGATGCCGCATGCGGTGGAAATCCCTGGGCTGTGACCTTCCTCGATACGTTCCGTTATCTCGATCAACTCGGGCGGTTGGCGAGGACCGGCGTTCAAGTCATCATGCACAACACGCTGGCGGCGAGCGACTACGGCCTGCTCGACGAGAGCACGCTAAAGCCCAGGCCGAAATATTGGGGCGCGCTGCTCTGGCGGCAATTGATGGGAACCACAGTGCTCTATTCCGGTGTGCCGATTCAATCGGGCCTTCATGTCTATGCCCACTGCCAGCGAGGCGTGCCAGGTGGCGTGTCTGTCCTGGTGATCAACACCGACCGCACCGCGCCGCACGCGCTTATGCTTCCCACGGCGTCGGTACGTTACACCCTGGATGCGGCGAACTTGCAGGACACCGACGTCAGGCTGAACGGTAGCACGCTGGCGCTGGCGGCAGGGGACGAGTTACCGCCCATCGCAGGTGCACCAACGGCCGCAGATACGATCGCGTTCGAGCCGGCGACGATTACTTTCCTGGCTATTCCGGCGGCAGGAAACGGTGCCTGTCGATAACATCCAGTGCACCGCTGGATCTTGCGCGAGACGTTCATTTTGCCCTCCGAAACGTGGGCTTTTCTGCATAGGCTGTTTTCTTGGCAAAGGCTGGTTGCCGTGCCATCCTCAGGGCATGGGCATAATGCGACCAACAAGCGTGCCCCCGGGGGAGAGACCGCTTTGTACCGTCAAGTCATTTTCTTATGTTCGATCGTCAGCGCCGTTCTGAGCACAGCGCCGGTTGCTCGCGCTGCAGATTCCGAGCGATGCCTGGAGCTCGCTCGCCGCTTTGAAATTACCAAACCGCAGATCACGGCGATCGAAGTATCGTTGACGCTGTTTTCGGCCGTTGACAGCAATTGCATCGGTTTGGCGACCGAACTGCTTGATTACGGCGCCTCGGTCGACGCGCGTGACCGGCTGGGCGCGAAACCGCTTAGCCACGCCGCGCGCTCCGGTCATCTCGAGATGGTTGACTTTCTGCTGACGCACGGCGCGCCGACCGATGCACGCAATCTCGCAGGCGCCACAGCGCTATATTTTGCCGCAGAGGGCGGCCACACATCGATCGCGCAACGGCTGATCGAGCGCGGCGCCGACGTCAAACTGACTGGGCGCAGTGGGATTTCTCCAATCGCCGCCGCCGCCTATATCGGCAACGACGCGATTGTCGAAGCATTGCTGGCGCGTGGGGCCGACGAGCGAGCGCCCGACGAAACCGGTAAGCCGCCGGTTGTCTATGCGGCGGCCGGCGCGCGGCTCGATATCGTGAAGCGGCTGCTGGCGCGAAATATCGATATCAACGCGCGCTACCCCAATGATCTCACGTTGCTGATGTGGGCGTCGGGTCCGGATGAGAAGGCGCCGGAAGCGCAGGCGATCAACGTTGTTTCATATCTGCTGGACGCCGGCGCGCATATCGACGATCGGGATGACCGCGGCCGCACCGCGCTTATGATTGCGGCTGAAGGCGGCCATAGCGAGATCGCCAACCTGCTGCTTGCGCGAGGCGCCGATCCAGCTCTCAAGGACAAGGCCGGAAAACGGGCCGCGGATCTCACAGTGCTGTCTGCGCTGCGTGAACGGCTGACGCCGCGCTAAAGCGGCTCAGAGCATGATTCCGAAAAGTGGATAAACGACGGGTCTGATTCAGCGAAGCTGGATTAGAGACCTGACAGATATTCCGCCAGCGCCGCGAGGTCGTCAGGCGAGGTGGCGAGCATCAAGTCGGACATGCCGGGATTATTGCCCCGCGCGCGGGTGCGGAAGTCAGCCATTGTTTTGGTCAAGTACTCTTTGCTCAAGCCCGCCAGACGAGGCACGGTGCCGTCGCCCTGAAAATGATCGAGATGGCAGCCGGTGCAGCCGATGGAGCGGTTGGCGTTCGAGGCCCGCTCCGAAATTTCCTTTGACGCACGCGGCTGGCCCAGATCAGGCCACGGCTTTTTCGAGAAATATTCCGCGATAGCCTGCATGTCGTCCCGTTGCATCGTTGAGGCGATCGGTTGCATGATGTCGCTCTTGCGGTCACCCCGCTTGAAATCGCGCAGCTCGATATAGATGTAGCCCGCTTGTTGCCCCCAAATGTTGGGAATTGTCTTGTCGATCGGTTTGCCATCTGCACCATGGCAGCCGGCGCAAACCTGGGTCTTTTCTTCGATGCTTTGTGCGTGCAGCGGGGTTGTGCAGATGTTCAATACTGTAGCCGCCAGGGCGACAACGCCGGAAATGCTCAAATTCAATTTGCTGCCCATTTATCCGATCCAGGTGAGGCCAACCAGAAGACTAACGAAAAGAAGCGGGACCGCCAACCGGTCCCGCCTCGCTATTCGATGATCGCCTATGCGCTCAATTGAGCGTGAAGGCGATAATGTTGTTGCCGCGGTGAAAGTCGACCTGGGTGTTGCCGCCCGCGCCGACCACGATGTATTGCTTGCCGCCCACCATGTAGGTGGAGGGTGGCGCATTGACGCCGGCGCCGGCACGGAAGCTCCACAATTCCTTGCCGTTGGACGAATTGTAGGCCGCGAACTTGCCGTTGCCTTCGCCCGTGAACACAAGGCCGCCCGCGGTGGCGAGAATGCCGCCGATCATCGGCTCCGGCGTCTTCACCTGCCATTTGATCTTGCCGGTGTTGTAGTCGACGGCGGTGATGTTGCCCGCCTGCGCCTCGCCCGGAATCGCCTTGAACGCGCCACCAAGCCACAACTTGCCATTCGGATACGGCGAGTTCTCGACCTGGTAGGTCATCGGCTGATGCAGGTTGATGGCATAGGCCAGTCCCTGCCCGGGATCGGTGGCGATCGGCGACCATTCGACTCCGCCATTGGCGCCCGGCAGCATGCGCACGCCTTCCTTGGTGGGAAGAACCCACATGTTCTCCTGCGGTACCATGGCTTCGGAGAAACGGATCAAGCTGCAATCCTTGCGGTCGTGAACATAGATGTGACCGGTCTTGCCGGCATGGATCACGCCGGGGATGGTCTTGCCATCCTTGCCCTTCACGTTCACCAGCACCGGTGGGCTTACAGCATCGAGATCCCACACGTCGTGGGGGATGTACTGAAAGTGGCAGACGTACTTGCCAGTATCGAGATCGAGCGAAACCAGTGAGTTCGTATAGAGATTGTCACCGGGGCGGATCGAACCATCGAGATCGGGCGAGGGATTGCCGACCACAAAATAGATCCGGTTGGTTGCCAGATCGATGGCAGGATTTTGCCATACGCCGCCGCCAAGTTTTGCGAACGGATCGCCGGTTTTGGCGAGCTGGTCCTTTTCGGCCTGGATATCGCGGTGCAGGTCGCGGCCAGTGGCGTCTTTGGTCGCCCAGACACCGACTGTCTTGTCCGGGATGGTATTGAAGTTCCAAAGCAACTTGCCGGTCTTCGCATCGTAAGCCCTCACGAAGCCGCGGATGCCGTATTCACCGCCATTCGTTCCGATCAGAACCTTGTCCTTGATGACGGTCGGAGCCATCGTCTCGCTGTATCCAAGCTCCGGATCGGCAATATCGGTCTGCCAGACAACATCGCCTGTCTTTGCATTCAGGGCCACCAATTTGGAGTCGAGCGTGGCGACGTAGACCAGGTCGCCGAGAATCTGCACGCCGCGATTGTTAGGACCGCAGCAGTAAGTCGTGACCAGTCCCATCTTGTGATTATAGTGCCAGAGCTGGACGCCCGTTTTAGCGTCGAGCGCATAAACGTGGCTGAACGACGTCGTCACATACATGACGCCATCGACGACAATCGGCGAAGTCTCCAGCGATTCCTTGACGTCGGTCTGGAAGATCCAAGCGACGTGCAGGTTCTTGACGTTATCGCGTTCGATCTGTCGGGCGGGATGAAAGCGCGTCTGGGCGTAATTGCCGTTGGTCAGCAGAAAATTAGTTGCGTTCTTGTCTGCCGCGTTGAGCTGTTGCTGCGTAACCGGAGAAACCATCGCCTGGCCCGACGCCGACTTGGGTTCCTGTTTGGTTTCCTGCGCGATGCTGGGTCCCGCAAGCAGGCCGGCTACGCCGAGCCATGCGGCGCATACAATAGAGGATCTATTCATGTTTTCCCGCCCCAATTATTATCATTGATATAACCGGCATATTTAAAGGCACGCCGGTTCCATTCAAATCTGATCCGATCGGGTAAGTTTGACAAGAAGAATCGGGCAAGTCTGGCAGCGGGAGTCGGGCAAGTTTGACAAAAAATAACGCCAATGACGGATTCAAAGCCGCCGTCGCGACCGAGCGCCAGCCGTTCGGCTACCGGATCGAGACTGCGGGAGCGCTGTGCAGTGCAACAGATTGCAAAGCTTTCAACCGTTGGGAAGCTACCGGAGGCCGTGTCTTATGACATCAAAAAGAGAAAACTGGATTGCGATCTGTCCGTTGGACGGCCTTTCGCATCAAACGATTGTCTGCGCGCGGCTGGAGGCCGTCGATCTGCTGCTGATTCGCGATGGCGATGATATTTTCGTGTGCGAGCGAGCCTGTCCGCACGAACAGGCTGACTTGAGTTTGGGTCGTGTTGCCAATGGCCGCTTATTTTGCCCGCGTCATCTTGCCTCATTCGATCTTCACGACGGCAATATCTCTGCGGGATGGCCAAGCCGGGCTTTGCAGCGCTATCCCGCCCGGATTAGGGACGAGCAAATCTGGGTTGATGCCGAGGCCGTCAAGCCTGCGGCAAAATAGCCAAAATAGCTTAGAATCAAGATGACGCGTTGGCGCTGTCTCCGAATCGTGCCCCTAGCATTCATGCAGGGGAAACGACCACGGACTGGCTTCCTCGGCGGTCCGGCCGCGCGGATCCCAGTCTTGCAGGGTTGACCATACGTGTTCGCCGGAAAGCTGTGCCTGAGTTCGCAATGCGGCGATATCGAAGTCGGGGACCAAACCGTTTTCCATGCAGACGTTGCCATTGACGATCACGGTATCGATGTCATCACCCACGCCGCATTCGACCACGCTCTTGATCGGATCCCGGACGGGGCCGTATCGCAGCGAGTTCTTCCCGTTGAAATCGATGATCAGGATATCCGCCAGGGCGCCCTTGGAAAGCCTTCCCAGATCGTCCCGTCCGAGCGAACGCGCGCCGCCGAGGGTCGCGGCCTCGAACACCTCTCCGGCGGGCGCCTTGTAATAGTCGTGTCCCATGATTTTTCCCATCAGCGACGCCGTCCGCATGTTCATGATCATGTCGCGCGGGTAGGTGTCGCTTCCAATGGAAATATTGACGCCGGCGTCGCGATAGCGATCCCAATTGTCGAGCGTGCGCGCTCTTCGGGCGATATTGATCGGGCAATGAGAGATCGAACATTTGTGGGCGCCCATCAGTTCCAGATCGCGGGCGCCGGAATAGTTCAGGTTGCTGTTGTCGGCGATGAAATTGCCGTGCCCGATATTCAGGGTGGTGCGGAGCATGCCGACCTTGTCCAGCAGTTCGATCGGCGTCATCTGATGTTCGCGAACGATGTCGTGGAATTCCAATACGCTATAGGCAGCGTGTGTCGCCATCGGAACCCCAAGCTCGTCGGCAAAGCCCAAGGTTTTCTGCAGCAATTCGACGGTCGAGGTTTCCACTTCTCGCGGCACCAAAAGTCCGCGAATCCGATCGTCCAGCCCGCCATTATATTTCCGGATGAATTCGACTGCCGTGTCGAGGCCACGAAGGCCGCCTTCGGGATCATATATTCGCTTGAGTCCGCCGTTCTCGTCACCGACCCATCGCCCGCTGTCGTATCCTGGCCCGAGGTAGCCCCGCGTTCCAAAACGCTCGATCTGCTTCATCAGAGCTAACTGGACGCTCTCCTGACTGCCAAACTCGACGAACGTAGTCACGCCGTTCCGCAGCAGCTCAACCACCGTGAACATGGCATTGAGTTCGAGGGCTGCGTTGAGCGCGTTGTCGCCAGGCTTCAGATAGCGGGGGTCGCCCGAAACCACGCGTCCCTCCTTGGGCACGCTGATCTCGAGAAACGGCTGGCCGAAGTAAAGCGGCCGGCCGGTGTCGGTGATCAACCTGTGAGAGGCACGATGACCGGAATGAACATGGGTATCGATAAAGCCCGGACACACCAGTTTCGATCCGGCATCGATGACTCGATCGACGGCGCCATCGAAAGTCTTGCCGACGTGAATGATGTGTTTGCCTTCGAATGCGACGACGCCATCCCGTAACAGCGTATGGCCGCGGCCATCATTGGCGACGATCCATTGTCCCTTGATCAGCGTTCGCATTCTCGCTGTCCTTTCATTGCAATGTGGTTGGTTGAGGGGAGGTGAGAGCAGCATGTCTAGCGTTGCATGCCCCAGCGCACGACCGTTCGTCGTTCGATGAAACGGAAGATCACCGCCTCAACCGCCAGGCCAATCAAGACGACCGCCAGCAATCCTGCGAACACCCGGCTTGTCTCGAGTTCGGCGCGGGCCTCAAAAATGTACCAGCCCAGCCCTCCGGAACGAGACGAGACGCCGAAGACGAGTTCGGCTGCAATCAGCGTGCGCCAGGCGAAAGCCCAGCCGATTTTCAAACCGGCCAGAATCGAGGGAAAGGCGGCGGGTATCAGGGTCAACGCGACATATTTGATGCCATGGAGTCCATAATTGCGGCCGCTCATGCGCAAGGTTTCGGGCACGCTTCGAAAGCCGGTCAGCGTATTCAACGCCACCGCCCACAGCACCGAATGAACGATCACAAAGACCAGCGAAGGCGTCCCCAGCCCAAACCATATCAGAGCCAGAGGCAACAACGCGATGGCCGGCACCGGATTGAACATCGCCGTCAATGTCGACAACAGGTCGGATCCGATTCTCGTCGATACCGCGATCGTCGTGAACGTTGCGGCCAGGAGCAAGCCGGCGGCATAACCGAGGATAAGCGAGCGAAGAGAGGTGGCGATACGATCGACGAGCACCCCGCTCATGAGGTCGGAAACAAATGTATTAACGGTCGCGCCAAAGGTAGGCAGGATCAGCGGGTTATCGATCCATCGTGCGTACAGCTCCCAGATCAGCCCGAGCGCGATGAGGATCGCAAGACGCCTCGCGGCATCATTGTTGGTCAGACGTTCGAAGAATCCCAACGGTCGTTCGACGTCGCCGACGCTGGAAGCATCGACCGGGTCGCACTCGAAGTCCGGAAGCGGTGGTCCAACCGGCGCCAGGGAAACACGAGACATCGTCATAGCCTTTCGGATTGTTTAAGGCTTCTGGCCAAACAGAAGGCCATGAATGCGTTTTGAAAGCGCTCCAAAGCCGGCACTGTCTACTTCGTCGGAGTTGAACGTGCTCGCATCAAGCTCGGCGCGGACGCGTCCCGGATGCGGCGACAGAACGAGGATGCGCGAACCCACGATGATGGCTTCCTCGATCGAATGAGTGACGAACAGCACCGTAAAACGGAATTGCTCCCACAAATCCAGCAGCTCATCCTGCATTTCCCGCCGCGTTAAGGCATCGAGTGCGGCGAAAGGCTCGTCCATCAGAAGGACGGAGGGTTCAAGCGCCATCGCGCGCGCCAACGCAACGCGCATTTTCATGCCACCTGAGAGCATATGCGGATAGACATCGCGAAATTTGCCAAGCTTGACCCGGTCGATCATCGATAGCGCACGCTCGTTCGCTTCGGACCGGTTGAATTTGCCGGTGGCTCTCATGGGAAACACGACATTTTGCAGCACGGTCTTCCAGGGCATCAGTTGCTCGAACTCCTGGAAGACCATCATTCGATCGGGACCCGGCGCGCGAACAGGCTCTCCTCGAACGGAAATGCTTCCCGTCACTGGAGCCATGAAGCCTCCGATCGCCTTCAGCAAGGTCGACTTTCCACAGCCCGACGGTCCGAGAATGACGTAGCGTTCGCTCTCCCGAACGGTGAAGCTGACTTTGTAGGTGGCGGTCACAAGGTGCTGCGGTGTTTTGTACTGCAGGGTTACGCCATCGACCTTGAGCAGGTTTCGGTCGCCGTGCAGATCGCCTTGTTCCTGAGCTATCATCTGGGATCGCGATCAGCTGCCGGGCTTGTCGGCGATCAGCGACGTGAAGAGATCCTTCCAGCTATTTGCGGGAGATTTCACCGATCCGGTTTCGGTCATGAACGTGACGAACTTCATGACGTTCTGCGGCGTCGTGGTGAAGACGTTCTCCGGATCCTTGATGATGTCTTCGACGGCTTCGACACTTAGCGATGAGTTCTCGGCCTTCAGATATGTTTCGGCGGCGCGCTTTGGATCGCTCTTGATGATCTCGGTCGCTTCCTCGATCGCGGCCAGAACCGCCTGAACGGTTTTAGGATTCTGCTCGATGAATTTTTTCGATGCCCAGGTGACGCTGTAGGTAGCAGGGCCTCCGAGGATCGCATACGAGCCCAGGACCCGGTGCAGACCGGCGGCCTCTTCCTGCTGGTAGTAGGGCGCCGCGGTAAAATGCGCGGTAATTTCGCTGCGGCCGGACAGCAATGCGGCCATGGCATCCGGATGGGGCAGGGGAACGGTCAATTGATCGAGCTTGGCGAACTGATCCTTTCCGTAGGCCTCAGCCGCCAGCATCCGTAAAATAATCGCCTGCATCGAAACCCGCGAGACCACGGCGATCCGGTCCGTTTCCTTGAAGTCCTTGACGCTCTTGATGTTGGGATCGCGGGTCATCAGCACCGCCGGCATGGAACTCAGAGCGGAAAGGCCGACATAAGCCCCCTTGCTCTTGTCCCACAGCACGATCAGGGCCGTCAGGCCGCCGTTCGCAATATCGAGATTGCCTGACAGCAGGGCTTCATTCATGCCAGGCCCATCGCTGAAACGGCTCCAGGTCACTTTCAGATCCTTGAGGCCGGCCTTTTCGGCCTGTCGCTGGACAAGCTGAAGCTGGTCCATGATCGCCATCGCGAGATGGGAGATGCCGTATTGACGGGCGAGACGAAGCTCGCTGACTTCCGCATGGGCTTCGCGTGCGAGAAACGGTGCCGTATTCAGCACCGCAGCCATGACGAGCGCGGCGCAGAAGGAAAGCGTCGAACGACGCAAAACCGTCCGGACCAGGTTGCGCCGATGATGGGGCAGCGAATTGTGTCGTCTGACGCTCATCTATCCGTTCTCCTTTGGGACCTCGGGACGTGGCGAATGAAGGCCGCAAATTCATCAGTGCGCTGACGATATGGTTGTGAGAATTGCAAGCGATCGATACCTGCTTGTTTTTTATTGGATGAAAAAGCCTAACCCGGAATTCTTGGGAAACAAGTGCAATTTTTGAGCGGCTACCGCCTGATTTTTGATCGGTGATGAATTTGGATGAAATCCGATGGGGACGATGGTTGCCCGAAAGCGCCGGAAAAATGTCGATATCCGGCAGCTCCCGAACGAACCTAGAGGTTACGCAGCAGCGACCTGCCTCGATCATTGTTGGCTTGCACCAGACACAGGAGCTGTTCGAGAAATTGCTCGCGATCGGCTGGGTCCAATGGCTTCATCAGTTCCTTATGCGCCGCCTCGATGGAGGCCTGCATATTCTGCAGCATCGCTTTTCCCGATGCCGTCAGGAACGCGCGTTTTGTTCGCCGATCTGCCGAATCCGCTTCGCGCCTGACGATGCCCCGTGCTTCGAGCCGGGACAGAACGCTTGAGGCGGTCGTACGATCAATGCCGATTTCGCCTGCCAGCGCGACCTGATCCATTCCGGGCTGTGACATCAGCACCTGCATGACGCTCGACTGCACCGGCGTCGTACCGAACCGCTCGCAATTCTGGAAATAGATCGCGACGTAAATCTGGTGGAGCCGCCGAACCAGGAAGCCGGGCCGCCTGAACAACATCGTCCGAGCCGGTTTTGGACTTTTACGCATGTCACCCCCGCCGCCAGTTCGTTCCACAGAGAGAGCCAACTCCTATCTCAGATTTTGCAACGCGCAATCAACATATATCGATTGTGCATCGGGCTACAGCAAACCCGAAGCGTGAAATGACTAGGCGTCCCAAACGCTTCAAGGTTTGTGAGCCGGCCGAATCTTTCTCACTTGAACCCGTGCCCCGTTGCGCTTGACTAAATTTCAGCCAATTGCGGAATGGGCGGTCAGGTTGCTGATTTTGTTCGGCGCGTTCGCGTTGAAATCCCTCGCGAAATATAAAAACCCGGTTGGCCCGGATTTTGCTGAACGTCAGTACACTGACATTGAGAACGTCAGTGTACTGACATTGACATGGCGGCGGAGGGTGAAATGGTAGAAGTCGGGATTGATGCCACGCGCTGGCAACGGCCGTCGCGGCGCGACGTAATGCGTGCGGCAGGTCTGGGGGCGGTGGCGGTCAGCGCGTTCGGAAGCCCCGCCATTGCGCAGCAGCGCAATATCAGCTTTACGTTGCCGTGGGTGCCGGAGGGTCCGAACCTCATCTCGTTTGTCGCCAAGGCGAATGGATACTGGTCGAAGGCTGGGCTCAACGTCGAGATATCCAAGGGCAGCGGCTCCGTTGGTGCTGCCCAGGCGATCGGAAACGGCCAATTCCAGTTCGGCCTCTCGGCAGCCACTGCCGGTTTGCAACAGGCCGCTCTGGGGCTGCCGATCGCGCAGATTTCCTGCTGCTCTTACGATGCTTTTATGGCCGTGATCACCATGACTGACGCGGGCGTCAACGGACCGAAAGATCTGGAAGGCAAAAAATTTGCAGCCACCACCAAGTCTGGAGAGTTTCCCTTCCTGCCGGCATTCGCGGCCAATGCCGGCGTGGATCTCAGTAAGGTTGAGATTCTGCAGGTCGATCCCAACGTTCGTCAGCGGCTGCTGATTGAAAAGCAGGTGTCTGCGATATCGGGATTCGCTCCTTCGGTCGTGCCCGGCTACATCGCCAATGGCTATTCACCGAAAATCATCCTGTTCAGCAAGTTCGGTCTGCCGCTCTACGGAAACACCCTGTTTACCCAGCAACCGCTGCTGGAGAAAGAGCCGGAGCTCTGCGGTGCGATAGCGAATGGTTTGAACGAGGCGACGAAATTCGTACTGTTGAAGCCGGAGGAGTCTCTCGACATCTTCTTCAAGGCAAACCCGGAGATGGAACTCGCGAAGGGCGCGCGCGAACAGACAAAGCTGGCGCTGGACTTCTTCCGTTACTCGGTGATCAACCCGGCGGCAAAGCAGAACGGCATCGGCTATGCGCCTGCCGACGGCTACAAGACGATGACCGACCTCGTGATGAAATTCGTCGCGCCGGACGGTAAGCGTCCGGATCTCGACAAAGTCGTCTCCAACAAGTTCGCCGGTGCCGTGACGTTGACGGACGCCGAGTGGAACAGCGCGCAGGCCTCGCTTGGCGATGTCTCGAAGCTTTTGACCTGAGTTGGTCTGGTCAGGGAGCGATTGACGTTTATGAGCTTCATTCGCGGCGACGGATTGCGCAAGGTCTATGACCCCGACGGCAAGGCCGTTGAGGCATTGCACAATGTGAATTTCAGCATCGAGAAAGGCGAATTTGTATCCATCCTCGGGCCGAGCGGGTGCGGGAAGAGCACGCTGCTCATGATGTGCGGTGGACTGGAAGAGATCAGCGATGGGCTGTTGATGGTTGCCGGCACGCCCATGACCGGCCCGCGTCGTGACACCGGCGTGATGTTCCAGGATCCGACGTTGCTTCCGTGGAAGACGGTCATGGAAAACGTGCTGTTCCCGGCCCGCATTGCCAGGATTCCGATCGAGCCGGTCGAACGTCGGGCTCGCGCGCTCCTGCAATCCGTCGGCCTGCAGTCCTTTGAAGGACATCGGCCCCACCAGCTCTCGGGAGGAATGCGCCAACGGGTATCGATCTGTCGCGCCTTGATCAATGATCCCAGCATCCTGCTGATGGACGAGCCGTTCAGTGCCTTGGACGCCATCACCAGGGACCAGATGAATGTCCTGCTGCTTGATCTCTGGCAGCAGCAGCTTGCGCGCACCGCGCTGTTCATCACGCACAGCATCCGCGAAGCCGTGCTGTTGTCCGACCGCATACTGGTGATGACCAAGCGCCCGGCTACCATCGTGGAAAATGTGGTCGTGCCTTTTTCCAGGCCGCGGAGCCCGGAACTGGCCGAGAAAGTGGAATTCAATCAGCTTTGCGGCCGTCTCCGCGGCATGATCGAGCATAACCATGTCGGCTGAAGCGTTTCCCACGGGCGTTGCCGATTTGCCTGCGGGCCGCAGAACCGGCTTCGTCCGGCGTCACGCCGACGGTGCAATGCTTCCCATAGGCTTCATCGTCATCTGCATCGCGGGTCTCGAGATCCTTGCACGGACACTGTCGGTTCCCGAGGTTCTGTTTCCCTCGCCAAGCCGGGTGCTGATGGCGCTCACCGTCAATGCTTCCACGCTGGGCTATCATGCCACCTTGACGATTTCCCAGGTCGTCGTCGCACTCTTTATCTCGCTGGCTGTCGGTATCTCGCTGGCGACGGTTTTCACGTTGTCGCGTGTGCTCAACGACATGTTCTCGCCGCTCTTCGTCGTGTTGCAGATCATCCCGAAGATCGCGCTTGCGCCGTTGTTCGTCGTCTGGTTCGGCACCGGGGCTTTGTCCCATTTCAGCTTTGCTGTCTGCCTCAGCTTTTTCCCGGTATTGGCTGCCGCCCGCGCGGGATTCGAAGAAACCAGCGCAGATGCCGTGCGGCTGTGCAGCGCTCTTGGCGCGAGCCGGTGGCAAACCCTCATTCACGTGAAATTGCCAATGGCACTGCCGCAACTGTTCGTCGGCGCAAAAGTCAGCACGACGCTGTGCATCATCGGCGTCGTCCTGGGAGAGTTCGTGAGCGCCAAGGCAGGCATCGGCTGGTACATCGTGCAAGCCGCCGCACTTTCGCAGACCGCGAACATCCTTGCATCCTTGGTCGTGCTGAGCCTGTTCGGCTTGTGCGTCTATGGCATCGTCTCAGTTGGCGAGATCCTGGTCCGCCGCAAAATGTTTGGATGATCCAAATGCCCAAGACATCCAGCCGGGCTCAACGCATTCTTCTTCCGCTGCTCAATTGCTGCTGCATCCTGCTGTTGTGGGAGTACGCGGTCCTGCACAAGTGGATCAGCCCCCTCAGCCTTTCCGCGCCGTCCGAAGCTGCGAAAGTCGCCGTGAGCAGTTTCAGCATATTGCTCCCTCACATCCTGGCTACGACGTATGAGACCCTGCTTACGTTCGTACTGTCCTCGGTGGGCGGCATTTTCCTCGGCGCGCTTCTCATGCATTGGCGCAGGTTTCGCCTCGCGGTCTATCCCAGCATCGTGATGTTCCAACTATTGCCAAAGATCGCATTGGCGCCGCTCTTCGTGGTCTGGTTCGGTGTCAACATTGTATCCCGGGTATCGTTCGCGGGCTTCATCGCGTTTTTCCCCATCGTGCTGGCGACGCTCGCCGGACTTCGCGCCACGGACCCGCTGGTGTTGAAGCTGTGCAAATCCTTGCGGGCGTCTCCCGCCCAGATGTTTTGGCAGATCCGGCTGCCTTATGCGGTTCCCCTGATCATGAGCGGACTGAAGGTCGGAATGACGCTGGCCATTACCGGTGTGATCGTCAGCGAATTCGTGACCGCCCAGAATGGGCTGGGTTACATCATTGTGCTGGCGTCTTCCAATATGCAGATCGATTTGATGTTCGCGGCCCTTGGATGGGTGTCGCTGATTGGTTTGACGCTGTATGGCGCCGTTCTGCTTTTTGAACGCCTCGTCCTGATGCGACTGGCCGCTCCGATGACCGGCGCGTTGTTTCAGCCGGGTGAGATCGCGACATGACCGAAGGGCTTGCCGCGCGTGTCGGATCGACCGGTTCGGTGTCAAACCTCATTCATCGGTGGGACCATGCCAAAGAAAACCAACGTCTCACCTGCCACCGCCGGGACGAAGCCGCCGGGTTCGTCACGACCCATCGCCCCGCATCTGTTCGCCGACGGGCCTCTGATGGAGAGATTCGGGTTTCTCATCCGGCGGCTGCACCAAATTCACATCGCGCTCTTCATGCAGGAGGCCAAAGACCTCGATATCACAGCGATCCAGTTCACGGCGCTGTCGGTTCTCCATCAACTCGGGGAAATCGATCAGAGCGAACTTGCCGTACACGTCGGCATGGACCGCGCCAATGTCTCCGACGTGGTGCACCGTCTTTCGGAACGGGGATACGTCACGGTGCGTATCAACCCGGCCCACGGACGCAAGCGCCTGATTTTGCTCACCCGGGAAGGCGCTGCTTTCCTGAAAACGGCGGACCAGTGCGCATTACGCGCGCAGGAACGCACCGTTTCGGCGCTGGCGCAGCAGGATCAAAAGGTCTTTGCCGCGCTGTTGCGGCGGCTCGTGCAGGAACAGAACGCGCTGGGCCGTTCGCCGCTTCGTCTGAAATAGGCAAGCCGGCCCGCGCCCGCATTTCGCTGGCGATATCTCGTTCATGGAGCGGCCGATGAGTTCGGTTGCGTTTTTACCGATGTACGCCGTGCGTGGAACAGACGAGCATGCCAATACGCTGTGGAGTTGCCTCCGCGATTCCATCAGAAGCAGCGGGATCGAAGCCCCGGAGCGGGTCGCTCATTTCGAGCCGCGGCTTCAGGGGTGGTTGCACCCCGAATTGATATTGGGCCAGACATGTGGGCTGCCCTATATCATGAAGCTCTGCGACCGTGTCGAACTGGTCGGCACGCCTGACTATGGCGTCGAAGGTTGCCCTCCCGGATTCTACCACAGCACGCTCGTTGCGTCCTCCGCAGATAAACGCGAGAGCTTGTCCGAGTTTCTCGGCGGCACGTTGGCGATCAACGGAACGGATTCCCAATCCGGTTACGGCGCGATCATGTTTGCATCAGCTCCATTGGCGCAACGGGGACGGTTTTTCCGGCGGGCCATTCGCACGGGTTCCCACGACGCATCGATGCAACTCGTGGCAAGAGGTCTTGCAGACATCGCGGCGATCGACTCCGTGACCTGGCGAATGAGCCGGCAATTCGATCCCGGCATTTCCGGTTTGAAGCCGATCGGAACAACCGAACCGACGCCCGGCCTTCCGTTTATCGCCGCGACCGGCAAATCCCCGGCAAAACTATTTGACGCCGTGCGAACAGGCATTGCAGCTCTTCCCGAAGAAACGCGCCAGGCTTTCGGATTGAAGGATGTATTGCCGTTCCAGAGACTAGATTACGAGGTCATTTTGACAAATCTCGCGCAGGCGGAAGCGGTGCATTCGCTGCCCGATATGGAAGAGGTTTCAGCGACATTGTCGCGGTGAGGCCCGCTTCCGCATCGATTCGCGTGCGGCGTGTCGCAAGGAGCCCAATTGCCAACAGCGGAGGGTGGCCGCGCGATGGAAGCAGGAATTACCGGAGTTAGAGAATGGATCGCTTCAATCTGGGCACCCATACAAAGCCTATCTCTACTGTATCGGCGGAAACACAGCGCTGGTTTGATCTGGGTTTGAACTGGTGCTTTGGTTTCAACAAGGGAGAGGGCGTAAAGTGCTTTCGGAAGGCGCTCGAGTTCGATCCCAGATGTGTGATGGCTCATTGGGGCGTCGCTTACGGCTACGGGCCTTTTTATAATCTGACCTGGCACGAGCATGGCGAGGAAGAGGCGAATACGTCCACCCGGATCGCGTTCGAGCACATCCAAATGGCGCGCGCGTTGTCAGACAACGCGACGGATCTCGAAAATCAACTGGTAGAGGCGCTGGCCTGCCGCGTTCAGAAGCCGCATTCGGTTCAGCCGGCCGAGTTTGACCGTTGGGATGACGAATATGCCGCAGCCTTGCGGCGAGTTTACTATCGTTATCAAGACGACCACGACGTAATGGCGCTTTTGGTGGAGGCCCTGATAACACGAACGCCAAGACGTTTGTGGGACGTCAAGACCGGATTGCCGGCAAAAAATTCAGACGTGATCGAAGCCCTTCAGGTTTGCGAACGCTCGATCAACCTGGCCAGCCAACAGGGCATAAAGAAACATCCGGCGATCGTGCATTTGCACATCCACGCCCTCGAGATGTCGAACGAGCCAAAGCGTGCAGCGGGTTCCGCGAACGATCTCGCAACCATGTGCCCGGACGCCGGGCACATGAATCATATGCCGGGGCATGTCTACATGCTCTGCGGCGAGTACCAGAAAGCGAAGCTCGCAAGCGAAAGAGCAATAGCCGCCGACGACACTTATCTTGATTACGCGGGGCCCTTCACCTTTTACACGATCGCATGCGCGCACGACCTTCATTTGATGATGTACGCCTGCATGTTCATGGGCAGGTATCAGGACTCGATCGATGCCGCGAATAAAATGTGCGCTCTGCTCACGAAGGAGGTCCTCAGTGTCAAAGGCCGTCCCAAGTTCGCGATGAGCCTGGAAGGCTACTATTCCATGAAAACGCACGTGATGGTGCGTTTCGGGCGCTGGCAGGAGATCATCGACGAGCCGTTACCCGATGACCCCGAACTGTACCTGGTTTCTACGGCGATGCATCATTATGCCAAGGGCATTGCTCACGCCACGCTCAAGAATTTTCACCGCGCTGATGAAGAGCGCAAGCTTTTTCATGAGAGCCTGCGGCGCATCCCGTCTCACCGAAGATTTTTCAACAACGACGCTCACAGCATATTGGCGGTGGGCGAGAAGATGCTGGACGGCGAGCTGGAATATCACAGAGGTAATTACCAAACGGCTTATTCCCATTTGCGGGAGAGCGTGCTTATCGACGACAATCTGGAGTACATCGAGCCGTGGGCCTGGATGCATCCGCCGCGGCATGCTCTTGGGGCTCTTCTGATGGAGCAGGGGCACTACGGCGAGGCCGAGCAGGTCTATCGCGATGATCTGGGGTTGAACGGCAGCATTCAACGATGTGCGCAGCACCCAGATAACGTCTGGGCGCTTCACGGTCTGGCAGAATGCTTGGGAAAGCGAGGCGAGCTCGATGAATTGCCGATGGTGCAAAAGAAGCTTGCAGTGGTGCTGGCGTTCGCGGACGTGCCGATCACATCTTCGTGCATGTGTCGGACAACGGTCCAGGCACCAAGCAGCAACTGCTGCTGCAGCTAAGTTCACACAATCCCGCAAGATCCCGAGGGAAATTCGCAGACCAGGAAATTAGAGATATTATTCGGGAATAAAGCCCGCGACGGCCGAGTCTCCTGTTTGGCGGCGCAATTCGGCGCCATTTGGAGCCGTTTGGCTCCCGCAGGGAGATGTGACATGGCCAAAAAGGGTAATGAGGATCGTGGACGAGGAATCGGCCGCCGGGAAGTGCTGGAATGCATGGTCTGGGCGGGGACGGGGGTGCTCTGGACCGTCAGTGGCGGTGTTCCCCACTCCGTGGGGCTGATCGGCGATGCTCTCGCCGCAGAACCGACAGGCTTCACGTTTTTGCAAATGAGCGACAGCCACATCGGCTTCGACAAGGCGGCGAATCCGGACGCGTTGGCCACGCTGCGCGAAGCTGTCGCCACAGTGAAGGCGATGCCGGTCAAGCCATCCTTCATCATTCACACTGGCGACATCACGCATCTTTCCAAGCCGGCACAATTCGACAATGCCGATAAAGTGTTCAGCGAGACCGGCGTAAAGATTCATTATGTGCCGGGCGAGCACGACATTATCGACGAAGAGAACGGCAAGGCCTATCTGGAGCGCTACGGCAAAGGCTCGAAAGGCGCGGGCTGGTACAGTTTTGATGACCACGGCGTGCACTTCGTTGGTCTCGTCAACGTCGTCGATCTGAAAAGCGGCGGGTTGGGAAACCTCGGCGCCGAGCAGCTCGCCTGGCTCGAGGCCGACCTGAAGGACAGGTCCAACAGCACGCCGATCGTCGTGTTCGCGCATATCCCGCTGCAGGTGCTCTACAAGGAGTGGGGCTGGGGTACCGAAGACGGCACGCAGGCGCTGGCGTTGCTCAAGCGCTTCGGCTCCGTCACCGTTCTGAATGGGCACATTCATCAACTGGCGCAGAAAGTGGAGGGCAACATGACCTTCCACACCGCGTTGTCGACGGCGTTTCCGCAGCCTGTCCCCGGCACCGCACCCTCGCCAGGTCCGATGGTTGTCCCTGCCGAGAAGCTCCGCACGTTGCTCGGTCTGTCCAGCATCACCATGGCGCAGGGTAACAAACCGTTGGCGATCGTCGACAAGACGCTAGCCGGTTGATCGGGGATCCGACATGCGAATTCTGATCAGCCATTTCCGCTTCGCGGCGGCCCGATTTGCCCTCAGCCGGGCCGTCATCATTGCCATGCTGTTGGGCCCAATCGCCGGGGCCATGTTGGCGGCGGCAGCGATAGCGGCACAGGATGCCACGAACGTGATCACCATCGACAATTTCACCTTCGCGCCCCCGGATTTAACGGTAGCCGTGGGAACGACGGTGAAATGGGTCAATCACGACGACATCCCGCATTCCGTGGTCAACAAGGACAAGGCGTTCCGGTCGAAGGCGCTCGATACCGACGACTCGTATTCCTTCACGTTCGCCAGCGCCGGCACCTTCGATTACTTCTGTGGTCTGCATCCGCACATGGTCGGAAAAGTCATCGTAAAGTGATCGCAATATTTGAGCCCTCGTGTGCCAAACATGACGACACCCCCACCGGTACGTCGGTCGGATTTCCGGCATGCCGAACTTAACGAAGTCGTGCTGAAAGAACGGCCGGAAGACCCAGAACGTTTGTCAGGCCAGCAACAGGTGTCGGACTCAATTGTGCAGAACAAGGATGATCGCGCAATGTTCGATGAAGTCTTTCTGCCGCATA
>JAQGKC010000454.1 GCA_028290305.1 Bradyrhizobium sp.
ACCGGCGGCGCTTCGGTGCGGCGCGAAACTGGCCCGCCGAGGTCCGGCGGCGGCAGGGTCGATGCGCTGCCGGCGTCGCGCATGCGCGGCGGCGGTGCAGAACGCGATTGCACTTCGCTGCGACCACCGGCGGTGGCCAGGACAGGCTCGTCCTCGCGTTGCGAACTCGAGCGGCCGGCGCTCACCACATCAAGCCCGCGGCCGTGACGCGCGACGATCCGGTTCAGTTCGGCCAGCGCCTCGATCTGGTCGACAATGACCTTGCGCATTTGCGCGGTGCTCTCGGCGGCCTCCTGCGGCATTTCCAGCACGCCGCGGCGAAGTTCGTTGCGCGTGCTTTCCAGCTCGTGATGCATCTCCGAAGCCATCTGCTTCATGCTCGAGACCATGGTGGCGAACTTGTCCGCGGACTGCTTGAACATCGCGTCCGCTTCCTGCGTGCCCTGCTGATAGAGCTCGTTCATGGCGTCGGACGTTAGCCGCCGTTCCTCTTCGGCTGCGGCACGGACCGCCTCGAACTGCCGGCTGATGGCGGCAGATCCTGCGCCTGCGGTTTCCGCCACTACTCGTGCGATATCGCGGGCGCGCTCTTCCGCGGCGGCCAGCGATTCATCCAGCAGACCGGTGAACCGCGACAAGCGCTGATCGAGATCGGTGGTGCGCAAATCGATCGTGGTGACCAGCGATTCCAGCGCCGCTTTACGCTCGGTGACGGACGCGGTGGTGCTGCGATTGCTTTGCTCCACCACAGCCGCGGCATCGACCAGCGCGTTGCCGTGGATCTCGAACTGGCTGGAAAGCGAGCCGAGATCTTCCAGCGCCTTGGTCGTCTTGGCGTTGAAGACGTTCAACTGGTCTTCCAGCGTCTGGGTCGCGACGCCGTTGCGCGAGGTGACGTCGTTCATGGCGGACACGAAGTCAGCCACCCGCGTGACCAACGCGCGCTCCAGCGAATTGAGATTGTCGTGTGCGCCGGTGAGCACTTCCTGCAGCAGGATGTTGCCTTCGCGCAGTCGCTCGAACAGGGCGACCGTGTCGGTGCGCAGGATCTTGCTGGTTTCCTGCATCTCGGTCACCGCCGTGATCGAGACCTGGCGCGACTGGTCGATCGCCGACCGGGACGACTGCTCGAGGTCTTTCAGCGACTTGTTGATGGCGCCGGTGGCCATTTCGCCGGCGGACGTAATCGTCCGCGCGACGTCGGATCCGTTGGCCATCATCGACTGCGAGAATGCCTGTCCGCGGGTCTCGATCGATTTCAGGGCATCCGACGTGACGCGGTCGATATCGACCGTGAGCTGGCCGGCCTTGCTGCCGATGGCCTCGATAAGCGTTCCGCGCTTGCCGTCGATCATCTGCGCCAGCCGGTCCGTCTGCTGCTGCACGTAGGTGACGATTTCGTCGGTCTTGCCGGTCATGGTCGAACCGAAAGTACCGCTGGCAGCGAGAACCGAACGCTCGACGTCCACGGCAGTCGACTTGACCTTCGAACTGACTTCGTTCGATGCCGCCACCAGGGCGCTCTGCGCATTGAGCGCGCTGGTCTGGATATTATCTGTGGTGTTGGCCGTGACCATGCCGAGCGAACGCTCGATATCCGCGGAGATCGCCTTGATCTGGCTGGCCGCGTCGGTCGACGTCGCCGCGAACGAGTTTTGTGCTTCACGCGCGCTGCTGAGAATGGAAGCGGCGGTGTCTGCCCCGACCGCGGTCAAGGTACGCTCCACATCGATCGCCAGCGACTTGACGTGATTGGCCGCATCCGATGAGGCGGTGACGAGGGTGCTCTGCGCTTCACGCGCGCCGGCGGTAATCGAATCGGCGGTGGAAGTCCCGGCGATCGAGAGCGAACGCTCGACATCCGCGGCTAGCGACTTGACCTGGTTGGCCGCATCCGACGAAGCCGCCACCAATGTGCTCTGAGCCTCACGCGCACCGGCGGTGATCGCCTCGGCGGTGGAAGTCCCGGCGATGGACAACGAACGCTCGACATCCGCGGCCAGCGACTTGACCTGGTTGGCCGCATCCGACGAAGCCGCCACCAACGTGCTCTGAGCCTGACGTGCGCCGGCAGTGATCGCCTCGGCGGTGGAAGACCCGGCGATAGACAACGAACGCTCGACATCCGCGGTCAGCGATTTGACCTGGCTGGCCGCATCCGAAGACGCCGTCACCAAAGTGGTTTGGACTTCGCGCGCGCCGGAAAGGATCAAGGCGGCCGTTGCCGTGCCCGCAGCCGAGAGCGTTCGCTCGACGTCGGCGGACAGTGATTTGATCTGGGTGGCGGCGTCGGCGGACGATGCCACCAAAGTCGTCTGGGCATCGCGGGCGCTGGTCAGGATCGAATTCGCGGCGCCGGTGCCGACGGCGGTGAGGGCGCGCTCGACTTCCGCCGAGGTCAGCTTCAACTGTGCACCAACATCGGAAGAAACCGAAAGCAGCGACTGTTGCGCAGCGCGCGCGCCGGTCTGAATGGTCTCGCTGGTGTTGACCACAAGGTTGGTCAGCGAACGTTCCGCATCCTCGACATGCGACCTGATTCCGGTGGACAATTCCTCGGCGCGCGCCATCAGACCCTCGCTGGCCTGCCGCCCGCTGCTCTCGATGCGGCCGGCTACGGCTTCGACGCGGGAGCCGAGCAGGTCTTCGAACTGCGCGACGCGCGCATCGATATCGCTGGCAACCGCGCCAATCCGGGTTTCGATGCCCTGATGGATTTCCTGGAACCGCGCCGTGATGGTGTCGGTCAGGTAGATGCTGCGGCCATCGATGGTTTCGGTCACGCTGGAGATGCGCTGGTCAACGGCTTCGACCGCCTGCGCGGTGCCTGATGTCAGCGAGGTGGTGAGATGGGTGAGGCGCGAGTCGATCGACTGGATGGCTTGAGCGGTCCCGTCGGTCAGCGATGAGGTGAGCTCGGTGAGGCGTGAGTCGATCGATTGGATGGCCTGAGCGGTCCCGTCGGTCAGCGAGGAGGTGAGCCGGGTGAGGCGCGAGTCGATCGACTGGATGGCCTGCGTGGTTCCATCCGTCAGCGAAGAGGTGAGGTGGGTCAGCCGCGAATCGATCGAGTGGATCGCTTGCGCCGCGCCATCGGTCAGCGACGACGCCAGCGAGCCAAGACGGCCGTCGATGGTTTCGGTCACCGACTTCGCCCGCGTGTCGAAGCTCTGTTCGAGCGATTTGATGCGGCCGTCGACGGACTCGTCGAAGGATTTGAGCCGGCCGTCGATTGATTCGTCGAAAGATCTGATCTTGCCGTCGAGTGAACTGTCGAGAGTGGCCACGCGGGTTCCGAGCGTGGTTTCGAATTGCAGCAGACGCTGGTCCAGCGTGGCGGTGATCTCGCCGCTGTTCGAGGTCAGGCGGTTGTCGAAAGTGTCGACATAGGTCTTCAGGCTTTCCGCGATATCCTGGGTGCGCTGACCCATGCGGTCGACGATCTCGCCGCCAAAGGTTTTGACGGTGCGGTCGAATTCCGAGATGTGGCGGGTAATGAGGGCGCCGAGCGTGCCGCTGTCGCGCGCGAATTTTTCCGCAAGTTCTCCGCCCTGGTTTTTCACCAGTTCGTCGAAGGCGCTCATCTGCAAGGAGAGCGTATCGTGTGCGGTTTCGGTCTGGCTGACGACCTTCGCCACCAGCGAGTTCACGGTCACATCGAGCGCATCGCTGGCCTTGTCGCCGCTGGATAAGATCTGGGTCGCCAGCCGATTGCCGGCTTCGTCGATCTTGCTGACGAGATCGCCGCTGCGCAGTTCAAGTTCCAGCAGGAGCGAGTCGCTGGAATTCTTCAGCGAGTCATGAACCTGTTCGGTCCGGTCGGAAATTCCGTCGACGATGGTGGAGGAACGCTGCTCGAATTCGCTGGTGATGCGGTCGATCCGTTCGTTCAGCATCTCGTGGACGCGGTCGGCCAGGTCGACGAACTCATCGTGCACATGCCCGGTCTTGAAATTGAGGCTGGTGGTGAGGCGCTCGCTGGCGTCGAGCACCGCGCGCGTGGTTTCGGCGCTGGCTTCCTCAAGGCGGTCGAGCAGGTCGCCGCCGCGCTCGCCAAGCGCAAGGATCATGTTGTCGCCGGCATTGCTGAGCGCACTGGTGATATGGGCGCCGCGTTCTTCCAGCGCTCCGGTGATGCTCTTTGCAACTTCATCGACCCGGGATGCGATCGCGTCCGAGATCAGCGCGATGTCGTGGCGCAAGTCGATTTGCACGCCGGAAATGGCGCTGCGAACCTGTTCGGCCTGTCCGACGAGATTGTCGCGCTGATGGGCGATGTCCTGCAGCAGTGCGCGGATTCGCACCTCGTTGTCGCTGTAAGCGCGTTCAAGCGCCGAGACTTCGTTGGCAACGAGGGTTTCGAGTTCGCCGGCGCGCGCGATGGCGCGTTCGACGCCGTCGCCCATGGCCGCGACTTCGCGGCGGATCGCCTGACCGACGGTCACCATCGAATCGCTGGCCGCGCCTTCAGGCTCCGAAAAGCGAATCGCAACCTGCGCCATCGACTGCGCGATCATCCGCAATTCCTGGCCGCGCCAGGAAAGGCTCGCGAGCAAATAAAACAGCAGCACCGGCGCAAAGAACAATGCCGCAAGGCCGGCCAGCGCCAGGGTGCCGCCGCTGCCCTGACCAATGGCTGCTTGCAGCGAGGGAAGGAAGCTGAAGGTCAGCAGTGCGGCGCCGACAATCCAGACGCCGGCAAACAGCGTGGCGAGCGTATAGACGTTGCGGGCGGGCTGGCCCTTCTGAATGGCCTGCAGAATCTGCCCGATGGTTTCGCGATCGTCATTGGCGGCACGGCGCGTCGAGCGCGGCTCCTCGATAGGTTCGAAGATCGGCCGATCGGTGCTTGGCCGGGTGTCGAATGCGCTTTCATTATAAGCCGACGAAGACGGATCGGTCGGCGCCACATCGTTGCGGACTGCACCGCGGCCGTTGTCAACCGCAGGCAAGTCGCTGATGTTCAAAGCTTCCTGAATGGCAGAAAGCGCGACTTCGGTGGGGTCTTTGACCTTTTTGGGATTGTTCGCCATGTTCAGTCTAGCCCTCGTTTACTTTTTACGCATCCGGAGAGTCTTGCGCGCACGCCCCTCGCAAGCTCGAACCGGTCTCATGCCCTGCGCGGTGCGAAAGCACGGCCCTTGGTCGGCTTGTCCGCTACATCCGGAAACATCCTATTGGCTAGGCGATGCGAATGAAATGGTTCCGATTAATACAATCTTAATCATCGTTAACAGCGCAACGCCGTAAGGTCCTGCAAGGCTTCAAAATTCTCGATCGACCGCGACAATCGGGGCAACTTTTCGCCAAAAACAAGGCGAACTTGCGGCAAGTACGCGAAACGTTCCGTTAACCATTTCTGTGATTGGCTGGCGAAAACTTCGCAGCCGGAACGACCGGCACAGGGAATTGGGTTATCGCCATGCCGCTTCATCTGGGACGGATCGACTGGATGCCATCGCCACCGCTCGCACCCGATGATGGTCCGATCGATATCCAGCATCTGGAGCGGATGACGCTTGGCGATGATAGCCTCGAGCGCGAGGTGTTGGCGATGTTCTCGGCCCAGGCCGTCAGCCTGATCGGCACGCTCGCCACGCTGCCTTCCGACACACTCCAGTTGGCGCATACGCTGAAAGGTTCGGCGCGCGCGATTGGCGCCTTTGGCGTTGCCGATGCCGCCGAATGTCTGGAAACCGCGATCCGCAACGGCGACGATCCGCAGCCGGCGCTCGCCGAGCTTAAAGACGCCGTCGCGCAGGCGCGGACGGCCATCGACTTGATCCTGCGCCGTTCCTGATCCTGCCCCCATCAAACGCCCCGCAAAACCGCGCCACAGGTTTTCTTCCCGGCCGCTGGCGCGGAGCGGATCGACCCGTTATAGGACTGCCCGGACCTCTCTTATCCGGCAGCACGAGCAATCATGGCCAAGATTACCTTTGTCGACCATACCGGCGAAACCCGCATCATTGATGTCGAAAACGGCGCGACCGTGATGGAAGCGGCGATTCGCAACGCCATCCCGGGGATCGAAGCCGAATGCGGCGGGGCCTGCGCGTGCGCGACCTGCCACGTCTATGTCGATGAGGCCTGGCGCGAGAAGGTCGGCGCCCCGTCCCCGATGGAAGAGGATATGCTGGATTTCGGCTTCGACGTGCGGCCGAACTCGCGGCTGTCCTGCCAGATCAAGGTGAGCGACGAACTCGACGGTCTCGTGGTAACGACGCCGGAGCGGCAGGCTTAAGGCAACGCTTCCGTTACGCTCGGTCCATCCCGCGCCGCAGCCAGCGCTGGACATTCGCGAGGATCTCGGCCGTCAGCGGCGTCGGTTTGCGCGTAGCCTCGTCGATCAGCACCGTCACCGATTGCGCCGATGCGACGCATTTTCCTTCGGAAAACACCACCTGATCGAACGTCACGGATGTCCGGCCGAACCTGGCGACGCCGAGCCCCATTTCAATGGTGCCCGGCCAGCGCAGCTCGGCGCGGAACCCGGCCAGCGCAGCTCGGCGCGGAAATGGATATCGAGCCGCACCATGATCCAGGCCAGGCCCGGAGGCATCAACCCGTAACTGCGGTCTTTCATCAGTGTGACGCGGCCGGTTTCGAAATAGGTCGCATACACCGCGTTGTTGACGTGCTGGTTGGGGTCGAGATCCGCGAAGCGCACATTGTCGGTCAGCCGATAGGGGAAATCTTCAAGAAGCGGGGTTGAATCGACACGGGCTGCTGCATTCACGGCAAGGATCTCCGAAAGTTTCATGCCCTTACAGCCGAGTTCGCGAACTCCGGCAAGGGGTTGCGGCTATCGCTGGCGGCCCATTTATGGCTTTCCTCAAACGGCCGTCTTGGCTAGACAGACGCTGCCAGGGACACTTGCACGGGACACTTGCAAGGGACACTTGGCCTGTTCAACCGAAAAGAAGCGACATGAGCGAAGCGATCAAAACCGATGTGCTGATTATTGGCGCGGGCCCGTGCGGACTGTTTGCCGTTTTCGAACTGGGCCTGCTCGACATGAAGACGCATCTTGTCGACATCCTCGACAAGATCGGCGGCCAGTGCGCCGAGCTCTATCCGGAAAAACCGATCTACGACATTCCCGGCATTCCCTTTGTCACGGGCCAGGGCCTGACCGAGGCGCTGATGGAGCAGATCAAGCCGTTCAATCCGACCTTCCATCTCAATGAAATGGTGGAGACGATCGAGAAGATCGGCGATTCCGGCTTTCGCGTCACGACCGATGCCGGCCAGGTATTCGAGTGCAAGGTGGTTGTCATCTCCGCCGGCGGCGGGTCATTCCAGCCGAAGCGCCCGCCAGTGCCGGGCATCGAAGCCTATGAAGGCACCTCGGTGTTTTATTCCGTGCGCAAGATGGAGCAGTTCCGCGACAAGGATCTGCTGATCGTCGGTGGCGGCGATTCCGCGCTGGACTGGACGCTCAATCTGCATCCGATCGCAAAGCGCGTGACATTGCTGCACCGGCGCGACGATTTCCGCGCAGCACCTCATAGCGTCGAACAGATGCGCGCGCTGGTCGCCGCCGGAAAGCTGGATTTGAAGATCGGTCAGGTCACGGGACTTGAAGGCGAGGGCGGGGTGCTGTCCGGCGCCACCGTAAAAGGCAACGACAACGCCGTTTCGAAAGTCGAGTGCGATACCATGCTGCCGTTCTTCGGCCTGACCATGAAGCTCGGGCCGGTCGCAAACTGGGGCATCGCGCTTGAGAACAATCTGGTGCCGGTCGAAACCTCGGCTTTCGAAACCAACGTGCCCGGCATTTTTGCGATCGGCGATATCAACACCTATCCCGGCAAGCTGAAGCTCATCCTGTGCGGCTTCCACGAAGGCTCGCTGATGGCACAGAAGGCGCATCGCTATGTCTATCCGGACAAGCGTCTGGTGTTCCAGTACACGACGTCGTCGTCGAGCCTGCAGAAGAAGCTCGGGGTCAATTGAACCCGTTCGCGGCAGCAACTTTTTCGTGCGTCAGATTTTCGTGCGTCAGATTTGTGGCAGTGCCGAACCGAACAGCGACTGATACCGTATATGCGGTACTGGAACCGTCCGCGAAATGGCCGTAGTCTGCGGCCATTATTTTATGGGATTGGTCAGGTGATGACGATGTGGACTGCTTTATCCAAACTTCGACTTCAACTTGGGCTGCCGATCATGACGGGCCTTGCGATGTTGCTTGCCGTCATGGTTCCGGCTCAGGCCGCTGAGCCATCAGCCGCGGGGCTGTGGCAGAAGATCGAGAACGGCAAACCCGTGGTGTGGGTTCTCGTGGTCGATCATGACGGCATCAACTTCGAAGGCGTGATTGCCAAAACGTTCCCGGAAGATTCCACTGAGGTCTGCGCGAAATGCACCGACGACCGCAAGAATGCACCGGTGCTTGGAATTTCCTTCATCCGGAACATGAAGCGCGATGGATTGAAGTATGAGAACGGCAACGTTCTCGATCCGCGCGACGGCAAGATTTATAAGGCCAAGATGAGCGTCAGCCCCGACGGTCAGGAGCTCACGATGCGCGGCTATTGGGGGATTTCGCTGCTCGGCAAGGATGAGGTCTGGTTCCGATTGCCGGATACGGCGATGGCCTCGGTCGATCCCGACATCATTGCGAAATATCTGCCGGCGCAGGCCGCGGCGATGAAACCGCCACCGGCAGCACCGGCTGCGACGAAACTACCTCCTGCTGCCACCAAGAAAAGCGCCGTACCAGCGCCGCCCGCGCACTGACGCGGCGGGCCGCGCAAGCCACGTAACTTCATCACCGCGCGTTCGGTGCAATCGCGACAGGCGCCGCCGGTTCTGAGGTTACCTCGGACACGGTGGCATCGAGATGAAGCACCGAAGCCGCTGCCGGCAATGCCGCATCCGCCATCGCGGCGTGGCCTTCGGCCGTGGGGTGCACCGCGCCGCCATACACGGCCGAAAGAATACCCCAGGTCGCGTCGTGGATATCGGAAGGCTGACTGGAAGCCGGCAACCCCTGCGGATAAGTCATCGCGGCAAAGTAGCTGTCGTTGGCATCGCGGATCCAGCGTGCGCGCGGAAGATAGGCGCGATATTCCCCGGCGCTGCGGCCGCAGAGCATCGGCTGGTTGGCTGCGCTGACAATGTCCGGATCGAAGCTTTCGCCCTTGTCCGAGAAACACTCCCGATCGAATTCCGGATCGGTTTGCGCGCGTGCGCAGAATCCGTGATTTGCGAATACCGGTTGATGGCTATCGACGAAGGTCATGCGATCGCCGGCGGGATCGCGGCACAGCACACCGCTCTGGCATAACGCCAGAGCCTTCAGTTGCGGAAGGAATTCGTTCTGCACAAAGCCCGACACGTTGGCCAGCCGCTGCGGGTCGGCATTGAACGATGGATGAATATCGAAGCCGGCGCGGCCGCCGGGGCAGGGCGCGCCACCGGCCAAAGTCGGGTTGGCATAGGATACATAAACGACGTGCGACATGTCGCCGACCAGCGGCTTCAGCGCCGCTCTCAGCTTGCCGAACCCCTGCGGCAGGTCCCGTGCCAGCTCGGTGCGTGAATCGTCCACCGATCCCATGACGCCGGTGTGCCGAAACAGCTCGCGCTCGGTCGGGGTGTCCACGATGACATCCGCCACCAGCCCGGAAAAATTGATGTCATTGGCGCCGATCGACAGCAGCACCAGATCGAGCTTGCGGTCGGGCTGTCGGCGCTTCGCCGCGGTAACGGCCTCGCGCAATTCGGCGAGCTGCGCGTTGACCGTGCCCTGGCAGCCGGCCGCGGTTTTCGACGGCGGGCATTCCCGCGCGCGTTGCGACCCGAACAACCCGTCCGCAATGGTGGCGCCCGTGCATGCCAGCGGCAGATAGGTCACTGCGATGTGCGGATATTGCACGGCGAGCGCCAGCGCGGTGCGGGTCTGATAGCTGTACAGCGAGCGATGGCAGGCGGCATTGAACCAGAGCGCGCTCTGGCGCTGCCAAACCGGCAGGAAGTCTGGCGCTTCGCAGGCGCGCCCGCCTTTATAGCCGGCGCGGCTCGGACGGTAATATTGGGCATTCGCCGGCCCGAGATAGGAGCGGAAACAAAAACCCTCGTCCGCCAACGCGACCGGCCGGTCCGGATTGCCTTCACCCGATGCGATGCTATCGCCGAGCCCGGCGATGAAGATATCGCGCACCCTGATCTCGGCAGTGATGCGCTGCGGCGCGTCGGGCCCGCTGGAGACATCCACGGTGGCAACGGTGGCCCGGCCATAGCGGGCCCGGAAATTGATCGGCTCGGCGCAATCGAACGTGGATTGCTGCGGACCGTCGCCATCGTCGAACGACCAGGCGCAGGTGGCGCCGACTGGAATTGCGCCGGTCAGCCGAACGGTGACGGGATGATCCACCGGCGTCAGGTAGCTTTCCTTGACATTGTCGCGGGTGCAGGGCTCGCTGACACGGCCCGCCAGATCGATACAGAGGCGGTTCATCGCGTTGCGCGCCCAGCCGCGGCCGTCGCTCTGCAGCTCCAGCGCTTGTTCCGACCCGAGAATACTGCCGCTCCGCGCGCTATCGGCATGGAGCAGGAAATCACGTTCTTCGCGGAACAGCCGAAAGCGGTTGCGGACCTCCCACGAAATCTGCATCGGGGCGTCCGGCGCGCTTTGCGCCGCGGCGGAGGCGATCTGCATGGCCCATTGCGTCGGCAGCGCGGCTAGCGCTCCCAGGAGCAGCGCTGCGAGGATTATCGAACGGCTGTGAATTCGGATCATGAGGCGTTTGACGTCATAGGTGGGGCGGAAATAAGAGCGGTCGCGCCACACCAAAGGAGTTCACATGGCCCGGCTCTTACCCTGCGACTTCAGGCGCTTTACCGGCTGAGGCATCGCCGTGGAGCGCGGACGGGCCTCGCTCGGCTTGCGCCGTTTCTGCCAGGGCCGCACGACGTTGAGCCAGAGCTCGCGGGCACCCATGATGGAAATCGCGATGCCGAAGGGGATCAGGAAATAAAGGATCCGATACACCACGAGCGTCGCCACCAATTGTTCCCTGCCGAATTCGGGCAGCGCGACCAGGATCGCGGCATCGAACACGCCGAGGCTGCCCGGCGCATGACTGGCGAAGCCGAGCAGGGTCGCCAGAATGAACACCACCGCCAGCGTGATGAAATCGATGTGCGGTTGCTGCGGCATCAGCAGATACATCGCCAGCGCGCAGAATCCGAGATCGACCACGCCGATCAGCATTTGCAGCAGCGTCAGCCGCGCCGAGGGCAAAACCACCTTCCAGCCGTTCTGCCCGAGTTCGCGGCGTTCCTTGCCCATCATGAGCCAGATGAAATAGATCGCGATGCCGGCGAGGCATCCGAGCGCGATCAGCCGGTTGACGGCCGGCGGCAGCAGGTCCATCGCGCTCGCGGCCCAGGGGTGCCACACCATGCCGAATCCAAGCACGAACAAATTACCGAGCCAGAACGTCAGACCGGAGAGAAAGCAGATCTTGGCGACGTCGATGGCGTTCAGCCCGTAGTCGGAATAGATCCTGAAACGGATCGCGCCGCCGGTGAACACGGTGGCGCCGATGTTGTGGCCGATCGTATAGCTGGCGAAGCTCGACAGCGCCGCGATGCGGTAGGGCACGTGTTTCTTGCCGATGGTTCGCAACGCGAAGAAATCATAGAATGTCAGCGTGCAAAATGCCCCGATTACGCAGAGCGCGGCGAGCACAATGTGGGCAGGCGGTATTTCCGTCAGTGCAGTCAGGATCACGCCGGTATCAACGCCCTTGAGGGTGCGCACCAAGGTCGTGATCGCGAGGGCAATGATGAGGAGGCTCGCGGCGATCCCGAGCCGTTTCCAGCCGATCCGCTCCTTGAAGCCACGCCCCAGCGTGGTCAGCAGTCGATGCATTCATCCTCCCGGCAGGGCGGCAACAAGTGTGAAGCCCATCGAAGCGATGCCAATCGGTGGCCCGTCGCTCCATATGCGAAAGACCCATAAGGCAAAAACGTCCCGGTGTGCAGTCCTTGACAACGCCAGCTTCAGCCTTCGATCGAGGCTGCTGTCACACGCCGTACATATGCGTTGTTGGACAAGAATCGAGTCGGGGCATTTGTCTTGGCCTTTGCCTTGGCGTCTATCTTGCATTGTTCACTTAGCGTTGACGTAGCATTTGTCCTGGGATCGTCGGTCCAGTCGTTCCATCCTCGAGGATATTGCCTGTTCCATCGCGGCGTTTTCGCGGCTGACAGGAACAACCCCGCGATCGACCGGTTAGCGCGGTATCGGCAATCGAACATAGCGGTGCTTCCGGAGACGAGCAGGCCGCGCTGTTGTGTTCCCTCAACAAAAGGACCAGCGCAATGGGACTCTTCACCAAGGACATCAAGACCATGAACGACCTGTTCGTGCATCAGCTCCAGGACATCTATTACGCCGAGAAACAACTCGTGAAGGCGCTTCCGAAAATGTCCGAAAAGGCGACCGACAAACAGCTCAAACAGGGCTTTCTGACCCATCTCGATGAAACCAAAACACATGTGCAGCGCCTCGAACAGGTGTTCCAGATGCATGGCGCCGAGGTGAAAGCGGTTAACTGCCCGGCGATCGACGGCATCATCAAGGAAGCGGACGAAGTCGCCGGCGAGGTCGAGGACAAAAACGTGCTTGATGCCGCGCTGATCAACGCCGCCCAGGCTGCCGAGCATTACGAGATCGTGCGCTACGGCAGCCTGATCGCGTGGGCAAAGCAGCTTGGCCGCAACGATTGCGCCAGCGTCCTGCAAAAGACCCTCGATGAGGAAAAGGCGACTGACAAGAAGCTGAACACGCTGGCCGAAAGCAAGATCAACCTCCGCGCCGCGAGCTGATCTTCAGGCAGGATTGAGACAAAACGTCGCGCGGTGTATCCGCGCGGCGTTTGCCTTTGGCGAGGGCAGATTTGCAGACGCTTGAATTGTTAAATTAGTGTCATTTCGCAACATTGCGTGCCGGATTAGGCCAAAGACCGTGTACAAGACCTGCTCATTGAGAGTCAGGAAAATCGATGGAGGAAGTTGGCCGCGCCGGCGCGGATCTTGCGATCTTCCAGGCTGAATCCCTGTCATGTCCCATCGGGGCAACTCTCAAGCGGATCAATTGGCGCTACGCATTCGCGGTTGGAAGCTATCACCTGCTCGCATTATTGGCGTTTGATCCATGGTTCTTCAGCAGGACCGGTGTCGCGCTGGCGGTGATCGGGGTCTACGTCTTCGGCGCTGCCGGCATCAACCTTTGTTACCATCGGCTGCTCAGCCATCGCAGTTTTAGCTGTCCGCTGTGGCTCGAGCACACATTTGCAATCATCGCGGTGTGCTGCGTCGAGGATACGCCCGCCCGATGGGTGGCCACGCATCGTCTGCACCATCACCGCGCCGACGATCAGGCCGATCCGCACAGTCCCCTGGTCAATTTATTCTGGTCGTATATGGGCTGGCTGTTCATCGAAAATACCGATCTGCGCCGGGCGGTGGCCTATGACCGTTATGCGCGCGACATCATCCGTGACAAATTCTATCGCTGGATCGAGCGCGCCGTCGTGTGGATCACGCTTGCTCAGTCGCTGCTGTATTTTGCGGCGGGCCTCTTGATCGAATTGTCCCTGGGAGGGACGGCCCGCGAGGCATTGCAATTCGGCGCAAGCGTGTGGCTCTGGGGCGTCATCATCCGGACCGTTCTGGTTTGGCATGTCACGTGGTGCGGCAATTCGTTTCCGCATTTGTTCGGCTATCGGAACTACGAGACCAACGACAACAGCCGCAACAACGCATTGGTGGCCATCATCACCAGCGGCGAAGGATGGCACAACAATCACCACGCCGACCCCAGTTCGGCTTCCAATCAGCGGCACTGGTGGGAGATCGACCTGACTTATTTGCTGCTGCGATTACTGGTCCTGTTGGGTCTGGCGTGGGATGTCCAGTTGCCGAAGCGCGCCGCGTCGCCGGGCGTTTGACTTAGTCTCAAAAAATTCGCACCGTCATTCCGGGATGCAGCGCTTGGCGCAGATCTCAGATGTGCGATTGCACATCGGGGAATCTCGAGATTCCGGGGTTCGATGCTTCGCATCGCTCCGGAATGACGGTGCGAAAACTTTGACGCGTTGAACCAGCTTCGCGTGAGGACTGTGCTCTTATACTTCGACCGGGGCCGAAGTGTTTGGCTGAAACGGAAACTATTGTCTCGCGTTGGTTCCTCGAAATTGAGGTGAACCATGCGAAGTACTTCCCTAAAGCTCCAACCGTCTCCGGCTGCTGGCACAAACTCCCGCCCGGAAAAGAAATCGGCCCTCTCGAAATCGCTGACGCTGGCGGCCATGAGCCTCGGCTATGGCGTGGTTCAGCTCGACGTCACCATCGTCAACACTGCACTCAGCAGCATCGGCTCGTCGCTCGGCGGCGGCGTTTCGGAGCTGCAGTGGGTCGTCAATGCCTACACGATTGCGTTTGCCGCCTTCATTCTCACTGCCGGCGCGCTGGGCGATCGCATCGGTGCGAAGCGGGTTTTCATGGCGGGTTTTGCCATTTTCACGGCCGCGTCGGTTGCTTGCGCGCTGGCGCCCAACGCTGCGATCCTGATCGCGGCACGAAGCGTCCAGGGACTCGGCGCGGCCATCCTGGTTCCGAACTCCCTTGCGCTGCTCAGCCACGCTTATGCAGAGGAAAAGCAGCGTGGCCGGGCGGTGGGAATCTGGGCCGCCGGTGCCAGCCTCGCGCTCACCGCCGGGCCGCTCGTCGGTGGCGGACTGATCGCGGTGGTCGGCTGGCGATCTATCTTTCTCGTCAACCTGCCGATCGGCCTTGCCGGTCTGTGGCTAAGCTGGCGCTATGCCAGCGAGACCGCGCGATCGCCTCAGCGCGAGATCGACTTGCCGGGTCAGTTAGCTGCGATCGCCGCACTCGGTTGTCTCGCCGGCGCGATCATCGAAGGCGGCGCGCTTGGCTGGAGCCATCCGTTCGTGATCGCGGGCTTCGCTGCATCGGCGCTGCTGGCGATCCTGTTCGTTTGGCAGGAGCGGCGGGCGCCGCAACCGATGCTGCCGCTGTCATTGTTCAGGCATCGGATGTTCGCGCTGACGTCGCTGGTCGGCCTTCTCGTCAACGTCGCCTTCTATGGACTGATCTTCGTCTTCAGCCTGTATTTCCAGCGCGTCAACGGAATGTCGCCGTTCGCGACCGGCCTGGCGTTCGTTCCGATGATGGGCGCGGTATTGCCGGTCAACCTGATCGCCCCGCGTCTGGCCGAGCGTATCGGCGCACCCGCGACCATCGCCATCGGTTCATCGCTGGCAGCATCAGGATGTCTTGCGCTGCTTGGAATTGCGCAGGGTACAAGCTACCTGGCAACGTGCGCGCAACTGATCGTCATCGGCGGCGGACTGGGCTTGCTGGTGCCGCCGCTGACGTCAACGCTCCTGGGAAGCGTCGAGAAGTCACGCTCCGGCATCGCGGCCGGCGTGCTCAACGCCACCCGGCAAACCGGCAGCGTGTTGGGCGTGGCACTGTTCGGTTCGCTGATCGGACAATCAAGCGCCTTCATCGCCGGCGCGCACGAAGCGCTGATGATCTCTGCGTGCTTGCTACTCGTCGCGGGAGCGGCGA
>JAQGKC010000468.1 GCA_028290305.1 Bradyrhizobium sp.
GGCCGGCCTCACGCTCCAGCCGCCGGCTCGATTGGACGCGGTTGAGATAGCCGTAAATGTAAAGCTTCAGCATCGGCGAAGGATGATACGCGGGCCGGCCGGTCGCTGCCGGATCGACGCCATCGAAGCCGAGATCGCGGAGTTCCAGCGCATCGACGAACACATCCACCGTGCGAACAGGATTGCTCTCGTCGACCCAATCATCAAGGCAGCCCGGCAACAGCGTCGTCTGCTGGCGATCCGCCCCTGAACGAAACCCTTCATCATCCCCCCGCGATTCAGCAAGGGAACCATAGCATCGATTGGGTTTTCACACGGCCTGGGTCATTCGCGTCGGTTTGACGCGCCGGGCGCTGCTTCCGGTCTACCCCAATCAACAGACATCGCAAGAGCGGCCCGACTACTCCGTTTCGTGCCAACAACGGGCATCGCGCTTGCAGGCCTCTCTAACAGTTCTCCGAGAACGGACTAGCGTTCACGCGCGAAAGTCAAAATTGAATTCGACGTTTTTTCCAGACAAGACACCGAGGACATCGTTTCCTAGCAGCGGGATCGCTCTCCGAAAGGCACGGTTCCGATCGCTCGCTATGTGATGAGTGACATCCAGCGACGCCGTGTTCGTTGTCTTCTCCGTTTTCATTGAGCGGTGACTGAATTGGCAGTCACCATTGATCTAGATCAAGCAAATAAACAGGGCGCACCGAAAAATAGCGTCACGTGCCGTTTTGGCTCATCGCGCTTGGCGAGCATCGTTGATCAACGCCAGCGCACCCGGTTCTGAGCAGAGGAATATGCACGGAACCCCAATCGTAAGGAGCAAATGTCATGTTTCGTTATGCTCTCACCGCTCTAGCAGCCATTGTGCTCGTTTGTGCAACCCTTGGTCCCGATGATGCGCTTGCCCGCGGCGGTCGCGGTGGCGGGTTCCATGGAGGTGGGGCTCACCGTGGCGGGACCGTTCACGCTGGACATTACCACGGTGTTGCGGGGCACCCTGTAGCGCGTACGGCGGCGCGCAGAGGAGTCTACCGCGGTGCGGCTTACGGTGCCGCAGCGGTAGGAGCCGCTGCGGCCGGCGCGGCTTACTACGGCCGCTATAACAACAACGGCTGCTACCAAGACAGCTACGGCTCTTGGGTCTGCCAAAATCAGTATTGAAGCGCGCGACGAGAGTACCGGGCGGCGATCTGTCTAGGCTGTCGCCGCCCGCTTTGTCGAGGATGTCGCCGCAGGCGGATACACGGCGGATCGCGCAACGGTCCGACAAAAGAAAACTGGTCGACCCGTCAGAGTTGAATTGAGCGAACAGACCAGCCAGGCGATCGGCTGCGCAACCCCGACCAGCTCCGCCGATCGCCCGTTGCTTCAACCGCGCCAACCGGCGTAAAACCTCACGGGGCTCTAACAGCTGCTGGATGAACGTTCGGTGGCAGGTCAGTGCCAACAAGCGACATCATTCGATTACGTGATCCGCACAGCAGTAACGGTTAGGGAATCTAACTAATAGTCAAACTACCTGAATATCCATTCAAGAAAGTTCCGAAACGGTTCCAGGAACGTCGCAACGTCCCATTCGTTTTCTCCAAGCGCACAACGATAGGAGATGCGACATGAAGAAGCTTTCTTGTGTTCTCGCCGCGTTAGCGACTATCGCGATTGCGGCGCCAACAATGGCAAGCGCTGAGGGTTTTGGCTTCCGCATTGGCCCCGACCGGGACTACTACCGTGACGACTATCGCGGGCCCAGCGTTGGATTCTACGGTCATGACCGAGGGTGGCATCGCAACTGGTACCGCGACGGCGACCGAGCGGTGATTATTAGGCGTCACCACTACTGGGACGACTAATTGCGAACCAGCGGACGAATGGCCCCTTATCGGGGCCATTTTCGTTCACGTACAGCCAACGGTGTGTGTGCGATTACAGTCAGAAGTTGAAACGGGACATATCAATGAAACTAACGCATCGATTCGCGGACATAACACCCGAAAACAGGCCGCAGGACTCGCACACGGACGGGACCGGCCTTCGCTGCGAAACCATGGAACATGGCGGCGAATATCCCGATACAATGCCGCAAGCGATTAAGTTAGTCGATGCCGAGCGCCGCTCCTGCATTTACGTGCCGATCTCGCAAGACGGCAATGTGGTGGACAGTCAAGGGTATGCGCTCGATCTGGGGGACGAATAATTGCGATGGCAACCGTTCTCTTTCATCGCAAGTGAAACCCGTGGGCTGAAGCGAAGTGAACACCCCCGCGATCGACGCACGGATGCACCAACGTCGACGTGTGGAACAATCGGCCGCTCCAGCGAGCGCAAGTCAGTAAAATCAATCGGCAATTCAGTCCGCAGCAGAGCGCGGCTTGTACGTCCGACCGCTTCGTGGTCAAACGCGATAGGTGGTTCGCTGCTGGGCCGGACGTGAAGTCCGCTTTGTGCCAACAAACAACACAGCACGCCTGGCCTGATATGAAAGAGGCCGCCAACTGAGGCGGAGGAATGCTTAGATGGCATGGGAAAAGATCGTTCAGCGCCTCAATATTCGTTCGGTCTGCCCGGTGTGCCGAACAGTAGGGTTCGATTATCAGCCAGACGCGAATCCTCATGATCAACTCAGGGCCCTTGTTGAATGCCCTAAATGCGGTTGGAAAGGCATGCTGGGCGACCGCGACATTGAGTCCGACCCGTCGCTACCAGCTTAGGAACATGGCGCGGTCGTTCGGACCGAGGCCCGAGTTGGTCATAACCGGGCGTTCGGCCGAGATCCACGATTCAAGCGTGCGTTCGAAGCGCTGACGCCGGGTCGGCAAAGAGGATACCTGTTTCACTTCGTCGGTGCGAAGCAGTCTGCAACGCGGAGCGCGCGGATCGAGAAGGCGATGTCTGCTATCTTCGAAGGACGAGGGTTCCTAGAGCGGCGATAGATCGTGAAACGGTGTTGTGGCGCACAGCAGCAAATATATGTCGCGCATGGCGGCTTTGGGTCAAAGTGAGAAGATCTCAGTACGAGTATATGTCTTCCGCTTTGCCCTCAAACTCAGACATTGCTCGACGCAGCCGGCACTTCGCATTTATACCATTTCCGGTCTTCTGCTGATCCACGGAAGAGGTCCGCTCTACCCTGAACACCGGCCAAGTCCGCGGTTTCCGGATCATTTCGCTCCGCGCCGAAAAATAACCTGCAGATAGCTGACCGCCTTGATCTTGCGGACCTCACGATAGCTACCGGACAGCATCTCGACCTCAGCATCGATCGACGCTAGCGCGTTTGTCGAACGCCACGAACCATCGCCCATATCGTGCATGAGATCGCGCCGACATCCCTGCCGCTCGACGACATCCCGACAGGCGACCGGACGCGAGATTAAGGAGCCCTTCACGGCGACGACCTGATAAGACGGCTCGCTCTATGAGGGCGCGGGCGCTTTGCCTCAGCAAGTTCAGCAAAGGCGTGCGTGAATTTGCCCAAGCGATAAAGAAAGATACTGCGATCAATGTAGGCAGGAGCGAATTTCGGCACGTGCTTCTGGGTGTGGCCGAGCGGTCGTCCCTCGCGACCGGGCGCGGTCTCAGGTGCCGGCACAATCGCCGAGGTGGTGATGTCGGCGCGCCCGGATGTTTCCTGCGGCGCAGCTG
>JAQGKC010000028.1 GCA_028290305.1 Bradyrhizobium sp.
CAGAAGATCGAAGACGTGAATGAACGACGGCGGCAAGCGGCAACCCCCTTGCGTGATGTACGCTACTCGGTCAGCTCTCTCGCTTGCGCGTGTGCCGAAACAGGCGGCACAAGGATGACGCCGATCATGACCGCAACTGCGCAAACAGCCCGCGGCAATCTACCGTGGGTTGGGAGAGGTATGGCTGAAGTCGGCGAGCAATCGACGCGATCACAATCGCTGCCGCTCATCCTGGCTCAAGGACTGTTTTTCCTCATCGGTCAACGGACCCACGCCGAGGATTCGGACCGGACCTCGGGGATTGTAAACGGGCACCGCATTTTCGGTTCTTGTCTCGGGCGTTCGTCGCTTGATGTTTTCGTCGTCGCTGTCCTGCGAACCGCCGTAGCCCAACACCTCGACAATGATGACGGAGGGGCGGTCGTTGGCTCCGCCCTGCGCGGGCGCAGCCGCCTGCTGCGTCGCGGCCCCAACATTGGATGCCGTCGTCAGCGCCCCGGTGTCGACCGTATTCGTCGGCACACCGATCTGCATGCCTGTCGCCTGAATGTTGTCCGCGTTGCGTATTGACTGCGCGGCGATGATGACGTTGCCGCTCGACTGGATGCCGGCGTCACCTGCATCCACCACGCCCTGCGGCGCGATCAGGATGACGTCTCCCGCCGGAACGTCGGGCCGGGTCTTCACGGTGCCGATACCGCTGCCCGCGGCGTCGCCCGACAGCTTGGTCGTGAAGGTGCCGGTCGAGGGATCGTAAGTCACCTCCGGCACCGGCGCGATCAACGCGGTCTTTGCACCCTTGCCGGCATCGATGTCGGTGTTCGACCACATGACGATGTCACCGCCGCTGAAGGTCTTGACCCGGTTCTGGTTTACCAGCACCGATCCCGAGCTGAAGGTGTTGATGTCGCCACCCCACAACGTCATGATGCCGAGCAGGCCGGGCAGCTTGGGAATCCCGCCGGAGATGTCGGGGGTCACGAAAGTCAGACCGACATCGATCTTGCCGCCGGGCACCAGGACATCGACTGTTCCGCCCTGCGCTGTTTTGATCTGGCTGTAGACCAGGTTGAGATTGCCGGCGTAGCCTTGGTTCGGAAACAACGTGGCAATAGCGTCATAGCCGTCGTTATAGTTGCGGTTGCTGACCGGCTTCGGGGCTTCCCGCCGGCCGACGAAGGCGAGCTCCTGGAAGAATATCTGTCGGACGAGTTCACGCTGCTTGATCTCGGGCAAGGTCTGAAACAACGCCCATGCGTCCGCTGCGCCCAGGCCGGTCTGCCCGGTTTGTGCTTCAACGAAACTGATCAGTCCGGCGGAATCATCACGGATGATGCCGTTGCTGTGATCCGGATTGAGGTAAGCGTCCGCGAAGGCCGAATAAGCGATACCGCCTGAGGTGCCTGTGGTAACCGCGATCGAGGCGCCTCGTCCCTCGGGCAGCCACGGATTGAGTCCGTTGCCCACGGTGAAGATACCATCGCTGTTGGAAAGCTTGATGTTGCGGCCGGCACTGACGTCAAGCAGGCCCGGCCCGCCGAGCTGGATCGAATTGCCGCCGGCGCCGTGCAACTGCGCGTAGGTGACGTCGCGACCGGCCTGGATGACGGTGACATCATCGTCATGGAAGTTCTGCCCGGCGAAGATCAGGTTCTTGATATCAAGACCGGCACGGACAATGGCCGGCTTCGGCACGATGATCTGTTCACCGGCGCCTTCCGATTTGGAAATCAGCGAGGCCAGAATGCTACCGTCGAGCGCGTAAATACGCACCGGCTCGGTATCCTGCGCGCGATAGAGCGACGCCGCATGAATGACGCTCTTGTCCCTGCCCGCCGCCGTCGCCTGTGTCTCGTTCGAGGAGACCGCATCAGTCAAGACATTGAGCACGTCATCGAACAGGCTGTTGCCGGGGTTGAATACCCCCGCCACCGCGGCCGGATCGGCATCGGAGACCAGGATGTTGTTGCCGCGTCCCAAGTTTGCCGCTGAACTCGTATTGGCGGTCAGGTCGATATTGCCGGCGGCCAACAGCATGAGATTGCCGTTCTGGGCCGGGAATAGCGTCATCCGGCCTGACGTCGATGCCAGCGGAACATAATCGCGTCCCACCGTGATGTCGCCCTGCAACGACACCACCTGCACCTGCGGCGGATAGACGAAGAAAGCGGTTGCGCCCGGCGCATAAAAGTCGCCGAGATACAGGGTCGACACGCTCTTGAGGACCGTGTTCGGCATGGACGACATGATGATGTTGCCGCCGGTGGACTGCACGTTCAATGCGCTGTTCGCCGCGTAGGTCGAGAAGAAAGTGCCGTCAGACATGCCCGGAACGGCGTTGAAATAGTTGCTTACCTGTGGGCCATCGAACCCGACCATGGTCGGATTGAAAACAGCGCCGATGTTGATGTCGCCCTTGGCCTCGATATCGATGCTGCCACGCCCCAGGGCGAGAAGGGTCGCGAACGGCATCAGCGGCGTGTTGGTCTTGCTCAGATCCGGAATGGTCACGATGCCCATTCCGCCGCCGACGTTGATGCGTCCCGCACCGTTGGCGACGTAGAAGACATTGGCATCGGCGTCGCCTCCTGCGGAGACGGTCAGGTTGCCGCCGCCCCATGTGGCCAGCGTCCCGTTGCTCGCCTTGCCGTTGTCGGAGGCGACCGCGGTCAGCGTCGAAACGCGGCTGCCGGCGGAGATCGCCACGTCGCCTCCACCGAGCGTGCCGACGCCTTGGGTAAACTTGCTGAAGTCTACGCCCCAGGCGCTTGTGACGGGGTTCCCGGAACCATCCACTCCGCCAGCACTTCGCAGCAACCAGTCGGAAACAAACTGGCGGTCAGCGTCCGCAGTCAATCCAAACATGATGCCATATGTGAACAGCTTCGGGCCTTGCACATCCTGCTGCGCCTTGATCGTCAGATTGCCGCCCCGCTCTGCGAAATTGATCGTCCCCGCATAGTTCGCGTAAGGCAGCGCGCTGCTGACCGCGAGTGTTCCGGCACTCGACCGTGCGCCAGCGGTATACACGGTCGCTTCCTTCACGGAGCTGGTGGCGCTTACCGCTCCCACCGGGAGATAGTAGGTCGCTTGATACCAGGAATAGTCGGGATTGGTGGTACCATCCGCGTTGACGATGGCACTGATGTCCATCGCAGGATAATAGGTGGTCGAATCAGCACACGGCGACCACGCACAAACGGTCGTCGTCGTCCCCGGGAGAACAGCCCAGCCCAAATACCTCAGGTCGACCCTTCCATCGGCTCCGAAGATATTCATGATATCGGTGGCCATGCTGTTCCCGTCGGGATCAGTAACGGTAAACGTCATGGTGTATTTCCCACTGGCGCTGACACTTTTCCATCCGCGGTACGCAGGCATCAGCACGCCGTTGCCGTCGAACGCATCGAGAAAGTGGATCCTTTCGGACGGATTCGCCGGGTTATAGATGAGGTCGAGACCGGAGACGCTGCGCCAGCCACGAAATTTCGGGTACAATGTGCCATCCGGGCGGAAGGCCCGGATCAGATCGACGGCGCCTGCAAGTCGGGTCAATGTGCCGTCCGGCCCGTAGGTCGGGGTCAGATCGCCAGTTCCCGCTGGATCGTTGGGGTTGTAGATAAAGTTTGCCGCGCCCGCGACTTGCCGCCAGCTCTGATAGATGGTTTGCAGTGCGAGGCCATTTGCCGTGATCGCATCTTCGAGCGAAATGACTTGCGAGGGGTTAGCGGGATTGAAAAGTTCCGGATTGGCGCCCTCACGTTTGAGGACGATGTTGCGGCCAGCGGCGATGTCGATGGTACCGGTGCCGGTGCGGATGATGGTGCCGGCGCCGATCACCACGTCGCCGGTGTCGGCAGCGGCCAGATCCGCCGACTGACGCAGAGCGAACACATCCGCACCATTGATGCGGCCGCCACCGACGAGACGGTATGACCACGACTCATCGCTGAGGAGGTTGGCCGCGTTAGTGACGCCGTCGAAGCCATCGCTGAGCGAGTGATCGAGATTGAGATTGCCGCCCGCCCGCAGCGTGAGATACCCGGGTGCGCCACCCGGCCGGGTAGTGTGCAGGTCCCAGTCGGTCGCCAAGGTCATGTCGCCCGACGAGCGCAGTTCGATGCCGGCGACGAGATTGAAATTTCCAACCCGCGTTGGCGCCTGCGCCATGAACGCATTGGCTGCATTGGTCACCTGATCGATGACCGGCTGGTCGACGGTGGAGATGTTGTCATAGGCCCAATAGGCTTCGGCGACGACGCTCTCGGCGCCGACCACGGTGCTGTCGAGATGCTGCATCTTGATGGTGCCGGTGATTTCGCCAGTGCGTAACGCACGCACGTGTACCTGGCCATCCAGCGTTCTACCGCTGACGTCGAGCATCGATCCCGCGGCGAGATCGAGGTTGCCCTGCGCCGTCTCCAGATTGATGCTGCCGCCTTTGCCGGCGCTGCCGCGCGCCGAGAGCAGCGCGCCGCTCTCCATGACGAGATCGTCGCGCGAAACCAGCCGAATGCTACCACCGTTTTCGCCGTCGGCGATCAGCCGGGCATTGCCGCGCACCCGGATCGCGCCGGCATCGGCCACGACTTGCAGATCGTTGGTATTGGTGGTGCCTTCCAAAACGATGTCGCCGCTTCGCACTGTGAGATGGCGCAGTTCGAAGAAGCCGGCCGCGTTGAGCCCACCCATCAGGGCGCCGAAGTCCGACAGCGATCCGGCATCGAGCACGAAAGAGCCCTGCACCGCGTCGGGCTTTCCGAACGCCCGCACGTCGCCTGCCAGCACCATCGTCCCATTCGGCGCCGTGACCGTGAGTCGCCCGGCGTCGCCGCCGTTGGCCGCCGAGAGATCGATCAGCGCGCCGGCGGCGACGGTCGCGTTGCCCGACGTCGCCAAAAGATCCACCGAGCCCGCGGAGACATACGACGCCACGTCGTAGAAGTCTTTCCTGTAGGCCTTCACATCAATGACCGATCCGGCCGCAAGCGTGATGCCTTCGCCACTCGAGCCTGTCGCCTCGAGGTGGACAGTGCCGGCGGGCAGATCGATCACGCCGCCATGGTCGATTCGCGCACCGCCCAGCGTCAGTTCACCGCCGAATGCCGTGACCATGGCAAGGTCCGCTGGCGCGGGAGTCCGCTCGGTCGTCAGCGCGCCGGTCGCGATGGCTGCCTGATGGGAGTCGGCCGTCGCTGTCAGCCGCGGCGCGGCGAGCGTAAGATCAGCGCTCCGCGCGGCCGTGCCCGCGGTGAAGCCACCACTGCCGGAGAACACGATTTCGCGGTCGGCGGCGAGCGTCACGTCGCCGAAGCCGCGCGCCGCACTTTGCCCCGCACCGATGGTCAGGGTCTGCGCGCCGAGATGCAAGGCGCCGGCCGCAGCCGGATCGTCGCTCGCGACGCTGCCGCTCGAATTGCGTATCGCCAGCGAGTCCGCGCGGATAGACACATCGCCCGCCGCGCGTTGAACCAGGGCGCTGGCGTCGAGGGTGAGAGTGGCCAACCCCTCGCCCGCAATCGTCACGGCTCCCCAGAAATCCATCGTCCCATAGCTGCGCAGGGTCAGATCGCGTACCGCCGACAAGGCGGCGAGCGTGGTTGACGAGACGACAAGACCAGTGGTGCCGGAAGGTGCGGCACCGAAACTCACGCGGCTCGACGCCGCCTCGAGCGATCTCGCTTGCAAAATCGCTCCGCTCGCGACGACGACGTCGCCCGTCCCGTCCAGAACCAACCGACCGCTCGTGCTGAGCGTGGCACCGTCTTTCACGTCGACGAGGCCCTTCGTCGCTCCGCTTGCGGCTGCGATGTCGTAGCGCGCAACGGCAATCGATTCGTTCGCCGTCGCAATAAGCAGAGCCCCCATGCCGGTGCCCCCGGCCGTCGTCGCCGCGGAGTCGCCGATGGTGATCAAATCGCTCGCACCGCCGCTCAACACGCCGGTCGCGCGGATCACGCTGCCGGTATCCACCGTCACCACACCGGTGCCGTCTGTCGCCTGACCGGCCGATATCGTCGAGCCGGCAACCAGCATGATCTCCGCCCCGGTGAGCGCCGTCGCCTCGTCGTTGGCGACGAGCACCCGGGTGGCGACCGGCGTGATCGTCATGCCGTTGGTAGTCTGCGTGCGTTCGCCGCCGATCAACAAGCTTTCCGCACCGAGCCGCGACAACTGGTCGCCGCGCAGACTCAGCGCAAAGCCGGCGACCGGCGCATCCCCCTCGCCGATGATCGCGACCGACTGCGCGGCGATGTCGAGCAGGCCGCCGCGGCCACCCTGGCCGGGCGTGAAGTTGATCGATCCATCGAGGGTCAGCTTCTGCCCGGCGTTCAGGATCACCTGGCCTGCATCGATCGCCAACCGCGGAACCGACAAATCATTATCTTTCGCGGACTGAGTGAAAAAGCCGGTCGCGCGATAATCATCGTACTCAGAGTAGGTCCGCACCACGTCGCCGGACATGACCCGCAGCAGCGAGGTGCGCGAATCCACCGCGCCGGTCGTCGACACGCCGTAGCGTCCCGCGACCAGGTAGGAGCCATCGGGCTGGCGCGCCGAGAGGTTCGCCGCCACGTTTGCCGACGATTGCACCGTGGTGACGCGGAACGCTCCCGGCATCAGCGCGTAGTAGCCGGGCAGCAGCGTGTACCATCCGGCGGCGAGTCCGGGTACACCCGACAGATACACCGAGTCGCCGACTTTGAGACCGGTATTGGTGGCAGCCGGAACGTTAACCGGACTCGCCTTTCCTGAATAACCCTGGATCACAGCATAGACCGGAGCGCCCGGAGCCGATGCGACAATGTCGCGTGAGCCGCCGGTGCCCGGCACCCACTCGAACGCAGCGGCATCGCCGCCGCCCGAAACGTCAAGCCTGGCGCCGGCCTGCATATCGACCTGCTGGCCGCCGATCTCGATGCGCTTCTCCGGCGGAGCGGTCAGGTCGATCAGCATGTTAGGGTCGAGCACCAGATCGCCATAGTACCAGATCTCGCCGTTGCGCACGCGGCCCATGTCAAGAAGCGCGCCCTCGTCCGAGACCGACGTCAGGCTGCCGGGCGCGAGCGTCACTGTCCCGGTCGCGCCGGCGTCGAACTTGATCAAGCCGAGCGGCGCCCGGACGACACCGGCCTGGACTATGGTCGGCGCCGAGAGCGTAAGACTTCCGCCAGCCGACATCGGGACCGGCGTCGCGTTGCCGTTTGAACGGATGGTGATCGACGTGGTGCTGCTCAGCGTGTAGTCGCTCAGCAATGTCGGATAGATCTGCGCCGCGTCCAACGTGACGTCGCCGGCGGCGGAGAACAAGCCGGTCAATTTCGAGGTACTGATGAGCGTCTGGCTGTCGGTCGTCGTTTGCCATACGCCGCTGAAGCGAACGTCACCGGTCACGTCGAACACGGCGGTGCCTATGTTCTGCAACGAAAGAGCTCCGGTGAGATCGAGTAGATCGGTCTTGACGTGCAAGACACCCACGCCCGTTGTCGCCGTGCCCTGCTGGCCCTGCTTGCCGCGGCTGGAATTGCCGAGGCTGACATACGCAGCGTCAAGCTTTGCCATGGCCCCGCCCATTCCGGCGCGCACCGCAATTTTTGGAACGTCAACAGTGATGCTGCGGCGGGCGGTCGCGCCACGCCGCCCTCCACCGTCACTTGGTTGCCCGCGCGGAGCGCGATCCAATCGAAACCGGCCGCATCGAGCGAGGCGGCAGCGACCGAGGCCGTGTTGCCGATACTGAGATTGGCGCCCGGCGCGGCTGCCGGAGTCGCCGGCGCCTTTGCGAGAATCTCGATAACACCCGTGTTCGTATCCGGCGCCGCCATGCTGCCACTGAACAGCGACAATGTTCCCCGGCTGGAGGTCGAACCACCGCCATTGCTCCGATAGCGACCGTTCAGCGACATGCCGTTCAGAGCGCTGAAGCTGATCGCCCCGGCATCGCTGTACACCGTCGTCGGAGCGAACGAGGTCCTGGTCATTCCGAACGTTTGGGATGGCAGGTCCAGAACGCCGCTGGCACCCGAGACATCGATCAGCGAACCGGCCTCGGTAATGATGGCGCCGCGCGCGTTGTCGCTCAAGGTGACGGTGCCGCCAGCAAGAACCTCGCCAAATCGGCGGCCGAACGGATCATAATCCAGCACTGTCGCGCCGCTGACATCGAGCAGGCTGCCGGTTCTCAGCCAGATCGACCGACTGGCGTCGGCACTGATGCTGGAACTGCCGCCGAGAGAAATATCGATCGCGCCGCCATGCGCCTCGATCGTGCCGCCAACGTTGATGAACCGGCCCGCTTGCAGCGCCACCGAACCGCCGGCGTCGACGTGAAGGAGCGCGCCGACACCGATATCGAGGTCGCCGCTCACGTCGGTTTGGCTAGGGCCGTGCGAATCGACCGTGTAGACGGGACGCGCGGAACTGAAGGAGAGATCGACGGCCTGCCGTTGGCCTTCCGGCATCCACCGCGCTTCGTACGTCAACGATGAGCCGCTGGGAAGCGCCGTATAGTTGAACAGCATCAAGGTCGGCCGCGCAGCCGTGACAACAGTGCCCGGCGTGACGACGAGGCTGTCGTAACCATTGAGCACATATTTGCCGAAGCCATGCGTAAACAGTGACGGATCGATCATCAGCGTATCGGGGGCGGCTGTGCCGCTGACCTGAATCTTGCGCGCTGTCAGCGACAAGGTCCCGCCATCCCCAAGCGCGTCACTCGTGAACGTCCCGTCGAGATGCAGATCCTTGCCACGCAGCGTGATCGAGCCGCCGTCGCCGGCCTTCAACGTACCTTTGGCGTTGGCTTGCCCACCGCCATTGGCGTTGAGCAAACTGCCCTTCTCCAGCGTGACGACGCCGAGATCGACGTTCTGCGTGGTCGTGTTGTACGGAGCATATCCCGGCGTAAGCAGCTCGATGCTGCCGCCGTCTATCACCAGCGGCGCGCCGGCCGTCCGATCCAGAAGGTCGTTGATCCACAATCCGCTCACGTCCAGCACTGCGGTCGCGCCAATGGTGATGTTCCGCGGCAACGTGGGATCGAGCGATCCCCGCGACGCAGCGGGCGACAGGCTGGAGAGACGGATGGCGCCGCCATGCACGGTGATTGCGCCATCGACTTTGACATTCGTTCCCGCGAGCGTCACCGCGCCGCCTTCCGGCAACGCCAGATGGGCGTCGGCGGCGACATTGATGGTACCGCTGCTGTAGATGGCCAGACTGCCGAAGCCGCCATCGGTCAGCGTGTCGGTGGACAGAACCAAAGTCGACTCGGTCAGCGGGCCGGAGTTGAAGTCCGCGGACGTCGTCGCGGATGACGCGGCGGCAGTCAGCAGCACATCCCCGACGCGCACGGCGCTATTCGCGTCTGCCAAATCGTTGCCGAGCGACAACGTTCCACCCGTTGTTGCGTTCTCGCGCTCACGGTCGCTGACGCCGGCCTCGGCATAAACGCTGCCATTCAATTGGTCCCGCGGCGCCGACAGGGTGATGATGCCGCCGGCCGCGCCCTGCGTATAACCCGCGTCGTAACGCTGACCGCTGAGGAGCGGCGACGACCAGGTCTCCGTGATGCCCCAGCGCGAGTGGTCACGCACAAATTGACCGGCAATTCCGATGTACCGTTGCGACGGATCAGCATCGCCGATGTTGACCAGGCGCCCGTTCGCGTCGATCAGCCGTGTCGTATTGACGTAGCCCGGAGCGTAGTGGATCGATCCGCCTGAAGCGGTCAACAGCGACCCATCCTTCGTCACCAGATCGCCCTGCGATTGCAGGGTGATGGTGCCGCCGGCGGTGGTCAGTTCACCGATTCCGCGCCGCACCAGACTGATATAGCCGGATACATTGGCCAATGGCGTGCCGTACCACTTGCCGGGCTCGCCGTCATACCACTCCACGCTTTTCATCAGATCATCTGTGAAATAGCCCGACCTGCGCATGTCGACGTAGATCGTCCTCCCGTAGAGAAACGAGTTGCGCTGAAGCGGCGAATCCGCGAGTTCGTTGGCACGTAATTCGACTGGGATAATGTTGCTGGCAACCGCCACCTCCACCCCCACTGAGCCCGACACGTCGATCCACGCCCCCTCTTCGAGGTAGATGCGCGACGTTGCATCGGCAACGCTCCCCACTGTCTGCGAGCTCGATGCAGCTTTGACGGTGACGTCGCCGCCGGTCGCCTGCGCCAGCGCGTTGCGCTGGAACTGAATCGCACCGCCGACGATATCGATGGTCGAGCGGTCGGTGAGCTTGGTAGCAGCGATCGTGCTGGCATCGTCGAGTTGGGGCAGGATGGACGTGACGCTGCCCTCACCGAGGATGACCGTGCCGGTCCGGCTATAGCCCAGCACGGAATCAACATAGTTGTAGAAAAACTCGTCTCGCGCGTGCAGCGTAATCGAACCGTTGGCCGACACCGAGGTCGTGGCCAGGGCCAAGCCGTTCTGTGCGACGTTCCGCCCCGCGAGCGTGATGTTGCCGCGCGCCGTGGCGATCAGGCCGCCATTGGTTGCCGTGCCGCCGCTCGCGTCGTTGATCTCGAACTCGAAACCGCGCAGCTTCGTCACATCACTCGCCCGCATCACGACGCTTCTGCCGGCAACCAGCGCGACTTGGCCGTCATCGGCCTGGATCTCTCCGGAATTGATGGCATTCTGACCGAGCAAAAGGACGTGGCCACCGCCCTGCGCCACGATCCGGGCGCCGCGCTCGACGGAAACGTCGCCGACGAACCCGCTCGCGGGGGCGGCAAACACCGGCACTTCGCTCGACGACCAGGTCGAATCTGCTAGCGTGCCCTTGAAAATCGCATCGGTGATGTTGAGCGTGGATGCCACCAGCGTCCCCACATTGACCTGCGAGGCGCCGCCGAACACGATCCCGTTCTGGTTGACGATATAGACCTGCCCTTCGGCCTTGATGCTGCCGAGAATTTTGCTCGGCGCGGCCGCCGGATCGAGCACACGATTGAGTGCCATCCAGCTATTGCTGCCGTCGGCCGCTTTGCCTGCGCTCTGGTTGAAATAGAGGGTCGTATCCCGCCCGACGTTGAATGTGTCCCAGGTCAAGATCGCCTTCTGCTGGTTCTGCTTGACCTCGACCTGCGTCCGACCGCCTGCCTGCGTCTGGGTCGGCAGGTTTGCGCCCTGCCACAAATCCGGATTGGTTGCGACGCCCGGCGCGACCCTGAGGCCACCAGTTGCCAAACCATTCGGAATGCTGCTCGAGGCCTGCAGCGCTGCGTTGCGCGCCGCCGCCTGGGTCGCCTGCATCGCCTGGAGCGCGCGCGTGGTTCGGACGAGAGCGCTCTGGGCATTGGCGGCAGCGGCCTGCGCCTGCTGCGCGGCCGCGATTTGCTGCGCCGTTACATTCGTCACTGCCGAGGCGCTCGAATTGCCGAGTGACCGTGCCTCCGCTCCAAGATTTGTCGCCAGCAGAGCTGCTACGCTCGCGCCCGCAAGGAGTGCCACGCGATAGAGCGAGCCGCCGCTTCGCGTGGTCATGAGGCGCTGAGGTGCAACACCCCCTGCCTTGCCGACTTGCTTGAGGCGCCGCTCGACTGTTGTTTGTGATTTTGTTGACGGCATCGGCACGGTCCCCACTCAACCAGCAAAATCGGGGACGACACGGCGCCTCCGATACAACGAAAAACGGCGGGCCTGCTTCGCAAATCGCCGCCTATTGAAGTTCTGCTTGTGAGACGAAGGCGGGACGCCGCCAGCTAACCACCCGGCGCGATATTTTTTGTGAAACTTTTGCTACGTCAGAATCACGACGCCGCCGGGCAGCGTCCGCACATCGGCGTCCAAAACGCTGCGGATATAGGAAATCACCTCGCCAATGCACGCCAATTCGATCCGCACGGTCACGCGGCGACGTCCCAGATCGCCATTCAGCAGGATAATGCGGCCGCGCCAGTAGCGATTGACCTCATCGACCACCCGGGTCAACGGTTCATCACGGAAAATCAGTAACCCTTGCCGCCAAACGGTGACCGCAGCCGGATCGATAGCGGCGACCGATCTGATACCCCGGGTCGAGTATGCGAGCTGTTCTCCGGCGCGAAGCGCCGCTCTCTCATCGCGACATTCGACCTGCACCGAACCTTCAAGACAAGTGACGCGGACGGCATCCCCGTCATAGCGCAGATTGAACTGCGCCGCCTCGGCAATCACCTGGCCATTGGCGGCCACCGCAGTCAGCGGCCCGCTCGATTTGAGCGCGGACGAGAACACCGCTTCACCGGCCAGCAGTTCAATGCGTTCTCCGCTACCGGCCGGATGGCGAACCATGCTGGTACGCGTGTTCATTGCAACGGAAATGCCTTCGGCGAATGTGATCGTGCGTTGCTCGCCGGCATCGGTGCGGTAGTCGGCCATCAGATCGGACAAGGACGGCCACAGGCCGAGCGGCGGGCGGACGATCGCAATGCCGACAGAGGCCGCGGCGGCGGCTGTCATCGCTCCCCCGACCAGCACGTTTCGACGACTCAATGCCTGGCTGCGCGCCCTAACCTCTCCGGCGATCATCGCGCGGTCTTGCGCAGTCACGCTCTCGCCGGCCGCACGTCCGAGTGCCTCCCAGATCGCTATGGCGCTGCGATACGCTTTGGCATGCGCGACACTGCGTTCCCGCCACGCTTCCAACTCATGCAGATCGCCAACAGTCGCATGACCGGAGGTCGCGCGCACAAGCCGCACCAGCGCTTCGTCTTGCAGACCTTTGAATTGGGGTTGGTTCATGACTCAATTATCATTTGCGGACGGCTTGCTCTGCTTACCTGGGAGACGTTTGATCACGCCCGCGAGCTCACCCTCGACGGCGCTTTGTTCGAGGTATTCGACGCAGTGGCGGATCGCGCGGCGCAACTCCTTTTGCACCATCGTCCGCGAGATGTCGAAACGCTCCGCGATGGTCTCATGGCTCAACCCGTCCACACGAGCGGCGATGAGGATCGCACGGCGACGGGGCGGCAGTTGCGCCAACGCCCGCTTCAACGCCTCGACGTCGGAGCGTGCTTCAATCTCCCGTGACAGATTGGGCTGCTCTTCGTGAAGCCGGATCGCGGCCAGAATTTCGGCATGCGAAGCGCGGCGACGCTCTTCGCGCCGCCTGTCGGTCGCGATATTCAACGCTACCCTGAATATGTAAGATTGCGGCTGCTGTATTGCGTCGATCGCCTCACTCCGGTGCAGGCGCAAGAAGGTTTCGTGCAGCACATCGTCTGCAAGCTCCCTCGACCCGAGGGAGCGCGCCAGCCGGCTCTTGATTTCATCGTAATGGAGCGTGATTGTCTGCCGCAGTGAAGCCCACACCGAATCCGACATCATGGCACCCGCGTCGGGTCGATGCGATCATTCGGCGCACATCCTGCAGGCTCTTCACCAGAATTCGGTTCGATCGCCAACGTCACAGGCTGCGGAATATGACGAACCGACGGCTGAAAGACGATGGTCTGCATCACCTGCTTGATCGCGCTGTCGCGCTCCGCATCACCCGATGACGCTATCAGCTTGAACCGCGCGATTCGTCCGGAGCTATCAATCCAGTATTGCATCGCGATCCGATAAGCTCCAGGTCTGGTCTCGGCGTTCCGGCACAGCACGCTCATGATGCCGGCCTGCATGAAACCATAGTATGCGACGGAGGCCCGCTTGGCCTGCTGCAGTTCGGCATTCACACCGGTCGAGGGCGCGATCGAGATCGTGTTGGTTGCGATCGCGTGAGCTGTCAAGTTGGATTCCGCCAGCAGGGCCCGAAGCGCCGTCTCGCGGTCAAGAACGCCTTTGACCGCCCTCGATCGGCGACCAGATGTGAGAGCGGTCTCATAGAAGATCTGCAAGCCTGTGACGGTGCCAAAGGCATTCAGGGCCTGATCGAGCGGTTGGGCAGCGATGTCGAAATCGATGCGCTGCTCTTGCGCGACTGCAGCCGGTGCGAAGCCGAGCTGTGCGAAGATCGCGATGCTAAAGCCGACCAGCAGCGCACGGCACAACCAAACGCTCCGGCTCTGCGCGGCATTTTGCGCATCCGGCGTCAACGCACGTCCTCATGTTCACGAGACTGTCATGCCCCAAGGTGCGCGACCCTAAGTGGCTTCTGTTACACTCAGATGTCAGCCGGCCATCAGGCTGCCACGACCATCAGCCGCTCGTCGGTGCCGATCATCAAGGCCCGCCACTATTGGCGTCCCTGGATGGAGGCGGTGGCACCGCCAAACGACGGTGGTCCCCGTTCAGGCCGGCGATCGGCTGCGTGCCTGAAAGGCTGGCGCTCGGCGGCAAATCCACTATCGGCTTCCGCCGAGGGGACCAGACTCTCGCCTTCCACGTGAGGGGCGTGGATCACGAAGCCGCCCTTGCCGCGACTCTTGGCCTCGTACATGGCGCGATCGGCCGCGCTGAGCAATTCGTCGGCGGTGGTACCGTCGCGCGGCGCCGCGGAGATGCCGATGCTGACGCCGATCTTTGCAGCGGTGGCGAATTCGAACGGCTCCGAGACGCGCGCGATGATCCGTCGTGCGACTGAGGCGGCTTCGTCGTCGGTGATGTCAGGCATCAGGACGACGAATTCGTCGCCGCCCAGACGACATGCGAAGTCGACGTCGCGGACGCTGGCGCGCAGGCGCTTGGCCACCGCGACGAGAACGGCATCACCCGTCGCATGTCCGAATCCGTCGTTGACGGCCTTGAAGCCGTCGAGATCGAGACAGAACACGACGAGTTTTGAACGGAGGGATGCCGCGTCCGGACCAGGGCCTGCGAGCAGATCGGCAAACAGCTTCTGATTCATGGCGCGATTCGGAAGACCGGTGAGCAGGTCATGATGCGCCATCTGGCGATTGCTTTGCTCGGAACGGTGGAGGTCGAGCAGGACCTTGTGGTTCTCCAGCAGCAGGAAGATCATTCCGGCGGTATAGAGCGGCGTCTGCAGGCCGACGAGAAACAGGAACGGGATCGGCGACAGGACCGTCGCGACGGCAAAGGGCAGTGTCAGGATGCAGATCAGCAGAGCGCCATAGCGCGGGGTTCCGGCGTTACGAGAGGAAATGCCGCCGATGAGATTGGCGATGCCGATGCCGGCCATCAGGGTCAGCGGCAGCTCGCCCGATCTCACACATTGAAAGCAGCCGGCTGAAATCAGCATCATCGAGGCCAGCCCGGCCCAGATCGGCGCGATGGTCGTTCCCGTGCGTTGCGCGGCCTTCGCCTTCGCGATGTCCTTCATCATCAGATAGATTCTAATGCTGCCCAGAACCAGTTCTGCCGCCACCCAGGCATAGGCCCATGGAGCTTCCGTCAGCGCAGCAGCGATCGTCGCAATGAGCAAGGAGGCGAATATCGCCACCGCAAGCGTCCTGGTCTTGCTCGCGCGCTGATGCAGCAACTCGTTGCGGATGTCGTCGGGCTCCGGGTGTATGCCGGCCAGCAGCCAGTCGATGCAAGCGCGCGGGCGCGACTTTGCGAGCGACTTGGGCCGCTGCGGTTGCGCGGCAGGAAAGGAACGGGTGCCCGGCTGGACTGCGATCGACATGGCCGCAGTCTCGTCGGCCGGCCTTGATGACCGCTTAAGCGCGCCGGCAAAGTTCCAGAGAGCGTAAAGATTTAATTTCCAGGGGAACCGCCGCCGGAGATAGCTCGCTGCGGTCAAATACAGGGCTGTGAACCAGTACCTGCCGGCCTATCTCTGTGATGGAGCTCGTAATCTGCTCGGTTGCGGCGGCGACCGACTGATTATTTAAAGGCGAACGTTCCGTCTAGAGACCTGAATCGAACGCGGCGTCGGGTAGCGCTGGCTATACGGGATAACCGATGCCGGAAATCGCGAGTTCGCTGTTTTATTCTGAATGGTGGCAAAATGGCGCGCACGAAGAGATTCGAACTCCTGACCCCAGATTCTTAGTTTAACGGTGAGACAGCGTAGCCGGCGCAGCAAAGATCGTGAACGGCCACACGCGAGCCGTGATCTGACGTGAGTTGCGGCGCTCGCCATCGACATGCGATCACAATTGAGTCATCTGAGTCATCGCGCCCCGATCGCCCTCGCCAATTTTTACGCTGCGACTTTCCTCCTGCCGCTTCCACGGCGCTTCCACGAGCGAAATTTCCAACCAAATTGGGAGCAGCAAAAAGCCCTCGAAAACGATTTGTTTTCAAGGGCTTGATGTCTGGTTGCGGGGATAGGATTTGAACCTATGACCTTCAGGTTATGAGCCTGACGAGCTACCGGGCTGCTCCACCCCGCGATAAACCTTTGCGCTTCTTCGAAAAACCCATACCGGCACGAAATTGGCCAACGCCCGAGGCGCCGATCGATCCCGTCCGGAGGCTTCCTGAGAAGGCGACCCGGGCAACGCCCTTGGGTGCGAGCGGTATGTACCAACGCGGACCCGCTTTGGAAAGGCCCGTGGGCCATCTTTTACAGATTTTATGACGGTCAAAACACGGATTTATCGCGCCAAACCGGCCCGCCAGGCCGCCCTTGCCAGAATTGGCGCAAAAGCCCAGCCTTTCTGCCAAGAGCCGCCGAGGAAACACCATGGACCAGCCCCTAAAAAGCCCCGGGCAGCGTGCCCTGGAAGATGCCTTTCATGGCATGTTCGAGCTCTCAAGGACGACGCCGGCGCCGGCGCTTGGCGAACGGCTAGACCGGCTGGCGCGGCTGCGCGCGGCCATTTCGGAAAATGAACCCCGTTTCGAACAGGCGATCTCGGCGGATTTCGGCCATCGCTCCGCCACCGAGACCGCGATCGCCGAAACGCTGCTGGTATCAGGCGAAATCAGGCACGCCGCCAAACACCTGAAGAAATGGATGGCGCCGCAGCGGGTTTCGACCGCGCTGCAGTTCATGCCCGCCAAAAACCGGCTGATCCCGCAGCCGGTCGGAATCGTCGGCATCATCGCGCCCTGGAATTATCCGTTGCAACTGACGCTGGCACCGGCAGTGGCGGCGCTGGCCGCCGGCAATCGCGTGATGATCAAGCCGAGCGAACTGGTGCCGCGCTTTTCCGCCCTGCTCAAGGACGTGATATCGGCCAAATTCGACGCCACCGAGATGATCGTGACTGATATCGACGACGACATCCCGCGGGCCTTTGCATCGCTGCCGTTCGATCATCTGATGTTCACCGGTTCGACCCGCGTCGGCCGCCTGGTGGCGGAAGCGGCGGGGCGCAACCTGACGCCGATCACGCTCGAACTCGGCGGCAAATCGCCCGCCATCGTCGATCGCTCCGCTGATCTCGATGAAGCCGCGGCGCGCATCGCCTATGGCAAACTGCTCAACGCCGGCCAGACCTGCATCGCACCTGATTACGCGCTGGTGCCGCAAGCCTCGGTGCAGGATTTCGCCGACCGGCTGCAGAATCACATGCGGCGCATGTTCGGCACCAATCCTGATAATGCCGACTACACCTCCATCGTCTCCGACCGGCATTACGCGCGGCTCGAAGCCCTGGTGGCTGACGCCGTTGCCAAGGGCGCAACGGTCATGCAAGCCGCCAAGCCTGACGATCCCGCATGGAAATCGAAACGCAAATTTCCGCCGGCCATTATTGTCGGCGCAACATCTGATATGACGGTTATGCAGGAGGAAATCTTCGGACCGTTGCTCCCGATCATCGGCTACCGGGACGCAGGCGAGCCGATTTCCTATATCAACGCCCAAGACCGGCCGCTGGCGCTGTACTGGTTTGGCAAGGACAATGCGGCGCGCGACGAGGTCCTGTCGCGCACGATCTCCGGCGGCGTCACCGTCAATGACTGCCTGTTTCACTTTACCCAGATCAACCAGCCGATGGGCGGCATCGGCGCGTCCGGTAGCGGCGCCTATCACGGCGAATGGGGTTTTAGAACGTTGAGCAAGCTGAAGCCGGTGTTCTACCGCTCAGCTTTCAACCGGCTGGCCGATCTCTATCCGCCCTATGGCGCGAAGATCGCGCGGCTGGAAAAGATGCTGCGATTCATGTCGTAGTGTTTCCGGAGCCAAGAAGAACTTATACCGTCATTGCGAGCGAAGCGAAGCAATCCAGAACTTTAAAAGGAAGACTGGATTGCTTCGTCGCTTCGCTCCTCGCAATGACGAGGAACATAATAGACGCTCTGGGGGGAATTCGCGTGACGGATACATTCGATTTTGTGGTGGTGGGCGGCGGCTCCGGAGGCTGCGCGGTTGCAAGCCGTCTTTCCGAGGATCCCCAGACCTCGGTGGCGCTATTGGAAGCCGGCGGCAAGGACGACAACTGGGTGGTCACTACGCCCGGTGCGCTGGTGCTGATGGTCGCCGGCAAGGTCAACAACTGGGCGTTCGATACGGTGCCGCAGGCCGGCCTCAACGGCCGGATCGGCTATCAGCCGCGCGGCAAGGGGCTCGGCGGCTCGTCCGCGATCAACGCCATGGTCTACATCCGCGGCCACAAAAGCGATTACGATCAGTGGGCCTCGCTCGGCAATACCGGCTGGTCCTATGCCGATGTGCTGCCCTATTTCAAACGCTCGGAGGATAATTCCGAACTTGACGGCGAATACCATGGCAAGGGTGGTCCGCTTCACGTCACAGGATTGCGATCCGACAATCCGGTGCGGGACATCTATCTGCAGGCCGCGCGCGAAGCCCAATTCCGCATTCGCGACGATTTCAACGGCGACGAGCAGGAAGGCCTCGGCACCTACCAGGTCACGCAGAAAAACGGCGAGCGCTGGAGCGCGGCACGCGGCTACATTCACCCCCACATGGCAACGCGCGCCAATTTACGCGTCGAGACCAACGCATACGCCACCCGCACCCTGTTCGAGGGCAAACGCGCGGTCGGCGTCGAATACCGGCAGGGCAAGGAGACCAGGCAAATTCGCGCCCGCCGCGAAGTGATCCTCTCCTCTGGTGCGTTTCAGACGCCGCAACTGCTGATGCTATCGGGCGTTGGCGACAGCGCCGCGCTTGCAAAGCATGGCATCGCGAGCACGCATCATTTGCCAGGGGTCGGACAAAACCTGCAGGACCATCCGGATTTCATTTTCGCCTACACCTCCGACAATCCGAACTTTACCGGCATCTCGTTCGGAGGGCTGGCACGGATATTCCGGGCCATCGGACAATACCGGCGCGAACGCCGCGGACCGCTGACGTCTAATTTCGCCGAGTGTGGCGGCTTCCTGAAGACCCGGCCCGATCTCGCCGTGCCCGACATCCAGTTGCATTTCGGCATGGCAATGGTCGACGACCACGGCCGCAAGCGCCATTGGGGCAGCGGCTTCTCCTGCCATGTCTGCCTGCTGCGACCGAAGAGCCGCGGTAGTGTCTCGTTGAAAAACGCCGATCCGTTGCAGGCGCCGCTGATCGATCCGAATTTCCTCGGCGAACTCGACGATCTCGAAGCAATGGTCGCAGGCTACAAAACCACGCGGCGGCTGATGGATGCGCCCGCCCTGAGGGCACTGCAGAAAAAGGACATGTTCACGGCGGGCATCGAAACCGACGATGACATCCGTGCCCTGTTGCGCCGGCGCGTCGATACCGTCTATCACCCGGTCGGCACCTGCAAGATGGGCGTGAACAATCCCACGGCGGTGGTCGATCCGAAACTGAAAGTCTATGGCCTCGAAGGCCTGCGCGTCGTCGATGCCTCAGTGATGCCGACCCTGATCGGCGGCAACACCAATGCGCCAACCATCATGATCGGCGAGAAAGCCGCCGACATGATCAAGGCGGAGATGCGGATTAATTAATTGGTGCCCTGAGGCCAATATCGCCGTCATTGCGAGGAGCGTAAGCGACGACGCAATCCAGTCTGTCGCTGGCGTTGCTCTGGATTGCTTCGCTTCGCTCGCAATGACGTCCAGAGGGCGCCCCCTTCACGCCAGCAAAAACCCGCCGTCCACGGTGACGACGCTGCCGGTCATGTAGCGCGAGGCGTTCGACGCCAGCAGCATGATCGCGCCGTCGAGATCGGACTCGGCGCCGACCCGGCGCTGCGGAATCCGTTTTGTCAGTTTCTCGCCCGCGGGCGTGGACCAGAACTCATGATTCATCTCGGTATCGATGTAGCCGGGCGCCAGCGCATTGACGCGGATGCGATTGCCGGCCAGTTCCAGCGCCATCGCCTTGGTGGCCTGAACGATGCCTGCCTTGGAGATGGTGTAGGGCGAAAGAAACTTCATCACGCCGAAACCGAGCACCGAGGCGATATTGACGATATTGCCTTCCTGCTTCCGCGCGATCATCCGCCGCGCCATTTCCGTTGCCGTAAAGTAAGCGCCCTTGAGGTTGGCGTTGATGACGGAATCCCAGTCCGCTTCGGTCTGGTCGACCGCAAGTTTTTCTACCGCAATGCCGGCATTATTGATGAGCACGCTGACCGGGCCGAGTGCGGCCTCGGCGCTGTCGATCGCTTTTCCGATCGAGGCCATATCTGTCACGTCCATCTGCACCGCAACGGCGCGGCCGCCGCGCCCTCGAATTTCATCTTCAAGACTTTTCAGTTTGGCGGCCTGACGCGCCGCAAGCACGACCGCGGCGCCATGCGCCGACAACACCCGCGCGAACTGCCGCCCCAGGCCCTGCGAGGCACCGGTGACGAGAATGATTTCTTTACTGACATCGAATAGGTCAGGCATGACAAACTCCGCGAGGATAGCGCGGTTTCATTGATACAGACGATTTTCTCAATCGCAAACCCGATTCGTTGACCACATCCGGCCGCCCGAACAGGCAGGGAATTGTCGCCCAATGAACAGTTTCGATGCCGTTGTCGCCATCGGATTGCTTATCGCAGTCGTCACCGGCTTCAATGCCGGATTGCTGCGCAGCGCGGTCACGATACTGGCCTATCTGATCGCGATGCCGATCGCGGTCTGGGTGATGTCGCTGACATCGGCAGGGAGCGATGGAAAAGTCGGCGCACCCCTGACGCAGAATTCGCTGCTGTTCTTCGCAATCTTTCTGATCGCCGGCACGGTGCTCGGAAAGCTGTTGCGAATGGCGCTCGATGAAACCATTGGACCCGGAGCCGGTATCGGTGACCGTCTCGCGGGCGCCGCGCTTGGCGCGGTGCGCGTCGGCCTTGTCGCGATCACGCTGGTCTTGATTTTCGATCAGCTCGTGCCGGCAGATCGCCAGCCGGCCTATCTCACCGGTTCGTATCTGCGGCCGCTGCTGTCGACGGCCGGGCAAAAGGGCTTTAGGTCTCTGCCGCCTGACGTGGCGGCGTATATTGACCGGTTGAAGAAAAATCAGCGGATTTGAGGGTTCGAATCCTTGTCCATGGTGTCAAATACACCTGAGCAAATACATCTGAGCAGATACATCTGAGATTGTCTCTGATATGCATTTCAGCGGTGCCCGGTCTCTTATCAGGGCCGTCTGGGTTCGCTACAATGAGCGGATTGGACTTCAAAAATCATCTGACCTGACGGGAGTGAGACAGTGGATCTTGGGATTAAAGGCCGCCGCGCCATCGTTTGTGCATCCAGCAAGGGCTTGGGCCGCGCCTGTGCGATAGCGCTTGCCGCCGAAGGCGTGCATGTCACGTTGACCGCGCGCGGCGCGGAAGCGCTGGCGAAAACCGCAGCCGAAATACGCAAAGCCAATCCCGGCGTCACGGTAACGGAAGTGGCCGGCGACATCACCACCCCTGCGGGCCGCGAGGCCGCGCTGAAGGCCTGTCCGGATCCGGATATTCTGGTCAATAACGCCGGCGGCCCGCCCCCGGGTGATTTCCGCAACTGGACCCGGGACGACTGGATCAAGGCGATTGACGCCAACATGCTGACGCCGATCGAACTGATCAAGGCGACGGTAGACGGCATGATGGCGCGCAAATTCGGCCGCATCGTCAACATCACCTCGGCCGCGGTGAAGGCGCCGATCGAAATCCTCGGGCTCTCCAACGGCGCGCGTGCCGGCCTCACCGGCTTTGTCGCCGGCCTTTCGCGCAAGACAGTCATCAACAATGTCACCATCAACGGCCTGTTGCCAGGACCGTTCGAGACCGATCGCCTCCGCGGCACCGCAAAGGCCGAAGCGGACAAGCGCGGCATTACGCCGGACCAGATCATGGTCGAGCGCGCCAAGCTGAATCCCGCCGGCCGCTTCGGCGATCCCGAGGAATTTGGCTTGGCCTGCGCATTCCTGTGCGGAGCGAAAGCCGGGTTCATCACCGGCCAGAACATCCTGCTCGACGGCGGCGCCTTCCCGGGCACGCTCTGAGCGAAGGCGACCTGGAATGAAGGCGGTCTGGTAGGAGTGCACGGGTGCAGCACTGATGTGCTGACCTTCGGCGACATGCCACCGCCAATGGCAGGCCCGGGCGAAAAAGGCGATAAGCTCGGCACCGTTATTGTCGACTGCGCGAGCTGATCGTCACGCCGGCGTGGTCCGCTCGTCATCCCAGGTCAAGCCGAATTCATCCAGTCCCTCGGCCAGGTAATCGCTGACCAGGGGCTCGCCGAGCAGGGTGCTCGCGGTGGGCGTGTCGCGCCCATCGGCCGCCTCGCGGCGGAGTTCGTCCCACTCTTCAATGGTGCCGTCGCCACGCCCGAGACGCATCAGCGCGACCAGATCGATTTGCTCATCTTCAGTCATGGCATTGATGAAGCCGGTGATCTCGCGCGCGACGGGATCGCTACCGTCATCCTCGAGCACATCGATCATGTTGTCGTCGGCGCCGTTCGATCCGGAATCGGGATCGGACGCCCCCTCCTTGACGTCGTATTCACGGGTTTTCTCGATCAAAAACGCGACTTTTTCGACCGAAATGGCTAATTCTGGCATGCTCCGCTCCTGCTCCGCTTTTTTGGCTTTGCGTGCGCCACCAACGCGCTGATCCGCAAGATGATCCATTGCGCGGAAGGCCGGAAACCAGCATCTTTCGCCTCAACAAGCCAAAACGAGCGCGTATTCCGCAAAAGTGGGTACCGGTTTTGCGGCCGGAATACGCGCCAACTAGAAACGGAAACGCCGGATGCACTGGAATGTAGGCAAGGTCAAAATCACCAAAATTGTCGAACTGGAGACGGTCGGCAGCACACGATTTATCCTCCCCTTGGCCAGCAATGAGGAAATCCGGAAACTGCCTTGGCTCATTCCCCATTTCGCCACTGAGGAAGGCCGCCTCAAAATGTCGATCCACTCGCTGGTCGTGGAGACGCCCTCGCACCGGATCGTGGTCGATACCGGCCTCGGCAATGACAAGGAAGGCCGCAAGGTGCCGACCTGGAACAACCGGCAAGATCCGTTCCTCGAAACCATGACGGAAGCAGGCTTTCCGCCTGACAGCATCGACGCCGTGCTCTGCACGCATCTGCACGTCGACCATGTCGGCTGGAATACGAAACTTGCCGGCGGCAAATGGGTGCCGACTTTCACCAAGGCGCGCTACGTGTTTGGCAAAACCGAATATGAGCACTGACGCGACCACAGCGACGAGCCCGATAAATTGGCGGTTCTCAATGACTCGGTGAAGCCGATCGTCGATGCCGGCAAGGCCGATCTGGTCGCCAGCGACCACAAGCTTTGCGATGAAATCACTCTGATCCCGACGCTCGGACACAGCCCCGGCCACATGAGCATCCTCATTCAATCAGACGGCCAACAGGGCCTGCTCACCGGCGACGTCGCCCATCATCCCTGCCAGATGGCGCATCTCGATTGGTCATCGACCGCCGATTCCAACCCTGCGCAGTCGGCGGTGACGCGGCGCGAATTGTTCTCGCGCTTTGCCGATACGCCGACGCTGGTGATCGGCGGACACTTCAATGCCGGCCGCATCCAGCGCGACGGCGATGCCTTCAAATTCACCGTTTAGGGCGAAATCCCGAGGCCACCTTTTCGTGAAGATCATGCCCAAACGCTAGCCCTGTAATGCCGGCCGCAGTCAGCAGTTGAATTTCCCCCCGTGCTGTTCCAAGAAGCATCCAAGCAAAGAACCCGACCAGACCACCACACTAGGGAGTGATGAAAAATGAAGCTTGTTCGTTACGGGGCAATTGGCCAGGAAAAGCCCGGCCTGATCGATAAATCGGGCCAACTGCGCGACCTGTCGGCGCATGTGAAGGACCTCAATGGCGAGGCCTATGCGCCGGCCTCACTGGCCAAGCTCGCCGGCCTCGACACCTCCAAGCTTCCTGCCGTCGATGGCAAGCCGCGGATCGGCGCGCCCGTAACCGGCATTTCGAAATTCGTCGCCATCGGGCTGAACTATGTCGACCATGCCAAGGAGACCGGAAATCCGATTCCGGCAGAACCGATCTTCTTCCTGAAAGCCAACACCGCCCTTAGCGGCCCGAACGACCCGGTAGAAAAACCGCGCGGCTCGACCAAACTCGATTGGGAAGTCGAAATCGCCGCCATCATCGGCACCCGCGCCAAATACGTCTCCGAAGCCGACGCGCTCAATCATGTCGCCGGCTATTGCGTCTGCAATGACGTATCCGAGCGCAACTTCCAGATCGAGCGTTTGGGTCAATGGACCAAGGGCAAGTCGCACGACACCTTCGGCCCGCTCGGCCCGTGGCTTGTCACCAAGGATGAAATCCCGGACGTGCAGAAGCTGTCGTTGTGGCTCGATGTCAACGGCAAGCGTTGCCAGACCGGATCGACCTCGACCATGATCTTTTCCATGGCGAAGTGTATTTCCTACGTCTCGCAATTCATGACGCTGCTGCCCGGCGACATCGTCACCACGGGCACACCGCCCGGCGTCGGCACCGGCATGAAGCCGCCGAAATTCCTCAACGTCGGCGACGTCGTCACGCTCGGCATCGAAGGCCTCGGCGAGCAGCGGCAGGAAATCATCGCGGCGTAACGTCCATCGTCATTGCGAGGAGCGAAGCGACGAAGCAATCCAGTTTTCCTTAGCTCTCTGGATTGCTTCGCTTCGCTCGCAATGACGAATGATCTGCGTTTGGGCCCTGTTTAAGGACATCCAATGAAACTCACATTCACCCCAGCCTCGCCATTTGCGCGCAAGGTGCGCATTGCTGCGATCGAGCTCGGCCTGATCGACAAGATCGAACTCGTTCCGGCGACCGTCGTGCCGGGCCAACCCAACGATCAATATTCGCATGACATCAATCCGTTGAAGAAACTGCCCGCGCTGATCCTCGACAATGGCGACGTCGTCCTTGATTCCTATGTGATCGTTGAATATCTCGACGAGCTCGCCGGCGGTGGAAAGCTTGTTCCGGCGTCCGGTCCGACGCGATGGAAGGTCAAGAGCGATCATTCGCTGCTGCAGGGCATGCTCGATTCGATGCTGCTGTGCCGCTACGAGCGAATGGTGCGACCGCAGGGACTGCAGTGGCAGGCATGGTCGGACGATCACTGGAACCGCGCATGGAACGGCATGGCGCGCTTCGAGAAGCAGGCCGACGTGCTGTCGCGCCCATTCGATATCGTGCAGATTGGATTGGTCTGCGTGCTCGGCTATTCCGATTTTCGTTTCCCCGATTGCGACTGGCGTAAAGCCTATCCCAAGCTCGATGCGTTCCATGAAAAGATGCTGACGCGGCCGTCAGTCAAAATCTCGGTGCCGCCGCCAGCGTAATCGCAGGAAGTTGCCATGAGTCTCAAGCTTACCGTCGGCGATTTTACCATTCATCGCATCATCGAGCAGGAAACCACTTTCCTGCCGGCGCTCGAGGTGCTGCCTGCCCTGACACCGGCTCTGCTGGCTGAAAACCAGTCGTGGATGCAAAAGGCCGGCGCGCTCGACGCCAGTGACGTGCTGATCCTGTGTTTCCAGTCCTATATCGTGAAGACACCGCATCACACCATTCTGGTCGACAGTTGCATCGGTAATGACAAGCCGCGGCCGCTGCGCCCGAAATGGAATATGAAAACCGACGACGCCTATATGCGTGCGCTCGCGGCTGCAGGTTTTTCCGTCGGCGATATCGATTTCGTGATGTGCACGCATCTGCATGTCGATCACGTCGGATGGAACACGCGGCTGGAAGGTGACCGCTGGGTGCCGACATTTCCGAACGCACGTTATGTGTTCGGCAAAGGCGAGTTCGATTACTGGACCGAGCAAAATGCCAAAACGCCGGTGCCGCCCTTCGGCGACAGCGTGCTGCCCATCGTCGAGGCCAACAAGGCCGAGATCGTGCGCGACGATTTCCAGATTGGCGATCACGTCCGCATCCTGCCGACACCGGGCCATACGCCGGGACACGTCGCATTCACGTTCGGCCGCGGCAAGGACGATGCCGTCATCAGCGGCGACCTGATGCACTCGCCGCTGCAGACACATTATCCTGAACTATCCGCGAAATTCGATGTCGATCCGGCGCAGGCCGCCGTGACGCGGCGCAATTTCCTGGAACGCTATTGCGACACCGATACGCTGTGCTGCACCGCGCATTTTCCCTCGCCCTCGACCGGAAAGATCCGCCGCCGCGGCGACGGATTTTCCTGCGAAGCGGTTGGGGGTTAGGATCGAAGCATTGCTTCGGCATCGCGACAACGGAAGCGCGCTCCCTCTCCCTTTGGGAGAGGGTTGGCGTGAGGGGTTATGATCTATCGCTAGGCCGTAACCCCTCACCCGGCGCTACGCGCCGACCTCTTCCCATGGGAGAGGTGCGCCGAGTTCGCGGCGCATGCAGACATCAAATTCATGAGTCAGATCTGGCGGCCGATCGAGGGTAGCTCAGTCGAACAAATTCGGCGTGTGATTGACCACCGCGCCTTCGATCGCGAGCATCTTGAGCTTGGTGGTGACGCCGCCATTGGCGGAAAATCCGCCGGGCTTGCCGCCCGCGGCGAGCACGCGGTGGCAGGGCACCACGATCGGACAGGGATTGCGTCCGAGCGCCTGGCCGACATCGCGCGATAGCTCAACGCCGCCAAGCCGTTTGGCGATATCGCCATAGGTCATCGTCTTGCCCGGCGGGATGGTGCGCGCGATGTTGTAGACGCCGCGGTGAAACTCCGGAACCCCGTCGAGATCGAGCACGACGTCGGAAAGATCGTTCGGCTTGCCCGCAAGCAACTCGACGATCCCGTCGATCGCGTTTTGCACCTCGGCAGGCGGCGGCGCTTCCACGATGTCGCCATAGCGCTGGCGGATGCGGGCCCGGGTCTTGTCCTCATTCGACATCGGCAATTGCACCGCATTGATGCCGCGCGGGCCCCATGCGATGCCGCAGCGGCCGATCGCGGTGTCGAACATTGCAAAGCTGTGTTCAGTCATGGCTGGCTCCAAATCGTTGGCTCCATGGTGTGAGCTTGTATCCTATGCTTTCGAGGAATCTAGGCTTGGAGATAGTTGCTATCCACCCGAATTCCGAGGGAACTTGCCGGCATCAACAACATGGCCGTAAGCTCTCGTTTACCGCTGGATCCACCCTCCCCCCCGCCAAACCCACTGAGTCCACATGCAAACGCTTCACGTCAACGGATACGACATGGCCTATCTCGACGTTGGCCGAGGGCCGCCGCTGGTGTGCGTGCATGGCTCGCTGTGTGATTTTCGCATCTGGTCGGCGGCGCTCGGGCCGTTATCAAAAAGACATCGGGTGATCGCGGTCAGCCTGCGGCACTTCTTTCCCGAGCACTGGGACGGCGTAGGCGACACCTATTCGATCGCGCAGCATGTTGACGACGTGATCGGCTTCATCGAGCGCTTGGATACCGAGCCGGTGGGTTTGATGGGGCATTCGCGCGGCGGCCACGTGTCGTTTCGGGTCGCGCAGCGGCGGCCGGATCTGTTGCGCAGGCTGATCCTCGCCGAACCCGGCTGCGAACTCGATGCCACGCTCGATCCAGCAGCAACGCCCGGACCCTCCCCGCTCGCAGCGAGGATCGCCGCCGCGGCCGATAAATCGGGGGCGGCGATGTCGAGGGCGGGTTGACGTTTTTCTTCGATGCCATCGAAGGCCCCGGCGCCTGGGCGCGTTTGCCGGCGTCTCCGAAACAGCAATTGCGCGACAATGCGTTTACCCTGATCGGGCAGGCCTACGACAAGCGTCCGCCGTTCTCCAGGACCGACGCCGAGGCGATCAAGCTGCCAACACTGTTCATCGGCGGCGCCAAGACCAAGGGATCGCTGCCGCATGTGCTGCATACGCTCGCCGCGCATGTGCCGAATTCGAAGACGGTGATGATTCCCAACACCACGCATCCGATGTTCGAACAGGCGCCGCAAAGGTTTTGCGAGATCGTGCTGGAGTTTTTGGCGGGGTGACCCAACTGGGAGAAGCGCCGCGCGTAAGCGCCGTCACGATCGCTTTGTTGCAGAAAACAAGATCGCCTGAAGCGGCATGCGTCCCGGATCGGCGCCGAATTCACGGCGAAGCGCTTCCTCCAGCGCGTCAACGATACGTTCTGGCTCGACACCACCGCGCGTCCGGACCTGGTCGATCAGCGGATTGCCGTAGACCAGCCCCCGCGCGAAAATCGCCGCGTCCGGGATCTCTTTTTCCAATCTGACCACGGCCACGCCGATGTCGCCGAAACCCGCCGCGACCAGGGACTCCTTGACCGGATCAATCTGATGGCAGGAGAACGGCACGATGTAGAACTGAGGCGGGTCGGCAGGAAAAAAGCGTCCCGCAGTTTCGTGTGCGATGCGACCGAACGGGTTGTAGCGATGTGAATCCCAGACGCTGAACACATAACGGCCGCCGGGCGCGAGAACGCGATAGACCTCGGAACACGATTTGGCTTTGTCAGGAAAGAACATTACGCCGAACTGGCACACCACTGCATCGAAGCTTCCGTCCGCGAAGGGAAGCGCCACAGCGTCGGCAGGCTGGAACTCGACCTGCTCGCCGGCTCGAAACTTGGTCCGGGCAACATCGAGCATCGGCGGATTGAGATCGGTCGCCGTCAGGCGTGCGCCAGTGGGCAACGCGTCGCGCAACTTCCGTGTAACGATGCCGGTGCCGGCCGCCGTCTCGAGCACCCGCGCCGGATTGCCGGCGGCGACGCGTTGCGCGATGTCGGCGGCATAATCGACAAAGATCATCGGGCCGAGGCCTTGATCGTAGTGCTGCGGTATACTGCCGATGAAACCGGCTGCGTCGTTGCTCATGATGAACCTCCGATCGCCGGAGCATAACGCGAGTGCTGGTCCTGCAAACGGCAAGCCCGCGCTCATCCGGTCTACACTTGCTTCACGCGCGGCGATAGCGGGTCCGAACCGCGGGAGATTAAGGGGACGGTCCTTAACCCTTGACCCTGCCCGGCTGTCACGCTAGTTTTCCGAATTCGGAATTCCGTATTCCAATCGGACACGTGGCATGATCCCTCTGGACCCGTTCCCCAACCTGATCGACCAGGTCTATGCGCGGATTCTTCAGGCCATCACCGACCGCACATTACCGCCGGGGCATCGCATCCGGCAGAATGAACTCGCGGAAAAGCTCGGCGTCTCGCGCCAGCCGGTCAGTCATGCCCTGCACCTCTTGCATCGCCAGGGCCTGGTCGCCGAAAGCGGCCGCAAGGGTTTTGAAGTCACGCAGCTCGATCCCCTGCGCATCCGCCAGCTCTACGAAGTGCGCGGCGCCATCGACGCGCTGGCAGCACGGCTCGCGGCCGGGCGGATCAAAACCGATGCTTCCGGGCGCGCGCATCTCGAGGCGGCGCTGTGCGCCGGGCGCGCGATCGACAAGAAAACTTCGCTGGCGGATTTGATCGCGCTCGATGTGGATTTTCACAGCGCGATTTACCGGCTTTCGGGCAATCCCGCGATCGAGGAGATGATCGCGCCGCAATGGCCACATATGCGCCGCTCGATGGCGACGGTGTTGGCTGAGCTGAATTACCGCACCAGCGCCTGGGCCGAACACGAAACCATCGCCGCGCATATTCTGTCCGGCAACGCGAAAGCCGCGGAGAACTCGGCACTGGTGCACGCATTGACTGCCGGACGAATGACGGAAGAGAGACTGAAGACGGCTGATAAAGCCGCTTGAGTTGTCATTCCGGGGCCCGCGAAAGCGCGAGCCCGGAATGACGGGGTATAAAAAACCAAAGGAGGAACCACCATGAACCTGACTCAGCAACAGATCGACGACTTCAATCGCGAAGGTTGGCTGTTTCTGCCGGAACTGTTCAGCCGCGAGGAAGTGGACCTGCTGGCGCGCGAGGCCGAGGGCATCTACGACGCCAACCGCCCGGAGGTGTGGCGCGAGAAAAGCGGCGCACCTCGCACGGCCTTTGCCGCGCACCTCTACAACGAGGCGTTCGGCCTGCTCGGCGCCCATCCGCGCATGATCGATCCGGTGGAGCAGATCTTCGGCGAGAAGGTCTACATGCACCAATACAAGATCAACGCCAAATCGGCCTTCACCGGCGATGTCTGGCAGTGGCACCAGGACTACGGCACCTGGAAACGCGACGACGGCATGCCGGAGCCGCGGGCGATGAACATCGCGATCTTTCTCGACGAGGTGATGCCGATCAATGGACCGCTGATGCTGGTGCCGAAAAGCCAGCATGCCGGCGACCTCAAGGCGGCGCACGACCTTGCGACCACCTCATATCCGCTGTGGACGCTGGACGAGGAAACTGTGACGCGGCTGGTGAAAGACGGCGGCATTGTCGCGCCGACCGGCAAGGCCGGCGGCATGCTGATGTTCCACGGCAATTTGGTGCACGGCTCGGCCGGCAACATCACGCCGTATCCACGCAAGATCGTTTATCTCACGCTCAACGCGGTCTCGAACTATATCCGCAAGCCGACCCGGCCGGAATACATCGCGCATCGCGACTTCACGCCGATTCGGACCGTGGAGGACGATTCGCTGATCCGGCTCGCGCGCGCCCACCGGCAAGCGGCGGAGTAAAAACATCTGCCTCATGATGAGAGACGCACCCTTGTGTGCGTCTCAAATCACGACGTACGAAAGCGAGCGTCGCGGTAACCTTGTGACGGCGCAAACGCCGCTCAGGATGAGGCGACCATTCCACGTGGCTGCGTCGCAGTTGCCGCATCGTCGGCTAGGGCGTGAATGCCTAACGAAGGTAGACTGACGGTCGCGCGTAGACCGGACTTCGGTACATTCTCCAGGACGACCGAGCCCTTAAGCCGTTCGACAATACGCTTCACGATGGATAGACCGAGGCCAGTGCCTCCATCGGCCGGATCGCTTCCGCGAACGAACGGTTCGAATACTCGTTTGAGATCGGCCGGCGAAATGCCGGGCCCGGTGTCCTCGATTTGCAAAATAACCTGCTCACCGTCGCGATAAATTCCGATATCAATGCGGCCACCCCCCGGAGTATGGCGCAGAGCGTTCTCGAGCAGATTGCGGACAACAGACGCCAGCATCACAGGCTCGCCCCGCACCAGCAATGGTTCGATGATCTCAAATCCGAGATCAATGCCGCGCTCCATAGCCCTGGGCATCAGATCAGAGACAACTTCTTTCGTACAATGGTCCAGGGCCGTCACCGGCGCCTGTGGCGCGCGACCCGCGTCATAGCGCGCAAGCGCGAGCAATTGATCCAGCAGGTGAGCCGTCCGGCGAGCGCCGGTTATGAGCACGGAAAGCCGGCCGCGGCTGTCCGGCGGAAGCTCGACGTGGCTCAAGTTTTCAGCCTGAAGACTCATTGCCGTGATTGGCGTTCGAAGCTCGTGGGCTGCGTCCGCGATAAAGCGCCGCTGCTGGTCGATCAGGGTCTGCACCCGCTCCAGCAGGTGATTGATAGAGGTAATGAATGGGTGCAGTTCGCTTGGCGTTCCGCCCAAAGGAAGGGTGGCAAGATCATCGATCTCTCGGGTGTCGAGTTGCGCGGCCAATTGCGACACAGGACGGATCGTCCGGCGGACAACGGTCGCCACCACCAGCATCAGAAAGGGAATAAGTGCAATCAGGGGGACAACGGTATGAAGAGCGCTGTCCCGAGCGATCTTGTTGCGAATGGAAACCGGCTGTCCGATCAAGACGCGGCCGCCGTCCGGACGCGTCTGGATGAGAATGCGCCAAGCCGCACGCGCGCGCGAAACAACGTGCAGTCCGTCCGGCAAGGCCCGCAACGAATCCTTGTCCGCGGCCTCGTTGAGTTCTTCGATCACAACCTGCGCTTCCGGCTCCAGTTTGTCGCCGGTGTGCGCCTGCGAGGGCATACGGATATTCCCCGCAACAGCGCCGACCTGCAGAAGAATGGAGTCCTGGAGTTCGATCGCTTCATCGAAGGACCACCGAAACGCAAAAATGCCCGCGGTCAGGCCCGCGACAAGGATCATGGCAGTCAAACTGACGAGCAAGCGGCCTTGCAAGGATCCGATCACGGCGCGCGGTCGACCATCCAGCCGACCCCTCTCACATTGCGTATCGCAGTCGCGCCTATCTTCTTGCGCACCGCATGAATGAGAAATTCCACCGCGTTGCTTTCCACCTCTTCATTCCAGCCGTAAATATGGCTCTCCAGATCGCTGCGAGAGAGGATGCTGCCGGGGCGGGCCAAAAGCGCTTGTAACAACGCAAGTTCGCGTGCCGTCAGGCGGGAAGTTTCACCGCGATGCATCACCTCGTGCGTTGCCGGATTAAGGCTGATGATACCGTTGCTCAGGACCGCCGTTACGCCGCTGCCTGGACGCCGAAGCACGGCGCGCATCCGCGCCAGCAATTCCCGAATCTCGAATGGTTTGACCAGATAGTCATCGGCGCCGAGATCGAGGCCATCGATCCGGTTGTCGATACCGTCGCGCGCCGTCACGATGATTACCGGAAGTTGACGGCCCATGCCGCGGAAGTGGCGCAGGACATCTCGCCCATCTTTTCCCGGCAAGCCAAGATCGAGAAGTGCCACGTCATAGCTCTCAAGCACAACGGCATCAATCGCCGTTTGACCATCGGTAACCCAATCGACGGCATAAGCGGCGTCCTTCAGCGCCTGCACCACGGCTGCTCCGATCATGCGGTCGTCCTCGATGAGCAAAACGCGCATCGTTCACCCTGCCGGCCGGGCAGCGAACAGAATATCCGCCGCAGTAATCTTGCCTGAAGACATGTCAGTCCGCCTCGTCATCTCCGTCGTCGGCATCCCTGTTGTCTTCAGTCGTCGCAATAACTGTACCCTTCTCGACATCAAGTTTCACGTCGAAAACCTTTGGCCCGCTGCGTACCTCGATTTCATAGACCCATTGCCCATCCTTTTGTTTTTCGTAGTCGGCGCGGACGGCATTGCCGTGGACGTGTTTCTCCGCTGCGGCAACAGCGGCAGCCAGTGAAAACGTGGCATAGGGAACTGCGACCGCCTTGTTGGTCGAAACCGCGGCGGCCGGGACCAGGACGCTCGCCGAGAACAGAACTGCGGCGGCGCAGGTCGTCAGCATCGATCGGGGACATGTCGCAATCCTCCCGGCGTTTTGTTCAGTCCTTAAATTCTATTCACGTTGAGACTTAGCGCCGCCTTAGCGGACGCCCGGGCCGCGACACCCAAATGATCCTCCAGCACCACAAGAAGACGGACAAAAAACGTTCGCCCTAAGTCGAGGCTAAGGAGCGGCTGGCAAGGGCGTCTGCGTGACGGCATTTGAAGACTTTTCACCCGTCACCGAATGACAGCACAGTTCCGGAAGGACATCTCATGATCGTCGCTGTGAACCAACGCACCTACAACATGCTCAACAAGGTCCCGGAGGTCACACTTACCTTTTGGATCATCAAGATCATGTCCACCACCGTCGGCGAGACGGGCGCAGATTATTTGGCCGTGCATGTCGGACTCGGTACCGCCGCTACGGGCGCGATCACCGTCGCTCTCTTGCTCGCAACCTTGCTGCTGCAATTGTGGACACGACGCTATGTGCCGTGGATTTATTGGCTGACGGTCGTCCTGGTGAGCATCGTCGGGACCCAGATTACCGATGCACTGACGGATGGGCTCGGCATCAGTCTTTACGCGAGTACCGCTGCATTCGCAGCAGCTTTGACCGCTACATTCGCGATCTGGTACCGCACCGAGCACACGCTTTCCATCCACACCATCATCACCACCCGGCGCGAACTGTTCTATTGGACTGCAATTCTTTTTACGTTTGCACTTGGCACTGCCGCGGGGGATCTGGCGACAGAAGCGCTTGGCCTCGGATTCAACGTCGGAGTAGTCGTGTTTGGCGCACTGATCGCCGCCATCGGTACGGCTTACTATTTCGGCGCAAACGCCGTTCTTTCCTTTTGGCTGGCCTACATCCTGACTCGCCCGCTTGGTGCCTCGCTCGGTGATTTCTTGTCCCAGGCACGCACCTATGGCGGCCTCGGCCTGGGAACCGTCTACACCAGCATCGCCTTCCTCATCGTTATCGTCGCGCTGGTGGCGTTCATCAGCTTCGATGCACGGCGCGTTCAGGCTCGCGAAAGCGCATGCAAAACCACATGAACCGGATTCATCGACCTTCAAAACGCGTTTGCGCGGGCCTCGTGCAAACCAAACTTCAAAGGAGAAAAAGCATGACTGCGCGAAAATTGATCTTGATCGGAGGCCTGTTGAGTGCGTTTGCAGGGCTTACTCATCCTGCACAGTTCCGCTCGACCTTCACCGTGACATCAGCTGAAGCGGCGATGTCATCAAAACTGGGCGACCTGTCGCCGTTTCGGACCATCGTCACCGACACGGTGGCTCTCGTCGACAAAGGCGACCTTACCGGCGCAAAGACACGCATCAAGGATTTGGAGACATCATGGGACGAGGCGGAAGCGGGCCTGAAGCCGAGGGCGGCAACCGATTGGCACAAGGTTGATAAGGCAATCGACCGCGCGCTTGCGGCGCTCCGCGCCAGCGCACCCGATGCCGCCAATTGCAAGCAATCGCTGAGCGATCTTCTCGCGATCATGGACGGGAGTTGAATGAAAGCTGGGCGCCCTATGAACTTTTGCACCCTGGTCCACGATAACCAACACAGTGTTGCGGTACTCGCCCGGCACTGGACAACGAGGCTAGCCTTAGAATGCAAACCATAAACAACTTTTCCGACAATCGCAGCAAAGTACCCGAGGTCACGCTGGCTTTCTGGATCGTGAAGATCCTTGCAACCACCCTGGGCGAGACGGGCGGTGATGCGGTCACCATGTCGATGAACCTTGGATATCTAGTCGGAACAGCGATTTTTACGGCCATTCTTGTCGTTGCCGTCGGTCTCCAAATCGCAACGAATCGCTTTCACCCTTTTCTCTATTGGACAGCTATCGTCGCAACGACAACTGCGGGCACCACGCTCGCCGATTTGGTCGATCGCTCTCTTGGCATTGGTTACCTCGGAGGTTCGACGCTGCTTGCCGTATTGCTGGTGCTCTCCCTTGGCCTCTGGCACCGGTCGATGGGATCGGTTTCCACCGATACGATCAGATCTAAAGAAGCTGAGATGTTCTATTGGGCTACGATCATGTTCTCGCAAACGCTTGGAACCGCGCTTGGTGACTGGATGGCCGACTCCACCGGACTGGGATATCGCGGTGGCGCCCTGGTCTTTGCCATCGGCCTCGCAATCGTTGCTGCCCTATACTGCCGCACGGCGATCTCACGCACCGGTTTGTTCTGGGCCGCCTTCGTGCTCACGCGACCGTTGGGTGCTACCGTCGGCGACTTCCTGGACAAGCCCCTCGACCACGGCGGACTTGCGCTCAGCCGATACACGGCGTCAATGGCGTTGACCGTGCTGATCATCCTCTTGGTCGCCCTGCTGCCGCGGCAAGCCGGCCGGCATCCGGCATGAGGACGCCGTTTCTGCGTTGCGCGTCCCCGCCAAGTGGCGGCATAGCGCCAGTCATTCCGGGGCGCGTAAGCGCGAACCCGGAATCTCGACAGGACATTCATCTCGGGATTCCGGGTCCACGCAAAGAGGCGTGTCCCGGAACAAGGAAACTAAACATCGGCCCGCCTGTCACGGTGTGACGACGGGCGGAACATGGAAACTTATTGGTCGCCGCCGCTCATCGTGGCGGCGAGCTTGTCGTAGTACTTTGCCACAAGGTCGATGTTGCCCTTGTTTTCGACCGGCGGTGCCGGCGACTTCAGCGCCTCGTTGAGGTCGGTGAGCGCGTCTTTCTTGTCCTTGGCGGACATTTTCTTGTCGGCCTGAACCTGGGCGATCTGCGCCTTGATCACGGCTTCGTTGCCGACATATTTCTTGGTCGCCGGATCGAAGCCCGAAATCACCAGGCCGATATTGTCGGTGACGTTGTTGTAGTCGTCGAAACTGGCGAAACCGTTTTTCTTCGCCACGGCATCGAGCTGTGCCGTGACCTTGGGATCCGGCTTGGCGTCTTCCGGCAGCTTTTCGGTGATTGCATCCATGTCCTTGCTCGCCGCGAGCACGTTCTGGATCTGCTTTTCAGTCAGCGCGATCTGCTTCACGGGGGCTTCCTGCGCCGGCGCGGCCTGCGCCGGCGCCATCTGCTGCTTGGCCTGTGCCAGCGCGTCGCTGTTGGACACGATGGCCATCGAGGCCGCGAGACAGGCGATGCTCAAGGCGGTGGCGACGGGACGAACGAACTCACGCATGGGAGTCTCCTCGGTTGGGGGCCGCTTGGAACTTAGGGCAGGACTGCGTACGAATTTTGAAATGAACGGGTCATGAACTCGGAAAAATGCTGGACGCCAAACATGGCCGAAGATCGCCATGGTTTGACGCATCCGAGTTCAACGGCGGCCAGCAAACGGGACGCCAAACGAAAAAACGCCGCTCCTCCGAAGAGAAGCGGCGTTTTGTTCGATCATGACACGTAAAGAGGAATTGCTTTGTCCTTGGCAGGCCTGGCAGCGACCTACTCTCCCAGGGCTTAAGCCATAGTACCATTGGCGCTGAGGAGTTTAACGGCCGAGTTC
>JAQGKC010000034.1 GCA_028290305.1 Bradyrhizobium sp.
ATGCGGATGCGAGTGAGGTCGGTCATGGTTTCTCGCTGCGCGAATAGAATCTGGCCAGCCAGTCTATCGAGCCGCCCTTGGCGGCGTGTTGGAAGGCTGCGCCGGCCGGGACGGTCAAGTCAATCTCCGTTCCCGCCCCTGCGGCACTCAGGACTTTCAGCCGGGCGCCGATTTTCTCGGACCGTTCGCGCATCCCGGACAGTCCCTAGTGACCGTCCCGGCGCCGGAGCGCAGAACCTCCGGATCGATTCCGCAGCCGTTATCACGGACGAGGATGCGCAGGCGATCCTGGGCATAGTCGAGCACCGTCTCGATGACCGACGCCTGCGAATGGCGGAACGCGTTGGCGAGTGCCTCCGGGCACCGGCTCGACGGTTGACCCCGCCGTGACCTTGAAAGCACCATTCTGCGAATATTCGCCGACCCACACCGCACCCTCGTCGCCGGCCGCCAAGGCGAAACCACTCGCATCAGCAGCAAGCCCGAGCCCGACTCTGATAAGGCGCGACTCGCGAAACCTTTCCAATCCTCCGGAGGTCCCGAGCCAGACGTTGCCGTCCCGACCTTCAAGGCTCGCGGATCCCGTCAGGCCATCGGTGGGCAAAAAGACGTCCGCCGAAGCCTCGTCAGCCAATCCATGGCGCAGGAGGCGCGCCGGGTCTCTCAGGCGACGAATGCCGCTTGGCGTTGACATCCAGAACGTGCCTTCACGGTTACATGCCACCGCCATTACCCAAAAGTGGTAGCAAAGCGTCCCTGCATGTCGTGACGCGGAGAGCGGGCGCCGTTGGCTATTGTTTCGATCAGGCCCGACACGCGCGATCCAAGTGAGACGAAATCTTTACATGAAGCTTCTGACAGGACGCTCCTTTTCCGCTGCCGCATCCTTGCTCGTGACAGCGTTCGGCGTGACTACCCAGGCACAGGCGGCGGCAGTTCATAACATCGTCCTCGTTCATGGGGCATTTGTCAGTGGGGCAGGGTGGAAACCTGTCTACGACATTCTCGTAAGAGACGGTTATCACGTGTCAGTCGCCCAGCATCCGCTTACGTCAGTGAGCGAGGATGTCTCGGCGGTCAACAGGGTGCTGGCGATGCAAGATGGACCGACTATCCTCGTTGGCCACAGTTATGGTGGCGCGATTATCACAGAAGCCGGCAATGACTCGCACGTGGTAGGGCTTGTGTATATCGCAGCACACGCGCTGGGCCAGGGGGAGACCGAGGCTGCGAATGGCAAGCGCTTCCCCAGTGCTACCAAGGCCATCAAGAAAACCGACGACGGATATACCTACCTGGACCCTGCTTTTTACCAAGCGGACTTTGCTGCGGATCTGCCCAAAGAGCAGGCGCAATTCGAGGCCAACGCGCAGGGGCTCACGGCGGCGGCGGTTTTCACGACACCGGCCGCCAAACCCGCCTGGAAAGACAAGCCCAGCTGGTACGCAGTTGCCAAGGCGGATCGCATCATCAACCCGGATCTCGAGCGGATGTATGCGGAGCGTGCCCACAGCCACACCATCGAAGTGGAGGGCGCGAGCCACTCCATCTATGAGTCGCGGCCGTTGGAGGTTGCAGCCCTGATCGAAGAGGCGGCAAGCCGCGCTCTGGACGGGAAATAATGCCCATGGCGGCCTCTAGAGCACTGAGCGATTTAGGCGAACAGACGTTCGTGAGTAATTAGGCGGCAACGGTCGATCTTCATTGCGTAACACTGGCCCGACCTGATGCCGTAGCGGCGAAGCCGCGCGCAGGCTTATTCACAGCACGACTCGACAGTCAGAGGATTCGTCGTCATGACAATCACTGCACTCTATGAAACTTCCGCCCACGCGACGGGTGGGCGCGATGGTCGCGTCGCGACGCTCGATGGTGGTTTGGACCTGAAGCTGACCACGCCAAAGGAACTCGGAGGCGCGGGTGGTGACGGGAATAATCCCGAACAGCTTTTCGCGGCAGCCTATGCGGCCTGCTTTCTGAACGCCCTCAAGTTCACTGCCGTTCGAGCCAAGGCGTCATTTCCCGGCGACGCCGCTGTAACCGCCACTGTCGGCATCGGTCGGCGCGGTGGCGGAGGATTCGGGCTGAAGGTCGCGATGGTGGTCTCGCTTCCCGGACTCGACCAGGCGGCAGCGGAAGCTCTGGTGGAGAAGGCGCATGAAACCTGCCCTTATTCCAACGCAACGCGCAATAACATCGAGGTGAGCTTTACGATCAACGATGTTCCGTTCAAGTGACTGGGCTGGCAGCACTGCTGATCTGCAGTGGCAGTCGCCCTGACGCTTGCGCGGAAGCGGACGGCTGTCGAGGGCGCTGCGATGATTAAAAAGCTATTTTCCGCGAACCCTGCGCGCATAGGACGGTTCGACGGGCCACCAACAAGCGATGCAGTCCCCGCGTCTCTGGTCGACGGGACACCACGTGACCTGAAGTCCGATCTCATCGCCCTCCTGGGAAAAGAGAACGTCCTCCACAGAGCAATCGATCTCGTACGGTATGCCTCCGATGCGAGCCCGTATCGGCTCGTCCCTCAAGTTGTCGTGTTGCCTCGAACGACCGATGACATCGTCAAGCTCTTCCGCTATTGCCGTGAGACCGGGCGGCATGCGACGTTTCGGGCGGCGGGCACGAGTCTCAACGGTCAATCGCAATCCGACGACATTCTGATCGATGTGCGCCGTCACTGGTATGGCGGTAAAGTGGAAGATGACGGCCGACGCGTGCGGGCACGCCCCGGGATGATCCTCGGCCACATCAACTCACTGCTGCAGCGGCACGGTCGCCGTCTGGGACCGGATCCCGCCAGCTCGCATGCCTGCACGATCGGAGGCGTGATTGCGAACAACTCCGGTGGCATGCGGTGCACCGTGCAGAAAGATGCCTACCATACCGTCTCAGCGCTCACGTTCGTAACGCCATCCGGCGCCGTAGTTGATACGTCGAGACCCGATGCGGAAAAAGAGTTTGCTCTGGCAGAGCCGCAGCTTGCGCAAGGCTTGCTCGAGCTGCGAAGAGAGCTTCTGGCAGATCCGGTGCTGGCGGATCGTGTGCGTCGCAAGTACGCGATCAGGAACACGCACGGATTGCGGCTCTGTGCACTTCTCGACGGTGAAACGCCCCTCACGATTTTTCGACGCCTCCTCGTCGGCTCGGAGGGCACACTCGCGTTCATCGCTGAAGCGGTACTAGAGACGGTTCCAGCACCCCGCGTGACGAGCGTGGCATGGATTCCAGTCCCCACGATCGACGAAGCGATCGCCCTTGTTCCTGGCCTCGTCGGTCTCGGTGCCTCCGCCGTCGAGCTGATGGTCGCTCCTGCGCTGACCGCGGCCGGTCAGGCCTTTGCGGAAACGCCCTGCTACTGGAGAACCCTCGACCCCAAAGCGGCTGCCTTGCTCGTCGAGATCGGCGCCGGGGACTCGGACTCGCTCGAAGCAACACAACACCAGGTCCTTGAGCTCGTGAGTGCCGCCAGGCTGATCAGGCCGGTCGAGTTCACGAGCGTCGCCGAGGCGATCGAGCTCGCCTGGCACGTCCGGGAGGGACTTCTGGGTTTGGTCGGCAAGAATCGCCCGGAAGGCTCGACGCTCATCACAGAGGACGTCTGTTTTCCGCGGGAGTGTTTGGCACAGGGTGCGCACGACGTACAGGAACTGCTTGCCAAGCATGGGTTCATTCCCGGTGTCGCGGGACATGCAGCTCACGGGAACCTTCATTTCACTCTCGTCGCGGATCTCGGTGGCACCGACGGACGGTCCCGGTACGCGGCTTTCATCACCGAGCTCGTGGATCTCGTCGTCAAGAAACATGATGGCTCTCTGAAAGCCGAGCACGGAACCGGCCGGAACATGGCGCCGTTCGTCGCATCAGAATGGGGCGAGAAGGCCACCGCCATGATGTGGTGCATAAAACGGCTCGCCGATCCCCACGGGATTCTGGCACCGGATGTGATCCTGACGAGTAATCCCAACCTTCACCTGGAGAATCTGAAGTCCTTCCCGCAAATCGAAGGGGTTACGGGTTCCTCACAATGCATCGAGTGCGGATTCTGCGAACCTGTCTGCCCGAGCCGCAATGTCACCATGACTCCGCGTCAACGGATCGCTCTGCGGCGGGAGATGTCGCGCCAGAAGAGTGACTCCGCCATGCTGGCGCAACTCCAACGGGAGTATCAGTACGACGGGATCGAGACCTGCGCGGGCGACGGCACGTGCGCCATTCCTTGTCCGATCGGAATCAACACCGGGGCGTTGATCAAAGAGTTCAGAGCGCGCGAGAACAGCCCTGCCGCGGAGGCCGTGGCGCTGCGCCTCGCGCAGCACTGGAAAACAGTCGAACGCTTGTCGCGCGTGAGCCTATGGGGAGCGCATGCGTTCTCCTCGGTGTTTGGGGTGAAGCCGCTTACGGCTCTTACCGCTGCCGCGCGGAGTGTTGTCAGCTCGGACCTCGTGCCCGCAGTGCCCGGGCCAATGCCACGGGCCGCTTCCGGCCTGCCCGAAACTGATAAGCACGGTGCCGCGGCAGTCTATTTCTGCGCATGCATCAACCGCATGTTCGGTCGCGATCCCGCCGGGCCGGCCTCTCCCTCACTTGCGGAAACCTTTGTCTCTTTGTCCGGACGCGCTGGTAAGCCGCTGTGGATTCCGCCGGATGTCGCTGGCCTGTGTTGCTCGACGCCGTGGAAATCGAAAGCCTACGGCCAAGGGCACAAGTACATGGCTCGAGCCGTTGCCGCTGCGCTGTGGCGCTGGAGCGATAGAGGAGCTCTTCCCATCGTCGTCGACGCCGCCTCGTGCAGTCTTGGTCTCAAAGAGGATATCGCGACACAGCTCGAAGGAGAGCGAAGAGAGCAGTACGAGAGCCTCGAGATCATCGACTCGATCGCGTGGTGTCGTGATCTTCTGCCGAACCTGACAATCTCGCATACGCTCCGGCGGGTTGCTGTGCATCCGACGTGCTCGACGACGCACCTCGGTCTGGCGGGCGCGCTCAAACAGATTGCGGGCCGCCTGGCTGACGAAGTCGAGGTCCCGATTGGTACAACCTGTTGCGGCACTGCCGGCGACCGAGGGCTATTGCATCCCCAGCTGGTCGTTTCAGCGACGCGGGAGGTTCGAGCGGTGCTGGATGCTCAGCCCTGCGACGCCTATCTCTCGGCGAACCGAACCTGTGAGATGGGTCTTCGGCACGCGACCGGGCGGCCGTATGAGTCATTCATTTTCCTGCTCGAGGAACTGAGTCGTCCCGAGGCGAGCTAACGTGAAATGGAGCTAGGGAGCCGCCCGGTGAAGTAGGTGCTTCATCTGGAGCGAAGCGATAGGCATCGGGGGAGGGGCATGAGGGAGAGCCTAGACGGAGATGGGGCCTTCGGGCGACGGGGATAGCGCCTGGTCGGGGAGGCAAGGCCTCGGTCTACGGAAAGTAACGCCCGGTTGCGCCGCCCACGGAAAAACTACCGGGCAACACCAAGTCTCTACTAAAAAATGTACCTTCAATTCACGACAAAATCGCGACCTAGCGTTAGTCTGGTCGTATTCGCTCGCAGGGCGGAAGTCGACGCGGCAACGGGACGAGGAATCTGACATGACGGCACATGGCATTCCAGTCGGCATTCAGGACACAGAGGGCTGCGTAACCGATCCTCCGTTCCGTTCGGAAATCAATGTCGCATACAGCGCCTTTTGGCTGCGGGGCGATGACGACTCGTCGCACTCCCCACGGCACGCGAATTGGGCTCTTGAGAGACATGTGAACCAAGTGTTACTGCTCGGTCAGGTCCGACGCAATCTCACGGGCGCGGATTCCGGGCAAATCCGGTGTGACGTACGGCGCGCACGCCGCCTGCTGCTCAAGTGGCACATCAGAGAGGGTTTCGAGCTGATCGATCGAGTTGAGCGCGGGCAATGGCGCGCCAGCGACCACCGTCGAGTCCGTCAACCGCACGCGCAAGGCGGTGCGTTAGAAGGGGTGCCGGACGGTTCCGCCGTTGACGAGCGCGTGCAGCGAAGTCGGATTTTCCTGATAACCCAATCGGGGGATGCGGCGAGGCAATCCATTCACCTACGATCGGTCGTGGCGGTGTTGTAACAAGCAAGCCCCGCGCGGCCAGTCGATGCCGAGAGGATTTAACCAATCATGACCACGGAATCCGTTGTACACCATCGACGCGCGGTGAATGGCATCAAGATGCACTACGCGGAGGCTGGTGCCGGGCCGCCGGTGATCCTACTGCACGGCTTCCCGGAGACCTGGTATGCCTGGCGGCATCAGATCGAGGCGTTGCGGAAGCGGCATCGGCTGATCATGCCGGACCTGCGTGGTTACGGTGCGACGGATAAGCCCCCTGGCGGCTACGACAAACGCACCATGGCAAACGACATTCGGGCCCTGATGGCGAGCCTCGGCATCGAACGCGCGGCGATTGTTGGCCATGATCGCGGCGCACGCGTTGGCCTGCGGCTCGCCAAAGATCATCCCGATGTTGTGGCCCGCTTCGCGGCGCTCGACAACATCCCGACGCGGGTGCTTTTCGGGAACATGAACGCCGCGAGCGCGCAGGCCGCCTGGTTCTTTCTCTTCCAAGGCGTCCGCGACCTTCCCGAGGCGCTCATCCACGGCCGCGAAGAGCTCTGGCTCCGTCATATCCTGACGGGTTGGGCCTACAACCCGGAGACCTTTACCGAGGCCGATATCGCCACCTATGTCCGTGCCTACGCGCAGCCGGGTGGCCTGCGCGGCGCGTTTGAGGACTACCGGGCCTGGCGTGAGGATGTCGCGCAGGATCAAGAGGACAACGACGTCAAACTTCGCTGCCCCACGCTGGCTCTTTGGGGAAGCGAGTTTGAGGCAGCAAAGATGGTCGACATGGCCGAGATCTGGCGTGGCTTCGCCGAGGATCTCACGACCGCGCCCATCGCGCTTGCCGGCCACCTGCCGCAAGAGGAGCAGCCTTCAGCGGTGAACGCGGCACTCACAACGTTCCTCGCGCCGTGGCAGGGCTAACGGGAGCGCGAGGCGCCGGACTGCTCGCGCGGCGGGTTGAAGACGCGGCTGACCTCGGCAATGCCATGCGTGAGGTTTTGGCACACGACGGCCCGGCGCTCATCGATGTCGTGTGCGCGCGTCAGGAGCTCGCGATGCCGCCGCGGATCGAGGCGGAGCAGGTGAAAGGCTTCAGCCTGTGGGCTATTAAGGCGGTCATCGATGGGCGCGGCGCTCAGATAATCGACCTCGCCCTTACAAACCTGTTCCGCTGACGACGGGAGATAGAATTGTGCGCTTCATTAGTTTCGAAATGGGCGGACGACAGGGTATCGCCGTCAACGACGGAAACGGCTTCCGGGGCCTGACATCCGACAAGACCCGCTACCCGGGCGACCTATCAACACTGGTCATGTCGAGCGCGGATCTGTCCGATATCGGGCGCCGCCTGCTCGAGGAGCCGGTCGTCGACGTACGCGCGGTGTCGCTGTTACCGCCGGTCGCGCGTCCTCCAAAGATACTCTGCGTCGGACTCAACTACGACGACCACCTGAACGAGGTTGGCCTGAAGAGGCCAGATTACCCAGAGATCTTCGCGCGTTTTGCGACCAGCTTGATCGGTCATGGAGCTGCAATTGCGCGCCCTCCGGAATCGGACAAGCTCGATTACGAGGCCGAGCTGGCCGTCGTGATCGGCCTCGGCGGGCGGCGAATCGCGAAGGCTGCGGCGCTGGACCACGTTGCCGGCTACTCGATCTTCAACGACGCGACCTTACGCGACTATCAGATTCGCACGCCGCAATGGACGGTCGGCAAGAACTTCGACCGGACTGGGGCCTTTGGGCCATGGCTCGTCACTCCTGAGGCGCTGCCGCCGGGCGCTGAGGGTTTGCGGATCCAGGGTCGACTCAACGGGCAGAAGGTGCAGGACTCAAACACCTGTTTTCTGATCTTCAACGTTGCGACGCTGATCGCAATGCTGAGCACGACGATGACGCTCGAGCCGGGAGATGTGATCATCACTGGCACGCCTGGCGGGATTGGCGCCTCGCGCAATCCCAAACTATTCATGCAACCCGGCGACGTATTCGAGGCGGAGATCGAGAGTATCGGCACGCTATCGAACCCTGTCGCCGACGAAGTCGTGTAGGGTAGCGCGCGCGATCGAACCCGGAAAGACCTTTCCACTCGGCGCCTCGCTCGTTGCGGATGGTGCGAACTTCAGGCGTGTTCTCGAAGCACGCCAGCGCCGTGGAGCTGCTTCTCTTCAACCGCGCGGACGACACTCGTCCGTCCGGAGTGATTGCTCTCGATCCTCGTACGCAACGCACATACCACTACTGGCATGCGTTCGTGTTGGTGTCGAGGCCGGGCAGCTGTACGGCTATCGCGCCCCGGCCCGTTCGTACCCGAGAAAGGCCTACGCTTCGACGTCCGTAAGGTTTTGCTGGATCCCTGCGCGAAGTGCGTAGCGAGCCCGTCTCGCACGAACCGAAGTTGCGCATGCGTGGCACTCAGACTTTGCAAAACGCGAACAAGTCCTCGCTGACCTGGTCCCTGAGCGTCGTGCACAGACCGGGAGGGGCGCCCTTGTAGACCTTCAGGGCCGCTCCCTTGACGAGTTTGGCCTGCAAGCTTCTCGCGCCGACGACAGCATCACGATCAGT
>JAQGKC010000040.1 GCA_028290305.1 Bradyrhizobium sp.
AAAAATATCCGGGATACACTCTGTCTGCATCGGGGCTCTCCTCGAATCATCAAGAAGTCGTTCTCGCAAAACAACTTTCGCTGATTCGGAGCCCCGATGCGCTTAACTCTGTGAGAAATCCGGGCTAAGTCTGCGCTAAGTCAGGGGGGAAAGAAACGAGACCGGCCTACTTCCGGCATCTCCACGGGAATCGAGGATGCGAGTTCTGGTGATCGAGGACGACAGGATGATCGGTGCGGCCGTCGAACAGGCGCTCAAGGATGCCGCCTATGCCGTCGACTGGGTGACGGATGGCGCCACTGCGATCCATGCGGCGGAAAACGAGGCCTACGAGCTCGCGCTGCTCGATCTCGGCCTGCCGATGGTCGACGGCCGGGACGTGTTGCGGCGGCTGCGCGCGCTTGGCCGCAGGCTGCCCGTCATCATCGTGACCGCGCGGGATGGGGTCGACGACAGGATTGAGGGGCTCGATCTCGGCGCCGACGATTATCTGGTCAAGCCGTTCGAAATTCGCGAATTGCTGGCGCGAATGCGCGCCGTGCTTCGCCGAGAGGGCAGCGGCGCGTCGGCGCTCTTGACCAACGGAAAGCTGAGCCTCGACCCCGCGACCCGGGAAGCCTCGCTTCTCGGCCAGACATCGCAGCTTACGGCACGTGAGTTCGCGCTGCTGCAGGCGCTGCTGGCACGGCCGGGCACGATCCTGTCGCGCAGCGAGCTCGAACGGCAGATCTATGGCTGGAACGAGGAGGTCGAGAGCAACGCCATCGAGTTTCTGATCCACACGGTCCGCAAGAAGCTTGGAGCCGCGGCGATCCGCAACGTGCGCGGGGTCGGATGGATGGTGGACCGTCCGTCATGACAAGGTCGTTGCGCGGACGTCTCTTCATCGGGCTGACCGCAATCATCATCCTCACCGGCGCCATCGGCGGCACGTTCGCCTACCGCTGGGCATTCAACGAAGCCATCGAGCTGCAGGACTCGATCCTGATCCAGATTGCCAGCATTGCTCAGACCGGCAGCTTTAGCGGCGGCCAACCTCTCCATGGCGTCGAAGAGGACACAGAGGTCTGGCTCATCGAATTGGGGAAGGCGCCGCACGGTTCAGCCGACGACCGTCAACTCTGGAGCTTTCACGACGGCCTCGATGTCGCAACCCGAGCCGGCCAGCCGATCCGGGTGCTGTTGGGCACTCGAGCGGACGGAAGTCGGTTTGCCGTGGCACAACCGACCGCCGTTCGCAACGAGACTGCGCGCGGCATGGCGCTGCGCACGCTCGTTCCGATCGCCGCGCTGATACCTTGCCTGATGCTGGTCACGAGCCTCCTCATTGCGCAGTCGCTGCGTCCGATAGTCCGGCTCGCCGGCGACCTCGACGCCAGGCGCGCCGATGACATGACCCCGTTGCCGCTGAAGGATATGCCAAGTGAGCTGCATCCATTCATTGCCTCGATCAACGGACTATTGGCGCGAATGCGGTCGATGATGGATCAGCAGCGACGCTTCGTCGCCGACGCCGCGCATGAGCTGCGCACGCCGATCACCGCGCTCAGCCTGCAGGCTGAAAACCTCGACCCGGTCGACCTTCCTAAGGCGGCGCAGGATCGGCTCATCGCGCTCAAGCAAGGCATGCGCCGCACCAAGCACCTGCTCGAGCAATTGCTTGCGCTGGCGCGGCATGAGGCCCATGCCTGCGAGCGGGGTGAGATACCGCTGGTCGCGCTGGACCGCGCGACTAAGGAGGCCGCGGCCGATCTCATGCCCCAGGCGCTCAATCGCTGCATCGATCTCGGTTTCGAACTGGTCGAACCGCTTGCCGTCCGAGGCGAGCCGGTCATGCTGGTGGCGATGATCCGCAATTTGCTCGATAACGCGCTCCGCTACACGCCTGAAGGCGGAACCGTGGACATCGGGGTTTACCGGCAGGACGGCGCGGCGATCCTGCAGATCGAGGACAGCGGACCCGGCATCGCACCGGGCGACATGGATCGAATTTTCGAACCGTTTTTTCGCGGGGCTCGCGAAGAGGCAGAAGGCACCGGCCTTGGCATGTCGATCGTGAAGCGCGTCGTCGATGAGCTGGGAGGCTCCATCGCGCTGGAGAACATCACAGGCGTCGGCAGGTCGGGACTTCGCGTCACAGTTCGGCTGCCGGTTGCGGCTGATCCCGACTTGCCGGCCAACAAACCCTCAGCCATTTAGCTTTCTCGCAGGACACAGAATCGAGAGGGCGCGTGACTCCGCGTGTTTGGTATCGCCGCACTGCTGTATTGCGTGACTCCTAAGCTGCGAACATAACGATCCCATCCCTCAACTGCCAGATAAGTTAAGGTGACCGCAAGCCACGGCTGATGTGGCTGACGACATCGCGCAGCCACGCATGGGCGGGTTGATTGTCGAGCCGCCGCAGCCAAAGCATGGCAGCTTCGATTGGTTTTGACGAACGCGACAGCCGGCGGAAAACAAGCTGGTGTGACCTTGTCATGTTCTTGGCGACGTTCAGCGGAAGCACCGATACGAGATCTGATGTCGCCAGAATCTGCGCCGCCGACAAGAATGGGGCACGCATCGCTGGCTTTGTGCTGGACTTTGATTTTGCGGGGCCGGTCTCGAGAAATTCGGTTCCGAACTGGGCCGACGAGATTTCCAACAGAGGCAGCTCTGCCAGCTTCTCCGTCGAGAATTCCCGCGCTTTCGCTGCAGGATGACCCTTGCGGTGGACGATGACGAATTGATCCTGCAACAACCGCCTGACAGAAAATCGCTCGCCTAGGATGCCGGGCGGACCGATCGCCAAATGCAGTTCACTTCGGTCGAGCAGTTCGGGAAGGTTCAACGTGCCGCTCGGCCGAAATTCCAGCGTCACGGCAGGAGCAATCTTCCCGACATGTGCTGCTATTGGCGCGACTAGAACGATCGCCGCATAGTTATCGACAGCAATGCGGAAGGTTGTTGTCGACTTTGACGGATCGAATTGAACGGGCTCCAGCGACTGTTGCAGCCCGTCAAGCGCAATCCTGATCGGCGTGGCAAGCGACTCGGCCCGGGGCGTCGGCATCATCCCGTTTGGACTGCGCACGAACAATTCGTCTTTCAACATATGGCGCAATCTCGTCAACGCATGGCTCAGGGCAGGCTGACTGAGGCCCAGTCGCTCTCCCGCTCGCGTGACCGATCGGTCCCGCATGATGGCGTCGAACACCACCAGCAGGTTGAGGTCCATCGCGCCTAGTTTGGGGGCCGCTCTATTCAAGAGAACGTAACTCCACGCCACCATTCAAATTGAGCATGTACGAATGAAGAGAATGCATTTTTCGAATACGAAACTCAACCCTAGATTCCGGCTTGTCGCCTGCAGCAGCGCGCATTCACCGGGTTCCCGAACGGCGAACGGTCTCAGAAAGTTCGAACCAAACCGCGCGCTAAGTCGATTCTAACGATCGACGACTAAGGCGACGAGAGCATCCTTCCGCGTGGGAGAAACGTTATGATTGGAATCGTTCGGCTTGCTCTGCGACGACCATACACGTTCATCGTTATGGCTCTGCTGATCCTGATCTTCGGCATTGCTTCCGCCCTGCGGACGCCAACCGACATCTTCCCGAATATCAACATCCCCGTCATCAGCGTGGTTTTCACCTTCACCGGCCTACCGGCCGACGACATGGCCGGCCGCGTGGTGACGTTCTACGAGCGTTCGTTGCCCAACAGCGTCAACGACATCGAGCATATCGAATCCCAATCGATCGCCAATTACGGGATCATCAAGATCTTCTTTCAGCCGACCGTGAACATCAACGCCGCGCTGGCGCAGGTTAACGGCATGTCACAAACCGTGCTGAAGCAGATGCCGCCGAGCATTACCCCGCCATTGATCCTGAGCTTCAACGCCTCGAGCGTTCCGATCCTGCAGCTTGCGCTTTCAAGCAACAAGCTGTCCGAAACCCAGATCTTCGATGACGCGCTGAACTTCATCCGCCCGGCTTTGGCGCCGGTTCCGGGTGCCGCGCTGCCGCTTCCGTTCGGCGGCAAGGTGCGGCAGGTCCAGGCCGATCTCAATCAGCAGGCTCTGCATCAATACGGGATTTCGGCAAACGACGTTATCAACGCGCTCTCGCTACAAAACCTGATCACCCCGGTCGGAACACAAAAGATCGGCACCTATGAATATACCGTCAACCTGAACGACTCGCCGAAAGCGGTCAAAGCCTTCAACGATCTCCCGGTCAAGACCGTCAATGGCACCGTCATCTATATGCGCGACGTCGCCTATGTGCATGACGGCAGTCCGCCGCAGACCAATGCCGTTCACGTCAACGGCACCAGCGCCGTGCTGCTGACCATCGTGAAAGCCGGCGCAAGCTCGACGCTGGACATTATCAACGGTGTCAAGAGCCTGTTGCCGTCGGTAGCGCAGACGCTTCCAAGCAGCCTGAAGCTGACCGCAGTCGGCGATCAATCGGTCTACGTGACCGACGCGGTGTCCAGTGTCGTCAGGGAAGGCGTGATCGCCGCGGCGCTGACCGGGGTGATGATCCTGCTGTTCCTTGGAAGCTGGCGCTCGACCCTGATCATCACGCTGTCGATCCCACTGGCGATCCTGGCGGCGCTGACCGGCCTCTCGCTGCTAGGTGAGACCATCAATGTCATGACGCTCGGTGGCCTCGCGCTCGCGGTCGGAATTCTGGTCGACGACGCCACTGTCACCATCGAGAACATCAACTGGCATCTTGAGCAGGGCAAGGAGATCGAGCCAGCGATCCTGGACGGTGCACGGCAAATTGTCGTGCCGGCGACCGTGTCGCTGCTGTGTATCTGCATCGCTTTCGTGCCGATGTTCGGGCTCGGGGGCGTCGCCGGTTATCTGTTTCGGCCGCTGGCCGAAGCGGTGATGCTTGCGCTGGCGGCGTCCTATGTGCTGTCGCGTACCCTGGTGCCGACGCTGGCAAACTATCTGCTGCGCCATCAGCACGTACATCATTCGTCCGATGGCGTCCCGGCGAAGGCGAGCCGCAATCCGCTCGCGCGTTTCCAGCGTGGCTTCGAGCGACAGTTCGAAAACCTGCGCAGGGGCTATTTGGGCCTGCTGCAGCTCGCGCTGCAAAACCGGATCAAGCTGATCGCGGGATTCTTGTGCTTCAGCCTCGCATCTTTCGCCCTTGCGCCCTCGCTCGGCCAGGACTTTTTCCCGGCCGTGGACGGCGGCCAGATCAAGCTGCATATTCGCGCGCCCACGGGCACGCGGATCGAAGAGACGACCAGTCTGACCGATCGGATCGGTACCGCGATCCACAGCATCATTCCGGCCAACGAGCTCGACGGCATTGTAAGCAATATCGGGCTCACCGTCAGTGGCATCAACATGGCCTACAACAACTCCGGCACAATCGGCGTCGGCGACGCTGATGTCCTGATCAGCCTCAAGCCAAAACATGCGCCGACCGACAACTACATCAAGACGATGCGGGAGAAGCTGCCGCAGCAGTTTCCCGGCACGACCTTCGCGTTTCTCCCCGCTGATATCGTCAGCCAGGTCCTGAATTTCGGCGTGCCCGCGCCGATCGACCTGCAGGTTGCCGGGAGGGACCTTGCGGCAGACCGGAAATATGCCAATGCGCTGCTCGCGAAGGTCAGAGAAATCCCGGGGATTGCCGACGCGCGAATTCAGCAGGCGTTTCAGCAGCCGACCCTCGACGTCAACATCGATCGGTCGCTCACCTCGCTTGCGGGCCTTACCGAAAAGGATGTCGCCGCTGCCATGCAGACGACATTGTCGGGAAGCTCGTAGTCCGCCCCGACCTATTGGCTCGATCCGACCAACGGCGTTTCGTACGCCGTCTCGGTCCAGACGCCGCAGCGCGACATCAACACCATGACCGGTTTGAAAAATATTCCGGTGAGCTCGAATACCGCCAATACCCAGCTTCTCGGCGGCCTGGCGAACGTCCAGCGGACCAACAGCAACGCCGTCGTGTCCCACTACAATGTCACGCCGGTGATCGACATCTATGCGACGCCGCAGGGGCGGGATCTCGGTGCGCTCGCCTCCGACATCCAGAAGGTAATCCACGGCACAGCAAAAGATCTCCCCAAGGGCGCGAGCGTGGCACTGCGCGGCCAGGTCAGCACGATGACAAGCGCCTATCGGCAGCTCTATGTCGGCCTCGCGGCGGCGACCGTGCTGATCTACCTGCTAATCGTCGTCAACTTCCAATCCTGGGCCGACCCCTTCGTCATCGTCATGGCGCTGCCGACCGCGCTGGCCGGCATCGTCTGGATGCTGTTCGCGACCGGGACGACACTCTCCGTTCCAGCGCTCACCGGCGCCATCATGTGCATGGGGGTCGGGACCGCCAACAGCATTTTGGTGATCAGCTTTGCCCGCGAACGGATGGCGGCCGGGCTGGACGCTACCGCGGCGGCATTCGAGGCAGGTCGGTCGCGGTTTCGCCCGGTGCTGATGACGGCGCTTGCGATGGTCATCGGCATGCTGCCGATGGCGATCGAGCCTGGACAGAACACACCGCTGGGACGCGCCGTGATCGGCGGGCTGATTTTCGCCACCTGCGCCACCCTGGTTTTGGTGCCTGCCATCTTCAGCCTGGCGCACGGCCAGCAACGTGACACCGCAGATCAGGCAGGCGCTGCAGCTGCCTCGTCGCATTAAGGGGATCGAAAATGAGCTCGGAAGACATCAAACCTCCAAGCAAGCGCAGCCTGATAACCGCCGCCGCCGGCGCGGCTCTGCTGGCGAGCGTCCTGGTGGGCTATGGCTTCGTTGATCGCGCCCAGAGCAAGCAGGAAGTCGTGCAATGGACCAACACGCAGACCATTCCAACGGTCGCCCTCGCGCAAATCATCCCCGGCAGCTCGCATCAAACGCTGACGCTGCCCGGTAACATTCAACCCTTCAACAAGGCGGCGATCTTCGCCCGGGTTAATGGTTACGTGAAGAGCTGGGATCACGACATCGGATCGCCCGTTAAGGCCGGACAGGCGCTGGCCGCCATCGATGCGCCCGATCTTGATCAGCAGCTCAGTCAAGCGAAAGCGACGCTGGCAAGTGTCAGGGCCAATCTGCAAATTGCATCGCTGACCGCCGACCGCAACAACATCCTGCTGAAAAAGCAGATCGTCGCCCAGCAGCTTGCGGACCAGACCACAGCGGACGCCGTAGCAAAAGAAGCCGTCGTCGACGCCAACGAAGCCAACGTCCGGCAGCTCGAGGCTATGCAATCGTTCAAGACGCTCGCCGCCCCCTTTGATGGCGTCGTGACTGCCCGGAACGTGGAGATCGGACAACTGATTAGCCCGGGAGGTTCAGGTCCACCACTGTTCGAGGTGTCAGACCTGCATCGCGTTCGCATTTTCGTGCAGGTCCCGCAATCGTTCTCGGCCGGGCTGGTTCCGGGGTTGAAAGCGACCTTCGAAATGCCGCAGTACCCCGGCGTGCAATTCGACGCGACGGTCTCTCATATTTCCAGGTCGATCAACGCAACTTCACACAGCATGCAAGTCGAGCTTCAGGCCGACAACGCAGCCGGCAAGTTTTTCGGCGGCAGTTACTGCAATGTGCATTTCGAAATTCCGGCTGACGCGAATGTAATAACAATCCCGTCGACCGCGCTCGCGACCGGCAATCTGGGAACGCAGGTCGCGACGCTCGACAGCAGTAACAAGGTGGTTCTCAAGCAGGTGCAGTTGGGCCGCGACCTCGGTGACAGTGTGGAAGTCGTTTCCGGCCTGTCGCCGTCCGATCGGATCATCAATAATCCGCCAGAGACCGTCGCGGCCGGTGATACGGTTCGCGTTGCCGCCGCAACACCGACCGCCGCCGCTCCGGCATCAACCTCGACAACGTCTCGGTAATGAGAGGCCGCCATGCGGGTTTGCGCCTATCTTCCTCCCACCGGACGAGATCTCAGACTGGACTCGTTTCGCGGCCTGGCGAATTGGGCGATCTTCCTGGATCACATCCCGCACGAGCTGCTGAGTTGGGCTGCGATCAAGAATTATGGCATTAGCGATGCGGCGGACATATTTGTTTTCATATCGGGTTACACCGCCGCCTTTGTGTTCGGGAGAATAATGATCGAGCGGGGCTATCATGGAGCCGCCGCAAGACTGGTAAAGCGCACCTTGCAACTCTATGCCGCGCACATTATCGTGGTCGTCGTTTATATCGCCGTTATCGCCGGCGTCTCACGCGGGACGCACGACGCTAACGATCTAAACGTGTTCAACGTCACCGCTTTCGTCAGCAAGCCGCTTTGGGAATTCGTCCAGACGCTGGCGCTGCGATACAGGCCGGTCAATCTGGATGTGCTTCCACTCTATATCTTGCTGCTGGGAACGTTTGCTCCAGCGTCGTGGCTGATGATGCGGAAACCGACGCTGATTTTGGGTTGTTCAATCGCAGTGTATCTCGCCGGACGGCATTTTGGCTGGAATGTTTCGACCTCGCAGTCGGCAGTCCGGTATTTCAACCCGTTCGCCTGGCAGTTGCTGTTTTTCCTGGGCGCCTGGGTCGGTCTTGGCGGCGCCCGAGCCGTCCAATCAATCATTCGAACACGGACGGTGTTCTGGCTTGCGGTCGCCTACCTTGTATTTGCTCTGGCGGTAACAACGGCGATCAACTCGCCTCACCGCGGCGATCTTCTCCCTTCCTGGACGCTGGCGCCGTTCGATCCCAACGACAAGACCACGCTCGCGCCCCACCGCGTCGTGCATCTGATTGCGCTCGCGATCATCGTCACACGGTTTCTGCCGCAGGATTCGCCCATTCTGAAATGGCGCTCACTGGCGCCTCTGATCAAAAGCGGCCAGAACTCGCTACCGGTGTTTTGCATTGGCATCGTTCTTTCGTTTTGCGCTCACGCCGCGATCGAATTGAGCCTGAACTCGCTCTGGGTCCAGATTTTCGCTGGTGCCATGGGTGCACTGCTCATGACGGCTGTCGCCTATTATCGGACCTGGCTTAAGCGGCCAGACCGTATACTTGCTTCCCAACTTCGACTTGGAGACATCACGTGACGGGCAGTTTGCCACTGATTTGGCCGGCAATGGCGGCCGCATTCCTGGCGTCACTGGTTGAGGCCGTCGAAGCTCTGACGATCGTGCTGGCCGTCGCCACAGTTCGCGGCTGGCGTCCCGCCGGGCTTGGCGCATTCGCCGGCCTTGCTGTGCTGGCCGTCATCGTGCTGACGCTCGGACCCTTGCTTGGTCAAGTTCCGCTGCATCTGTTGCAGCTCGTGATCGGGATCCTGCTGCTCTTGTTCGGCATGCGCTGGCTGCGAAAGGCGATCCTGCGCGCGGCCGGCGTCATCCCGCTGCACGATGAGGCGACCGCGTTCGCAACCGAAACGGCAGAACTGCGCGAACAAGCCCGCCGCAACGAGGCCCGGCTCGATTGGCTCGCCGCCCTTGCGAGTTTCAAGGCGGTGCTGCTCGAGGGACTAGAGGTCGTGTTCATCGTGATTGCGCTCAGTGCCGGTCGCGGCATGCTCCTTCCAGCGAGTGCAGGCGCGCTTGCCGCATGCCTGCTGGTCGCCGGACTGGGCTTTATCGTGCATCGGCCCTTAGCGCGGGTTCCGGAAAATACGCTGAAGTTTGCGGTCGGCGTCATGCTGTCCGCATTTGGCGTGTTTTGGACTGGTGAGGGGCTCGGCGTCGACTGGCCGGGCGCGGATCTCGCCATCGTCGGATTCGCAGTGCTGTTTCTCGCCGTCAGCGGCGCGGCGGTCGCCATGCTGCGCTGGCCGAGAGCCGAGGTCTTGCCATGAGCGCGCTTGCGACCGTGTTGCGGGAACTGGTCGGACTGTTCGTTGACGATGGCGCGCTGGCGCTGGCGATCATTGCCATCGTTGCGATCGCCGGCATCATGGCAACGCTGCTGCCGGGCGCGCCGCTGGTAGCGGGCGCCGCCTTGCTATTCGGCTGTCTAGGTGCGCTCCTCGTAAACGCGGCAAGAGCCGGTCGTCGCTGATTGCATCGCTCGCGGATTAAGGCCGTCGTGTCGATCAAATCCTTTTTTATCGATCCATTCTTTCTTGAAAGGTACCTTGCCTCTCATTTCCAGGGATCTCTTCAACCGCCGGGCGTCGGCCGCCATCAACGGTCGTCCATGCGACAACACTTTCCGCGAGAGCACACGTTCCATAACCCTTTTTTCGCATTCCGCGATTCTCGCGTGAGCTTGCTCGGGTTCAATGCCGACGCGTGAACACAGGAGAGCAAGCACTAAGACTGTCGAGTCGGGAAAGTCGCATTTCCTGGCGCGCTCTCGAAGTTTCTATCCGTTAATGCTCGACTGCAGAACTCGGTCTGCGCATATTGGACGCTCCCGATGACCAATGATCCTAGCCTCATGCAAATTAGGTACGCGCAACAGCTAGTTGCGCAAATTCGCCACCAACTTCACACCTCTGTCGGGCCCTCACTTTCGAGGAAGTTGTGGAGCGCTATCGGGGCACGAAGGGAGGACACGCGATCGCCGGCGGTGCCAGCACGGCCAGCACCG
>JAQGKC010000044.1 GCA_028290305.1 Bradyrhizobium sp.
TCGCCGCCAGCGGCTATCAATACGCGTTCCTGACCTTTGGGATCGGGCAAGGCCTGATCGTGTTCATGCTGGCATTTTTCCTTCGCAAGCCGTCGCGGGTCATGCCGGCGAAAAAGAAGCAGCTCAACCTGCCGCAGACCAAGATCGACTTCACCCCGCCGCAGGTGCTGCGGAGCCCGATCTTCTGGGTGATGTATCTGGTGTTCGTGATGGTCGCCGCCGGCGGCCTGATGGCGGCGGCGCAGATCGCGCCGATTGCCAAAGATTTCAAGATCGCCAACGAACCCGTGGGAATTCTCGGCTTCCAGATGGCCGCGCTGACATTTGCGATTTCGCTCGACCGGATCTTCGACGGTTTCGGTCGTCCGTTCTTCGGCTGGGTTTCCGACACCATCGGCCGCGAGAACACGATGTTCATCGCCTTCGGGACGGCGGCGCTGATGCTGCTGACCCTGTCGATGTACGGTCACATTCCGATCGTCTTCGTGCTGGCGACTGCGGTGTATTTCGGCGTGTTTGGCGAGATCTATAGCCTGTTTCCTGCGACCAGCGGCGATACATTCGGCGCGAAATACGCCACCACCAACAACGGCATGCTGTACACGGCGAAGGGAACGGCCTCGTTGCTGGTGCCGTTGGCGAGCATTGTCGCGACCAGTTATGGCTGGCAGGCCGTGTTCGTGATCGCGGTTGCACTCAACGCTACCGCGGCGCTGACGGCCCTGTTGGTGATCAAGCCGATGCGGCGCGCCTTCATCCTGGGCCATGAAGCTGCTACCGAGGCCAGGGCGCGAGACATCAGAGCCGCCTGACAACCGCACATTCCGACCAAAGAGGCGCATCTCAATGCGCCTCTTTTTTTATTCGGCAATCTTGGAATACAAAATACCAAAATGACATTTGACGGCTCTCCAACATCCATCGACAGACAACACGTCCGGTCTCAGATCGAATAATGTCAATATTACTGCCACTTTCTTTCAGTTCCGGGCGGTTGATTTCCCCTACTAATAAATTGACAACTGGAATAATGTATACCAATCTATTCCTCACGGAAGACGTCCTGCGACTAACCCAGAGGAGGTTGCGATGAAAGTCGGAGACATCCTGCGCAAAAAGACCGCACGTGTTGCAACGGTGCGGATGAACGAAACTGTCGCCATTGCCGCCCAATTGATGCGCGCCAGCAATATCAGCGCGCTTGTGGTCAAGGATGTCGTGCGCACCGAAGGCAACACGGTGGTCGGCATGTTTACCGAGCGCGATGTCGTGCGCGCAATTGCCGAACACGGCGCCGCCGGCGTCAACCTGAAGATTTCTCAATTGATCTCGGTGCAGCAACTGGTCTCCTGCAGCTCGAACGATGCGCTCGAACAGGTTCGTCATCTCATGAACAGGAACCACATCCGCCATCTGCCTGTGATCGATAATTACAGCCTGATCGGCGTCATCAGCATTCGCGATATCTCTACCGCGTTCGATGACGAGGCAACGGCTGAGGCGCGATCCGTTCCCGCCTGATCGACATTTCCGTTTCAATCACGATCGCTTCCGGCTTTGAGATGTCGCTCAAAGCCGGTGGATAATCTCTGCCGAATTTCCGCCAGCCCTATTCGAGAGGCTTCATGAAAATCTGTATCTATGGCGCCGGTGCGATCGGCGGATATCTCGGAGTGCAACTCGCGCGCGCAGGCGCCGACATAAGCCTGGTCGCGCGCGGCGCGCATCTCGCCGCGATGCGCGCCAACGGGCTTAAACTGCTGATCGACGATGAGGAACGCGTGGTGCGGCCGCGCTGCACCGACGATCCCGCCGAACTTGGACCGCAGGATTTTGTGATCATTTGCCTGAAGGCCCATTCCATCACCGGCGTGATCGAGGCGATGCAGCCGTTGCTCGGGCCGCAAACACGCATCGTCACGGCGGTCAACGGAATTCCCTATTGGTATTTCTACAGGCACGGCGGCCGCTATGAGGGTTCGACGCTGGAGAGCATCGATCCCGGCGGACGGCAGTGGAATGAGCTCGGCCCGCAGCGCGCGATCGGATGCATCGTCTATCCCGCGACTGAGATCGAGGCGCCCGGGGTGATCCGCCATGTCTACGGCAACCGCTTTCCCTTGGGCGAGCCGTCGGGCGAGACCGGTTCGGACGTCGAGCGGCTTTCCGCCCTGTTCGTCGAGGCCGGAATGCAGGCCCCGGTTCTCGATCGCATCCGCGACGAAATCTGGCTCAAGCTGTGGGGCAATGTCTGCCTCAATCCGATCAGCGCGCTGACCTGTGCGACGCTCGATGTGATCTGCTCCGATCCGGCAACGCGCGCGTTGTCGAAGGCGATCATGCTGGAAACCCAGACCATCGCCGAAACCTTCGGCGTCAAATTCCGTGTCGATGTCGAACGGCGCATTGACGGTGCGCGCAAGGTCGGCGCCCACAAAACCTCGATGCTCCAGGATCTCGAACGCGGACGCCCGATGGAGATCGACCCGCTGGTGACGGTGGTTCAGGAAATGGGACGTTTGACGCAGATCCCGACGCCGGCGCTCGACGCGGTGCTGGCGCTGGTTGCACAGCGCGCGAAGCTCGCCGGGCTATATGGTGCCGATCGGCCGGTCCAGGCAAAATCTCCCGTTTTTGCATGATCGCCTTGTCCTGACTGCCTCGCGGTCCGGCCGACATTTGCCGGACGCGCGAAAATCGCCGAGCTGTATTGAAAGCCGATTTCAACTGAGCTGCATCGCTAGCGCTACGCTGTCGGTAACTTGTGGAGGTTTCTATCGTGAGCCATTGGGTTCGTTTTCGCCACCGGGATACGATCGGCTTTGGAACGGTCACGCAATCCGAGGTCAATGTGCACGACGGTAAATTGTTCGGTGAATCACAGCCAAATGGCCAGCGCCTCGCTTTATCTGATGTCGAACTACTGGCGCCGGCTGAACCGTCAAAGATCATAGCTTTGTGGAATAATTTTCATGCTCTTGCCGCGAAATTGAATGTCAGGGAACCCGACGAACCACTTTATCTCCTGAAGGCGCCGACGACGGCCGCCGCGCCGAACGCAGTCGTCCGGCAACCGGGATCGTATGATGGCAAAATAGTTTACGAGGGCGAACTCGGCATCGTCATCGGACGCACCTGCAGCGAGGTGCCGGTCGATCAGGCTGACGAGTTCATTTTCGGCTACACCTGCGTCAACGACATCACCGCCGCCGACATTATCGGCAAAGATGCCACCTTTGCCCAATGGGCTCGTGCCAAGGGGTATGACAGCTTCTGCCCGTTCGGGCCGGTGATCGCCTCGGCGATCGACCCCGCGAAACTTGTGGTACGAACCATTCTCAACGGCGTCGAACGTCAGAACTATCCAATTTCGGATATGATCTTCAGCTCCCAGCAACTCGTCAGCAATATCTCGCAGGACATGACGCTGCTGCCAGGCGATTTGATCTGCTGTGGCACGTCGATCGGCGTCGGCGCGATGAAAGAGCCGGTCAACACGGTCACCATCGCCATCGACGGTATTGGCGAACTGCACAACGAGTTTCGGCAGTAAGCCCTTTCGCCGACGTCGCAGGCCTGCAAATCGCCTCCCGTGGCCCGCGGTTTCCGCATGGAACAGGCGTGGACATTTCCCTGATGTGACGGCATCCTGATTTCTGAAAACTCAGAAAAACGTGCGTGGGTTGCCCCGCGCCGGGGAAACAATCAGGGGCCAGGAATGATAAAAACGCGATTCACCGAACTCGTCGGTGTCGAACACCCGATCGTGCAGGGCGGGATGCAATGGGTTGGGCGTGCAGAGCTGGTGGCGGCGGTCGCCAATGCCGGCGCGCTCGGCTTCATCACCGCGCTCACGCAACCGACGCCTGAAGACCTGACCAGGGAAATCGCGCGCTGCCGCGGCCTCACCGACAAGCCGTTCGGCGTCAACCTCACGATTCTGCCGTCGATCAAGCCACCGCCTTACGCGGAATACCGACAGGCCATCATCGAGAGCGGCATCAAGATCGTCGAGACGGCCGGCAACAAGCCGCAGGAACACGTCACCGAATTCAAGAAGCATGGCATCATCGTCATCCACAAATGCACCAGCGTCCGCCACGCGCTGTCGGCGGAGCGCATGGGGGGCGACGCGATCTCGATCGACGGTTTCGAATGCGCAGGCCATCCCGGCGAGGACGATACCCCCGGCCTCATCCTCATTCCGACGGCCGCCGACAGAGTGAAGATCCCGATGATCGCCTCAGGCGGCTTCGGCGACGGCCGCGGGCTGGTCGCCGCGCTCGCGCTGGGCGCCGAGGGCATCAACATGGGCACGCGCTTCATGTGCACCAAGGAGAGCCCGATCCATCAACTGATCAAGGAAAAGATCGTCGCCAATGACGAGCGCGAGACCGAGCTGATTTTCCGCACCATGCGCAACACCTCGCGCGTCGCCAAAAACGCGGTCAGTACGCAGGTGGTCGCCATGGAAAAGCAAGGCGCGACCTTCGAACAGGTGCGCGATCTCGTGGCCGGTGCGCGCGGCAAGATGGTGTATGCCACCGGCGACGCCGATGAAGGCATCTGGTCCGCCGGACAGGTGCAGGGATTGATCCATGACATCCCTACCTGCGCCGAACTGGTTTCACGCATCATGCGCGACGCCGAAGCCATCATTCAAAGCCGGCTCGAAGGCATGATGTCGGGCAGCCGCCGTCAAGCCGCCGAATAAACGGCTTCGTCACCAACCAGCAGAGAATGCCCCATGAAAGCCTATGTCTATGGCGCCAACGGCGCTGAAATCACCGATGTCGCCAAGCCTGCTCCGAAAGGCACGCAGGTGCTGGTTCGCGTGCGCGCCTGCGGCCTCAATCGCGCCGATCTCGGCATGACCAAGGGTCACGCGCATGGCAGCGCCGGCGGCACCGGCACCGTGTTGGGGATGGAATGGGCCGGCGAGATCGCCGATCTCGGCCCTGAGGCAAAGGGCGTCAAGATCGGCGACCGGGTGATGGGCTCGGGCGGCGCCGCGTTTGCCGAATATACGCTGGCGGATCATGGCCGGCTGTTCCACACCCCCGCCAATTCCAACATGAGCTATGAAGACGCCACCACCCTGCCCGTCGCGCTCGCCACCATGCACAATGCGGTCGTGACCAACGGCGCCTTGCAGCCCGGGCAATCCGTCTTGATTCAAGGCGCCAGTTCCGGCGTCGGCCTGATGGCGCTGCAGATTGCAAAGCTCAAGGGCGCCAGGATCGTGATCGGATCTTCCACCGACGCGATGCGCCGCGGAAGGCTGAAGGAATTCGGCGCCGACCTCGCGGTGGATTCCAGCGATCCCGGCTGGGTCAAACAGGTGCTCGATGCAACCGGCGGCGAAGGCGTCGACCTGATCGTCGACCAGGTTTCGGGCAAAGTCGCCAACCAGAATCTCGCCGCCACCAGGATCAAGGGCCGCATCGTCAATGTCGGCCGGCTCGGCGGCACCCACGCCGATTTCAACTTCGACCTGCATGCCGCGCGCCGGATCAATTATATCGGCGTCACCTTCCGCACCCGCTCGATCGAGGAAATCCGCGAGATCTTCAACGAAGTGCGCAACGACATCTGGCCGGCGGTAGAATCGCGCCAGCTGCAACTGCCGATCGACAAGGTGTTTGCATTCGACGACATCGGCAAGGCGTTCGAGCACATGGAAGCCAACCAGCATCTTGGGAAGATTGTTGTGACGTTGTAGCGGCGTTGTCCCGGATGCGGTGCAGCGTTCTCCCGGCGATGCGCAGCATCGTCCGGTACGCTGCGCCGCAGAGCCGGGGCGCGCAACCGCAGGTTATCCGGGATCAGCAACGCGCTGAGCCGCCCCAACGCGAGAACGTGAATTGACTGGGAACGGAACAAGAGGGTCTTTTGTCCTCGAGCCTTGGCCGCATATCTTGAAAGAGGTTCGGATGCGCATTCCGACTTTGGCGATTTTGATGATTGCGACGGTTTTGACGGCGGCGCCTGCTCGCGCCCAGACTTATGACCCGGCCTATCCGGTCTGCCTGCAAGTCTACCAAGGCTGGAACGACTATTACTTTGAATGCGCCTATACCTCGCTCCCACAATGCAATGCCTCAGCATCGGGCCGTTCCGCACAGTGTATCGTCAACCCATATTATGCGGGGCGCAAGACAGCGCCGCCGGGACGGCGAGACCGCCGGCATCGCCGCGTCTACTGAGGTAATCCAGCGCAAGGGCGGAACACCTTTCCGCCAGTATTACTATTAGTATTACGATATTACGGTGACAGTGCACTTAATTCATGCTGCGGAAACACGCCGAGACATTGAGCTCGCAGGGTGGATTAGCCGAAGGCGTAATCCACCACATTCTCTCGTCGTGCCGTGATGGCGGGTTACGCTTTTCGCTAACCCGCCATCACGGGCTAGGTCGGCTATCCACTGGTTTTTGAAAAACGAAAGAAACGGTCCGGCCGTTTCGACGAGACGATGAGGCGGCAAGGTTACTTGGCAATATCCCGTGGGTCGGTTCACCGCTGATCCAATTAATCCCATCGGCTCCGGAGGTTACAACCGCGTCGGCCAACGCGGTTAAAAGAACCTCTGTCCTAACATAAAATAGCCCGCCGCGAGGCATTGGTATCATTCGATGAAATGGCTCAAGAGAAACATATCCATCGGCAGACACTAGCCAATCTGTGTCAGCCGATACAGAGTACCACGAAGCACTTCTCTCAGCTCGTATAGGGCCAGCGTCGAGCAAAATCAGATCTTTGACAAGTCGTGCGGTCAAATCAGCTCCTGACGGATCATCACCGATGAATTTGCTAGGCGCTTTTCGAATGAACGTCACAGCGTCTTCGAGGATGCCAACGTCGTTTTCCGAATAAGTTGGTTTCTTGCCCATTCCTAATCCTCTGGAACAATTTAGCTTATAGTTCTATCTATTATTCGCGACAGGACGATGCCAACTTGCCTCATTTCAATTACGGTGACAGTGCACCTAATTCATGCCGCGGAAGCAGGCTGCGGTATTGAGTGCACTGTCACCGTAATAACCCGCCGTCCGAGTAAGCAAAGCTGGGCAGCCTATCCAACGCCAGCTGTTTCGACCTTGTAAGCCGTACCGACTGTCTCTCGAACGGACTGCAGCACCTCATCTGCCAGGGCCGCATCTGTCTTTGCGACCGCGCGCGATACGGCGATAGCACCGATTTCCGCGGCAACGGCAGCAAGCGCGAGGCGCCTTCTCTGAGATGCGGGAATTGCGTCCTCCATCGATGCTTCAAGCATCGCCCCCATCTCCTCGAATGCGCGTGTAAAGCTGGCGCTGACGGCGCAGCCCTGCCGCGCGATTTCGCTGGCGGAAGCCGCCATCGGACAACCTGTCTCCGCTTTGTCGCGCATATAGATCGAGAGGAGTCCGTCGAGATGCTCCTCGAACGACGGGCGTCGATCGCCCGCCCATGCCCGGGTCTGAGCCATGTTGCCTTCGAAGCCGTAGGAGAAGGCTTCAGCCGCGAGTTCGTCCTTTGATTTGAAATGCGCATAAAGCGCGCCATGGGTCAGCCCGGCCTCCCGGGCGATGTCCGCCACGCCGACGCCGTCTATCCCTCGCTGGCGAAACAACCTGCTGGCCGCTTGCAGGAGGGCGGCCCGGTTCTCTGCCGCCTGCTCCTTGGAAACACGCATCTCCCAACTCCTGAACATAACCTCGATTTTTTAGTTGCGGCCGCAATGAAAGTCAACTAAGTACCGTTCGGACCCTTTCATTGTGGTCGCCATTAATGTGGTAAGGAGAAAAAAGGCAATGCGTTACAAACTTTTCGGCAAGCACACCGGACTGCGGGTCTCCGAACTGGTGCTCGGGGCCGGCAGTTTCGGCACGGGCTGGGGGCATGGCGCCGAGCCCGACGAGGCCCGCCGCATCTTCGACGCCTATGCGGATGCGGGCGGCAACTTCATCGATACGGCCAACGGTTATCAGTTCGGTCAGTCCGAGGAGATCCTGGGCGATCTGCTGACCGGACGGCGCGACGACTTCGTGCTGGCCACGAAGTTCACCATGAGGACCGATCCCAGCGCCGGTATCCTCGTCACCGGCAATAGCCGCAAGGCCATGGTCTCGTCGGTCGAGGCGAGCCTGAAGCGGCTCAAGACCGATCGGATCGACCTCTACTGGGTCCACATGTCCGATGGCGTCACACCGGTCGAAGAGATCGTGCGAGGCTTCGACGACCTGGTCCGGGCCGGCAAGATCCTCTACGCGGGTCTTTCCGACTTTCCCGCGTGGCGCGTAGCGCGAGCCGCGACCATCGCCGAATTCCGCGGCGCGGCTCCCATCGCGGGTCTTCAGGTCGAGCATAGCCTCGTCGAACGCACCACCGAGCAGGAGCTTCTTCCGGCCGGCCACGGGCTCGGCCTTGGCGTCGTGGCCTGGTCGCCGCTTGGCGGCGGCATGCTGACCGGCAAATACCGCAAGGGCGAGAAGGGCCGCGCAGAGGGTTTCGGCGGAAGGGTGTTCCAGGCGGAAAATTCCGCGCAGCGCACCGCCATCCTCGACGCGTTGATCGCGGTCGCCAACGACTCCGGCGTTACGCCCGGCGAGATCGCCATCGCCTGGGTTGCGGCCAAGGGCTCGCTTCCGATCATCGGGCCGCGCACGCTGGCTCAACTCGAAAACAACCTCGCCGCAGCAAAGGTGACGCTGTCGCCGGAGCAGATCTCGCGCCTCGATGAGGTGAGCGCGATCCCGCCGGTTTTCCCCTACAGGGTGCTCAACGATCCGGAAACCCGGCAGGGCTTCACGGGTGGCAAGCTCGAGCAGTTCGACGCCCCGGTGGAGACCGTGGCCTGAAGAGCCCAGCCCCAGCGATGACCAAGATTCTCGTCACGGGCGCGACCGGCGGGGCTGGCAGCCAGGTGGTCGAACTCCTGCTGCGTCGTGTCCGTGCCGAGAACATCGTCGCGCTTGCCTCGGGCGGACTGTCCATCAACAACTCAGACGCATCGCGCCGCGAGATCGCGGGGTTGTGTCCACTGTCATTGCGAGGAGCGAAGCGACGAAGCAATGCTGACGTCGAAGCCGCGCGCAATTTCTGGCAGCACGTAGGATGGGTTGAGCCCTTTGCGAAACCCATCAGTTCATAAACTGCGGTTGATGGGTATCGCTTCGCTCCACCCATCCTACGCGCTGAGCCCTCATTGAAATTACGGTGACAGTGCATTTAACTCTGCTCTACCGGGAAGCGCGGGTCCGCAAAACTATGGCGACCCATGAGCGCAAGGCCTGATTTGTTGAAGCGATTCAATCTGATTTGCCCTGTCAAGTCGCTCTTTCAAAAACATTCCCCTTCCTCGTCAGCCCAAATCACCAATATCTCCGCTCCCGTCCCACCCCACATAGGGGCGTATCATGATCGTCACGGACGCGGGATGGGATGCGGTGGACGCGGCAGCGCCGGGCACGTGGATAGGATCGCAGGGCGGGTCTTTGGCCTGTGAGCGATCACAGCGTGCGGACGAACGGCGACTGTAGCGGACGGCAAAGCCGTGTGGTCCTGGCACCCGTTGCTGGTGTCAAGTTGGCGAAGGTGTTTCGAGCCCAACCGGGATTCGACGCGCCCTATTCGCCAACGACGGTGACAAGACGAATTCGCTCGCCGGGGAGAGCACGGAATAAGCCGTTAAAACCATTGCGCAGGGAATGCCGGGTGTTCCGGTGAACCTGTGGTGACTACCGTGTGCTTTCTACCCTTTGCACACGGGCTGCGGGTGCAACGGGCACCCGCATTTCCCTGCGCCCTTCTCTTTCTCGGGTGGATGATTCAATTAATAGCTCAGGCGCATCGCGTTGTGAGAACACGTGGTCATGTCCACTGTCATTGCGAGGAGCGCAGCGACGAAGCAATCCAGTCTTTCTTGTTGCTATGGATTGCTTCGCGGAGCCTGTCATCGGGCGCGCGTTCGCGCGACCCGTTGGCTCGCAATGACGAACTTTCAGGCTGTCTGGTTGCTTGCTCGAAAATCGAATCGGAATAATTCGCAAGAATCCCTGATGCAAGTGAGTGGCGGTTGCGTCTTTGATCAGCGCTTTAATGTTGCATGATCGGCTGCTAAACCGCGGCCCATGAGTCCTCTCGTTCACAACTCCAAATCCCGCGTCGCGGCGATCTCGATTCTTGCCAGCGCCAGCATGGCCGCGGCCAAATTCGTGGTCGGTATTGCCATCGGCAGTCTCGCGTTGATCTCCGAGGCGCTGCACTCTTCGGTCGACCTGGTCGCGACCATCGTCACCTGGATGGTGGTGCGGGTTTCCGATCGTCCCGCGGACGCGGAACATCATTACGGCCACGGCAAATTCGAAAGCCTGTCGGCGCTGGGCGTGATCGCGATGCTGTATGTGCTGTCGGGCGGCATCCTGGTGCAGGCCTACAGCCATCTGCGCGAGGGAGCGCTGCCGCCGACGCTCTCGGTGGTGCCTTTCGTTGTCCTGCTGCTCGACATCGCCGTGAATTTCTGGCGCGCCCGCGCGCTCCATCGCACGGCACGCGATACCAAAAGCCAGGCACTGGCCGCCGATGCCCTGCATTTTGCATCCGACGTGCTTGGCTCGATCGCCGTCATCATCGGGCTTGGACTTTCGGGGCTAGGTTACGCCTGGGGCGACGCCGCTGCCGCCATCGGCGTGGCGGTGGTGATCGCGGCGCTGGGATTGCGGATGGCGCGTTCCACCGTGGAAACCCTGCTCGACCAGGCGCCCGAAGGCGTATCGGAGAAAGCCACCGCCGCGATCAAGGCGGTGCCCGGCGTGGTCGATGTCGAACGGCTGCGCGTCCGCATGGTCGGCCCGACCCACTTCATCGACGCCACCGTGCAGGTACCGCGCACCTATCCGATCGACCGCGTCGACGAGATCAAGCGAAAGGCGCAGGATGCGGTGGCAAAAGCTCTTGGCGATGCCGACCTGACATTCACCGCCGTCCCGGTCGCGCGCGACAACGAAAGCATACGGGAGCGGATCATGGTGATCGCCCGCAATTCGGGTGTCGCCGTCCACCATGTCACGGTGCACGACCTCGGCGGCAAGCTCACCGTCAGCATCGACCTCGAAGTCGACGGCGAGATGGAGCTTAACGCAGCCCACGACATCGCCCATGAGCTGGAACGGAGCATCCGCGACGAATTCGGCGAGGATGTCGAAGTCGATACCCACATCGAGCCGCTGGAACCGGAGTTGCCGCTGGGCGCCGATGCCGCGCCCGCCCGCGTCGAGGCAATCAAGGCGGCACTATCGCGCTTTGCCGCCGATGGTGCGATCCATGACATCCACAATGTGCGGGTGCGCGATACCGACTCCGGTGAAATCGTGAACTTCCATTGCCGCGCCGCGCCCTCGATGAGCGTGATCAAGGTTCATGAGAACGTCGATGAGATCGAGCGCGCGTTGCGCCGCGCGTTTCCGACCGTGAAACGCGTCATCAGCCACGCCGAGCCGCCGAACGCTTGAGCGGAATCTGAGAAGCCGGGCGCGTTCTTGTTTCGGACTCACTTTGCGTTCATTTCGCAGCCGCGATTCTGCGTTGGACAAGATTTATTTGCATTAACGAATCGTTGACTCTCGACAGCCTGCCAAAACTGGATTCAAATCGCTGTGATTCGGAAAACTGCTGGGGTTTTTCCGAACGGGGTGAAAAAGATTTCCATGGGGGCCAAAGGCATGGCGCGCGCACACGCGGCGAGCGCATGCGTCCAATCCGATTCGATCAAGGGATTGGCGCAGTCGATCGCGAAACCGGCCTATCACCGACTCCTGACGGCGGAGCCTGCGCTGCGCCGCGCTGTGCCCACCCTGATTATCGCTTTCCTGATTACCATCTGTCTTGGCGCCTTCGTGCAGGTGGTCGATCAGAACCGGCAAAAGCGCGCATCGATCAAGCGGGACCTGGCGGCGCTCGCCGACGTCCTCGCCGAGCGTATCGACCGCATCGCTGCGGTTCGACAGGATCGCGCCGCGACATTCGAGCGCCTGCAACTGCTGCTGCCCGGTCTTATTCCGTCATGGGGCGTCGCGGCCGGCAGGCACGTCATTGTCACCGGCGTGGACCAGCGCGTTCTCGCCCGCGTGCCGATTGACGGCGCGGTCGGAGAGACCGGCCGCATTCTCGAGGTCATCAGTGCGGCACTGCCGCTGACCGGGCCGGGGCAGCAAGCCGGCGTGACCGACATCACCTTGCCCAACGGCAGCGGCGCGCTGGCAATCCAGCGCATCGTCAAATCGCTGCCCGGTCAGGTCATTGTCATCCAGGAAAACATAGACTCGCTTTGGGGATCCGACGCAGCCTTGTCGGTAACGCTTTCCGCCACCACCGGTTTTGTCGTGCTGATCCTGGGCTTCGCATTCCACTGGCAATCCACCCGCGCGCGCGAAGGCGATCTCATCAATGATGCCGTGCGCGGCCGCATCGATACCGCGCTCAATCGCGGGCGCTGCGGATTGTGGGATTGGGACCTGTCGCGCGGCAGAATCTTCTGGTCGCAATCGATGTTCACATTGCTGGGCCTCGACTCTCGCAATGACCTCCTCACCTTCGGAGAGGTCAACGCGCTCGTGAAGTCTGACGACATCGACCTGTTCGCGATCGCCGATCAGCTTATTTCCGGAAAGATCGCCCACATCGACCAGACCTTCCGCATGCAGCATATCGACGGCCACTGGATCTGGCTGCGGGTCCGCTGCGAACTCAGCCAGGGCGCCAGCGACGCCGGCCTGCATCTGATCGGCATTGCCGTCGACATCACCGAGCAAAAGAGCCTCGCCGAGAAAACGGTGGAGGCCGACGTACGGCTGCGCGATGCGATCGAGACCATTCCGGAAGCGTTCGTGTTGTGGGACGCGGAAGATCGCCTGGTGCTTTGCAACTCGCACTTCCAGCGTCTGCACAAGCTGCCGGATTCGGCCGTCACGCCGGGCACCTCCTATGAAACCGTGATCGAAGTCGGCAGCATGCCGGAGGTTCGCACCCGGTTGCACGAAATCGCCGCCCACGCGCCGGGCGCGCGCACCTTCGAGGCCCAGATCGACGACGGCAGCTGGCTGCATATCAGCGAGCGGCGCACCAAGGATGGCGGCTACGTCTCGGTCGGGACCGATATCACCCGCATCAAGGAACACGAACAGAAGCTGATCGACAACGATCTCCGCCTGCGCGCCACCGTGATCGACTTGAAACGTTCACAGACCGCGCTCGAACAGCAAGCCCTCGAACTCGCCGACCTCGCGCAGAAATATTCCGACGAGAAGAACCGGGCCGAGGAAGCCAACCAGACCAAGTCAAAGGTTTTGGCCAATATGAGCCACGAGTTGCGCACGCCGCTTAACGCGATCATCGGCTTCTCCGAGATCATGGGCAGCGGCATGTTCGGAACGCTCGGTTCGGAAAAATATCAGGAATACTGCCACGATATCCTGACCAGCGGCCACTATCTGCTCGAGGTCATCAACGACATCCTGGATATGTCGAAGATCGAAGCCGGCCGGATGAAGCTCGA
>JAQGKC010000092.1 GCA_028290305.1 Bradyrhizobium sp.
GCGCTGGAGCCAAGCGTGCGCTTAATATATCGCTTCGGGAGGAACGGCACCGGCATGCCCTCCATGCCCGGCAAGTCTTTCACGTAGTTGTATATCGGCGCGAGGCGTCCCGCGGCCACGTCAGCAATTACGGATTCGAGACGCCCCTCGGCTTCCCCGGCGAATATCGCGACACCCATGTCGCGGCAAACGTCGAGATCCACTGCGCGGCCATCCAGCATCGACAGGCATCCCGATACATGAAAACCTCCCATGGCCACAGCAATCCCCGCTGCCCGGAACGGACGGGCGATGTCGAGGGCGCGGGGATATTGATTCGATTGAACGCCGATAAGGGCAACACATCCGAAATCGTCGTGGCGTCCGTAGCGAGACAGAAGCGCCGGGATGTCGATGCGTGTATTCGTCTCGTCGATGACCTCGATATCAATATCAACGTCCGGCCCGAGCACCCGCCGTTCGGCGCAGTCGGCTGCAATGCCGTACACAGCCGCCAGCGAATTCGAGGGCGTCATGGCGCGCCACCACCGGATCACGTATCCGTCGTCATCATAGTGAGACGGCTTGATGAGGACGAGCTGAAAGCGTCGCCTCGCAGCGACATTGGATTGCAGCACTAACTGTCTCCCGGTTGGCGGCGATGTCTACTCGTCGTGCCCGAATGCGGCGGAAACAGTCAGATAACTCGCCTAAAAGCGGAAGTTTTGTTGCTGCTGCGTTTCGCGAATGCTCATGAAATCTAACTTAATGGTGTCGACGGATAGCAAACCCAGAACGACTTCACACACACTCGGCGTTCTCATGAATTTCATCACGGAGCTTTCCCCGGTGTCGCCCTCGGTAAAAGTCGCTTTCCCACGCGCCTTGAGCGCGTAGGCATGCTCCAGGTCCACATTTACTTGCCACCGAGCGGCCTGAATTCAGTCTTGAAGATTAGCTTCCATCCTCCCCCACTCTGTAGGAGCCTTGGTTGTCCAAGACGATGTGGCTCGCCTTTTTTTGTTTGGTTGGCCTGGGGCCGGCGATTGCGATCAAGGTTGCTGCGCCGCCAGCTTCTTTGGTCGTCGAGTCCGCGCAGGATCAAAGCAAGACAGAGCCGGCGTTTGCACTGAACGAATCGGCAAAGTCCGACAGGCTGGAGTTGCCCAATGCTCGTGCGGAGCCTGAGATTATCGTGCCCGCTGCGAAGCCGACGCCTGCGGAAACACCATCGACCAGTCAGGAGACAGTCAAGAAGGCAACGGACCGGCATTGGCAAAATGCCAACGCCAGCATCATCCCGGTCGTGTCGCCTCGTCGGCATATTGAAAGCAAAGAACCGAAGCAAAGCGCAGGCAAATCCCTCCCGAACAAAAGAGCCGAGGTCTGGCACTGCCGACAGGACGCCGTGGGCAGTCTTTTAAGGTCATTGGACCTCTCGCCAAGATGCAATTTGTAGGCTGGTCTGACTTATTGCTCGTTTACGGCATGGGAATAGCGTTTGTGAAGTGGCACATCGCGTCGTTTCGCTGCGGTGCAAGGGTTCGTCAGCTATCGGGAGCAGATCGGACTCTGGCAGGCAGAAGTCTGCACGGCGCATTCACCACTTCGCTCACAGCCCCAACCCTCGAGACCGTGCGAATGACCAGTCAACTCCGCCGCCTGGCATGGCGACGCCGGAGATGTGCTGCCCGATGCGGTTGTCGAGCACGGGCTGCCACGGCACGAGGCTGAATCCGAGGCCACCATCACCACTGAAGCTCTCGATCATCGCGAACCGGCCGCTGGATAACTGAGTTGAGCCGACAAGCTGGCCGCTGATGTGGTTGCCGGGACCAGCGGGCCGCCATTGCGAGCCGCGCTCGGCTGCCAGCACCCTACCGGTTCGTTCGATATCGGCAGCCTCAAGCCGCTGGATCAAATCCCTGGGCGCACGGAAGCGGCCGTCGCCGAGATCGTTGACGTGTCCCATGGTTGCGAGCGCTTGCTTGCGCTTCTCTAGCCCTGCCCTCACCTCTTGGCCGAACCCCTCGCCGGCGAGCACGATGCGCTGGCGGGAAACCAGCTCGCGGTCGAGCCAGGTCGCTCCATCATGGCCGATCTGCTGGTCAAGGCCGGTGGGAGACAGGACGCTAACCCGGATGTTCGCGCGGTCCCGCTCCAGATCGTAGGCTTGGCCACGCTCGGGGAGATCGGCGGGGACGCGCCAGTGATCCACGTCGATCCGCTCGGCATGACCGGCCCGGCGAAGCGCCTCCAGCCGGCAGACGTGAGAGCGAACGAAGGCCTCGGGGTCTCCGCCCAAGCGGTCGATGGCGGCGCGCGCCCGCTCCAGATGTAGGGATGGGCGATAGACGCCTTCTTGACCTGCGACATCCATGATGTTGCGATCTGCGGCGCGCGGCCCGGGAGGGGCGGAGCCGGCCACGACGATCATGCCTCGGCCGACTTCCTCGGCGCGGGCGGCATCCATCTCGATATGATGCACGCGCCCGTCCACGCCGTCGATCACCAGCCGGACCCGCTCGCCCATCTCGTCGCCGCCAAGCCCTTTGTCCAGCACGCGGCCGACGATGCGCTCGGTCGCGTTCTCTCGGTGCAGGACGTAGCGCGAGGGATGGCGGTCCTCCACCAGCCCTTCGCGCTCCAGTGCCCGGTGCATGGTCTTGATGATGTCGCCGCGCTCGCCAAGCTCCCGCAGCACCGGCTCGGCCGTTGGCGATACGATCCATTTGCCGGTCTCGATCTCAGTCGCCAGCTCCATACGCTCCAGCTTGCGCGCTCGCTCGATCAGCAGCGCGCGGTTCTGACGGAACGTGTCCCGCATGTCCTGGTCGGGGCGCAAGTTCGTGAACTCCCTACCCTGTTGTTCAGCGATCAGCATCCGGTCAAGTCCGGTGAACCGATCGGCATCCACCTCTCGCTCAAGTTGCTTCGCCACCTCAAGCTCGGTCTGCCGACCCAGTTCCAGCGTCACGATCTCGCTGGCGCGCTCGCGAATGCCGAAGGCGATGTAGCCGCCGGCGATGTTGAGGGTCTTGCCGTCGTCGGTGATACCGCGCACCAGGATATGGGTGTGCAGATGGCCGGTGTTGTGGTGATCGACCGCGATCCAGTCGAGTTTCGTCCCGAGGTCAGTTTCCATCTGCTTCATCAAATCGCGGGTGGTCTGGCGCGGATTGGACAGCTCCGCGCCGTCCTCGGCCGAAACGATGAAGCGGAACTGATGGCGGTCCTCGCGGCCCCGGCCGAGGAAAGCGCGGTCATCCTCCACGTCGCCCTCACCCGAATAGACCTGGCCCTTCTCACCATCCTTCGTCACGCCGTCCCGTTCGAGATAGCGCAGATGCGCATCCACCGCCTTGGCGCTGACAAACTGCCGCCCGCGGGCGGCTCCGCGCTGCGGATTGAGCTTCACGACGCGCGCCTTCACCGCCACGCGCCGAGCCCGCGTCCGCACGCCGCTCCCGTCCCGGCTCCACGCACTCCGATCCTTCAGCGTCAGCGCCGTCGGGGCGCCACGGCCCCGCGCATTGAAGCGGCCGCTTCCCTTCTCGGCCGCACCCGAGCGGCCGGGGTTACCGCCCGCCCGGCGGATGGCCTGATGGACCTCACCGATAAAGCTGGTCGGGCGTCGGCGCATCCCACCGATCCGGCGTGCACTTGTCCGTGCACTACCACGATCGCGGACCTTACCGGGACGGATGCGGAAGTCGTCTTCGTCACGTGCCATGGGACGACGATTGGAAGTCGAAACGCGTCCGGCAAGAGCTAAATGCGCTCGTCGTAGAGGAGCGTAGAAATACTTGCGTCGGCGTAAGCGCTACAGTCTCCCGCTCCGCACACATTGCGGGCGATGACGCTTGGACCATTGAAAACAAAGAAGATCGCATCCGAAGCGCCGCCGCCGCACCTCTCGGCGTCAAAACCAAGCCGCGCAAAAACAATGTGCAGACAAACACTTAGGAACGAAGTTCCGGCAGCGAGGAACCTCGCTTTATCTTGCCTTCCTAATCGGGCACACAAAGTCAACTCTCAACTACGTTATTTCGCGATTTTCCGCACACGAGCAAATCCTTTCTCTCTGCACTGACGCGGGCAGAGTCCGCCCGTAAACGCGCACGCTGTTTGCATTCTCCAGGCGGGGTCCATGCGTTCCTTCGCGTTCGGCACAGGGCCGTCGCATGCTCTTCATCAGGCTCGTCAACAGGGCTGTCCAAGCAGTCTGGCGCTCTCATCACGATGGATGGAAGCAGGCAAGAGATAGCGGACATTCCCCGTTTCGCGGCCCCGCCAGGGGACGCTCACCGCGCGCGCGGATCTCGATATTGGCTCCTTTTCAGCGGACTGGCAGCAGCACCAGTCGGTAGTTCCCCGTCAATCGGCGCGCGTGAATCAGTGCGCCGGCTTCAATTTCAGTCGCTGCGTCACCTTGGCGCCGAAGCCGACTTAAAATCACTGCCGTCGATCCACATACGATGCAGAATGCCGGCAAGCTTGCGCGCGACTGCGACGATCGCGCACAACATGCTCGACTGCTTGGCAACCCGAAGGCCCCAGGCGCGCAATGCGGACCACTTCCTGACGCGCAGCAGCAGACTTGCGGCCGCCCCGCAAAGCGCTTCCCGGGCGTTGACGTCGCCTTGTTTGGTGATGCGCCCCTCAAAATCGATCGAGGTGCCGGATTGATGTCGCCTGGGCGTCAGGCCAAAGTGCGCACCAACGGTTCGCGATCGGGTAAAGCGCAGGGGATCATCGACCCCGACCTTGAACGACAGCGATGCGACCGGTCCAACACCGGGAACGGTCATCAATCGTCGACAGATCGGATCGTGCTGAACCACTTGGAGAAGCACCCAATGCAGCCTGGCGTAACCATCGAAGATCGCCCGACGCACATCCAGCATGGTCTCGATCATGGTCGCAAAAACAATATCCGTGTGCTCGATCAGCTCGCGGACACGCGCATCGTACTGGCCACGGCTGACAGCGCTGACCAACAATCCATAGGTTCGCAGCGCCCCGCGAATGTGGTTCTCGATGTCGACCAATTTCCGCTTCAAGAGCTTTCTGCTCGACAAGAGTGTGCGCATCTTCTGCATCTCAATGTTCTTCACATGCACGGCACGAAACCATCCCAATCGCATCATCTGTGCAATGCCGCGCGCATCGTTTCGGTCGGTTTTGTTGCGCATCGTCGACAGCGACACCCGCATGTGTCACGCCTCAACAATAATCACCGGCAACCCGGTCGGCTGCAGTTCGCGATACAACCACATCCCCAGCGACGACGCTTCGATCCCCACGCGTCCGAGGCGATCCGCGAAGCCCTCCAGCGCGGAGCGGATCGCCTCTGCTCCGTCACGACTTTGATTTCGCGAACGCTTTGTCCGTCCTTATCGACGACGCAAACGCCGGTTTCTTCCAAACCCACATCCAAGCCCTGAAGTCGATGCCGCAGCATCAGAACCGAAGGTCGGGAGTTTGATCCTCTCGACCCGCACCACGAAATCAAATACGCGGCCCACATCGTCCAATGGGCTTTCCCCGCGTTCCCTAGAAAATCCAAGTCCGTCCCGGCGGTTAGACCGGAACGGTGAGTGAGTCACGTCCGGCAGATCGGCCGGAGCGTGGGCAAGTCGGACTTCGATCTCGGCCTTTTGCCGCTCCAGCTCTCCCATCCTGCCTTTCATGGCCGCTTGGTACATACCATCCTCGATGGCGCCCATGATCCCTTTAATGCTCCTCTTGATATTCTCAAGGGCGCGGCGGCCCGTTTCTGTATCTGCCCGCCGTTCATGGCTCTGGCGATTGCTCTCCTCCGCATAGGCTCGCGCCGTGACCGCCACGGCCTCCGGAGAATGGCGGATTACGCTGAGTTTATCGTCGGGCGCGCATTCGCGCGACCCGGTGGCTAATCCGCCCTTGTAATAGCGCAATCGGTTATCGACACGCGGCGCGGAAAATATGGATCGCACGAGAATCCGACATTCGGCGTCATTGCTCGCATCGATCAGACTGGTCCATGAAGCATTCTGTGGGTTCACACGCCGGACATCAACTACTGGATATTCCGACATGTGGTATCCGAGCATCTTCGCCGCAACATCGTCGCGCGGCAGGGTCGTCAATACAAGGCGGAGAAACAGTCCAATCCGCCCGACATAGCAAGAACATCAGACCAGACCTCGAGGGCAGCCGAACCGATCCATCAGTGAGTTCGCGTTAGTCAGCCGCGACGCCTCACTGGAATAAAAAAAGAAATTTCCCTCCCAGAACTCGATCCGATCGGAACTGCCGTCGGCGACTAACCACCCGTCCCAGCCGTTAATCATGATGAGCGACATGAAGCCGATCAGTATCCCGGTTTGCCGAGCTTGTTCTGAGGGAATCTTGGTTTGATCCTGCTCGTCATAAGGATGAGGATCAAAATAGTGGCCCGGTGCATCGGATAGTGATCTGGCGTCGCCCAGACCTACTCGCGCCGCGATGAAGAGCTCATACGTGCTTGGGAAATCGTTGTTCCAATGATCCAGCCAAAGCAACCGATGCGCATTAGGCGGATGCCACCGGTTCAGTGCCTCCGCGAAGCGAGCCAGATGGTTAACATTTGGTGGAGGCCTCCCACCAACTCGATTTTGTCGAGAGGCGATTGTTGACACCAGCACGAGCGCATTGCGACACAGGTGTGGATTGGACGTAACGCTAAAACCGTTCCGACCAAACAAGTCTATCGTTTCTTTTGGGGTTAGACAGCGCATCCCAACATCTCGCAGTTCAGATAATTTAGCGGCTTCTCACGCAGACCGTTGTAGCCGGATCTAGTAGGCAGGATAAGAGTACAGCATCGTTCCCAAAAAAGCCCCAACGGGACCGCCAAACCGGACAAAAGGCGGCAATGGATTGGCCTGCAGCGGGTTAGGATGTGCCTCTTCTGGCCCGATAGGTTCTGCATTTTGATTAAAGCGGTTCCAGTCGCCCGAACCGCCTGATTGTGCCTTCCAGTATCCTTGAGAACCAGGAGGTCCGCCCTCCTGTTCGGGAGGCACCCATCGGCACATCGCTTTAGGGCCGCTCGGCTGCGGCGGGCCAAACCAAGTTCCAGGTTGCTGTCCAGGCCCGGCCGGGGTCCAAGGACCACCGGGGATTCCCGCGGGCGGTGCCGATGGAATCCCGTCTAGACCGGATGGGTCAACCAGACCGAGGGGGTTAGCATTTTGCTCTACGTGCTGCTAGATGGCGCCGATCTCGGCATCGGCATGTTGTTCGGCTTGACGCGAGGCGAGGTAAATCGCCGCGTCATGTTGAGAGCAGTTGCGCCGATCTGGGACGGCAACGAGACGTGGCTCGTGGTGACCGGCGTCATCTTGTGGGGCGCGTTTCCGATTATCTATGCGACCCTCTTATCGGCCTTCTATCTTCCCCTCTTTTTCATATTGGCGGGCTTAATCCTTCGCGGCGTGGCCTTCGAATTTCGCGACAAGACGCAACGAATGCGGTGGATCTGGGATCTCAGCTTTGCAGGCGGATCCCTGATCGCGAGCTTCATGCAGGGGGCAACGGTCGGGGCCCTAGTCCAGGGGCTGCAGGTCACGAACGGTCAATATTCCGGCGGTGACTTCGGCTGGTTCACGCCGTTTGCGATCCTCTGCGGCATCGGCCTGTGCCTTGGTTATGCGCTTCTCGGCGCCTGCTGGCTGGTGAAGAAATGCGACGCCGAGGTTCGCGACAGGGCGCACCGCCAGATCCGCATTCTCGCGCTTTCCGTGCTGGTGTTTCTCGTGGTCGTCTTCGTTTACGCGCTGGCCGAGCATCTTCCGATCCTGCAGCGTTGGATCGACCGTCCTTATCTCTTCGTATTCCCGGCGATTGGCGCGGTCGCCGCAATCGTGCTCGCGCAGAGTATCCTCCATCACAATGACCATTGGCCGTTCTACATGGTCGCACTGATCTTCGTGTCGGCATTCGGCACGCTTGCGCTGTCCTTCTGGCCCTACATGATCCCGTTCGTCATCACCATCGACGAAGCGGCCGCGCCGCAATCCAGTCTTGCGTTCATGTTCTGGGGAGGTGTGGTCGTCTTTCCACTGATGCTGCTCTACACGCTCATCAGCTACAGCGTCTTCAGAGGCAAGATCAGAACGACAGCCGCGCACTATTGATCGTTTCGTGAAGCCGACGAATGGCGCACGGATGCGTGCCACATGAGGGAATTGCGCGAGGCAGACGAGCCCATGAACAATACCGGCGCCCATCATGCTCCGTCAGCGAGGCGCGACCATTTTCCGTCCGGCCGAAAATGCATGTAGAATCAGGGGAAGAGCTAGCTCTGATATCGTTGAGCGCCAAGCTGCTGTTCGAGAACGGTCAATCCACTGAAAACATCGTTTCCGCTCTCGACCAGCTCGCCGCCATCATGGGATTTCGCGCGACCGTCTTTCCCCGCTGGGGCGAGCTGACCATCCTCATCAACGATGGCAGCGGCTCACGGCACGAGATTCTCGCTGCGGCTCCTGTGGGCGTGGACATGCACAAGATAGCCGAGACAATCGGCGTGATCGATGACGTCTGCAACGGCCACCTCGGGGCCGCGGCGGCGTGGGCGGCGCTTGATGCAGTTACGCGATTTCCCCCGGTCTCGATAACGCGTTTCGCGCTGCTTGCGGCGGCCGGAGCGGCAGCGCTTGGCGTGATTTTTGGCGCGACTCACCCATTCAGCCTATTGTTGATTGCGATCAGTGCTGGCGTTGGCGCCTGCCTGCGCCGATGGCTGGCGGCAATCAGTCGTAATCCGTTCGTTCAACCCCTTTGCGCAGCGTCGCTCGCCGGTGCCATCGGCGCCATCGCCGTCCGATTGCAGCTCAGTTCAACCCTGCGTCTCGTTGCGGTATGTCCTTGCATGATCCTGGTCCCCGGCCCGCACCTTCTCAATGGCACGATCGACCTGGCCCGCGCGCGTATCGCACTGGGAGCCTCGCGCATCGCTTATGCCGGCGTAATCATCCTCGTGATTTGCACAGGGCTGCTGACGGGTCTTTCGTTTGGTAGCGTAAGCTTGCCTGTCTCCGGGCCGTCATATCCGGTGCCTCTCGGGTACGACATGATCGCGGCGGGCGTCGCAGTCGCAGCCTACGGGACTTTCTTCGCAATGCCGTGGCGGATGCTGCCCATTCCGATCGCAATCGGAATGCTCGCGCACGCCTCGCGCTGGGGAATGATTTCGTTGGTGGGTACCAGCGTACAGACCGGCGCGCTCGTTGCCTGCCTGGTGGTCAGCATCATCATCACGCCGATCGTTGATCGGTTGCGATTACCTTTTGCGGCACTCGTCTTCGCGTCTGTCGTCTCGCTGATACCGGGCGTGTACCTGTTCCGAATGGCCGGCGGCTTGGTCGATCTGGTCACGCTCGGCGAGAGAGCGTCAGTCGACGTGCTTCTCAATACGATCGCGGACGGGACGACGGCCATGCTGATCATCCTGGCGATGGCCTTCGGCCTGATACTTCCGAAAATATGCATCGAACATTTCTTTCCCGATCTTGCGAAGCCCATCCGTCGAGGCGCATGGGGGCGTCGATGAACCGTGCCAGACTCTGGGCATCGGCGCATTCTCAAACCAACTGGCTCGATGCGGCACGACTGGCGCGCGCGCTCCGGTCCACGGCTCCTGCGCTGCTCTTCGGCTTGCGCCTTTGGGCCGCAGTCTGCCTCGCGCTCTACGTCGCGTTCTGGCTTCAACTTGACAACGCTTACTGGGCCGGCACGTCCGCAGCCGTCGTCTGTCAGCCAAGCCTCGGCGCCTCACTGCGCAAGGCCTGGTTCCGCATGATCGGCACGGTGGTCGGCGCGGTGGTGATCGTGGTGCTGACGGCGCGCTTTCCCCAAAACCGGACCGGTTTTCTGCTCGGCTTGGCACTCTGGGGCGCTGCATGCGGTTTCGTGGCCACGCTGCTGCGCAACTTTGCGGGCTATGGCGCGGCGCTGGCCGGTCTCACGGTCGCGGTCATCGCCAGCGACGAACTCGGCGCGGTCGGAGGCGCAAATAACGACGTCTTCATGTTTGCCGTCGCCCGAGGGAGCGAAATCTGCATCGGTATCATCTGCGCGGGCGTGGTACTCGCAAGCACGCCCCCCACCTCTTCGGAAGCGGGGTTAACGGGCGCTGACCACAACACGCCCTTCCCCACTGGCTTCAAGCCAAAAAGCGTCTAGCTTTCCTTGAAGAACGCACCCGGTCGACGGCTTGAGTATCATGAGGTTGGCCGCGCGCCGGATGGCGCGCGGCCAGATATTTCGACAGTCGCACGATGACAAGCCGGGACCGCTCACGCGGCCCCGGCGATACCGCTTACTCGGCGGCGACAGAGTACGCGTCAGGGTTAGCTTCCGTGACGGCATCCGCCTGAAGGTGTTCGGCAGGCTCTTGGGCGGCTCGCGGCGTCCGCATAAGCGTGGGCAGCCAGCCAGTTCCGACAAGCGCCTGCTCGGCGGCTTCCGCCATGTCCTGCTTCTTCATGTCCGCCATCCGGTCAGCGGCCTCATCGCTGACCGCTTCCCGCACGGCGGCAAGAATGTGCGGCTTGGTGACACGACCGAGATAGGTCTGCACGGTCGGCGTCCAATGCGCGGTCATGTCGAGCGACACGGCCTCCGCCAACCTGTCCGCCGTTGCCACCGCACGGGGCCTACGCTCCGACGGCAGTCTCACGGCGTTGATCGTGAGCGCAACGCAATGCGCAAACAGGGCCATGCGGCTGTCATGGTCAAGCTCCACGACAAAAGCCCACAGGTCGGCCACGTCGCGCGGCATCTGCGCCGCCCAACGAGCGTGGTGATCCGCCCACGCCTTCCCCGCCTTCGTGTCCTCGATACCGTCCGCATGCGAGGCCAGCACCATACTGACCGGGCGGATATCGAGGACGTGGGCGTCCGCGCCGCGATAGAAGATTTGCGCAGCGAGCGCATGGGTCACCGCAACGACGGCGACTTCCGGGTGCTCACCCAAGGCGAGGCGAAGCCCAAGGGTACGATGCGCCGTGAGATCGCGGATCAGGATATCCGATAGCGGCTTGTGGTCGTCGTTCTCATCCTCCGCATCCAAGGTCTCACGACCCGGCTCGTGGTTCGGGCCGGTTCCTCCGTCGTCACTGGCAGTGTCACCGACCTCCCCTTCGTCGCTCCCGTTCTGCGTTTCCGGCTCCGGTTTCTCGTCCTCGGCCAGTATAAAACCGCGTTCAACCCGCAACGCCCCATCATGGCCGAGGATGACGAAGGCCCCGCATCGGGCGATGTCGGCGGGGTCGTAGGCCACGCGCTTCGCCTCAAGCCGCTCGATCTCGGTCTCAAGCTCGCCTAACGCGCATCGACTTCATCAGGCAGTTCTTCGGCGCTCTCGTATTGCGCCGTCAGCCCGTTGAATTCGGACTGTGCGGCATCCAAGGCAGCTTGATCTTCCGCCGACAGGTCAACCGGCTGCGGATAGGTCCGACGCAGCCCATGGCTGTGGGGGTAACCCTTTTTGCTCGACGCGGCAGTCGGGCCCGATCAAAAGGGCGCGGGCGAGCGCATTGGACGCAAAGCAAGCGAGGAGAGGCGCCCTGTGTCACGTTCGTAGCTTAAGTTTCCGCTCGTTGTTATGATTCGGAATAATTACCGGCAGTGCGAAAATTTGGTGTTTCTACCTCGCTGATACTTCACGCACTTAGCCAAACGGCTGCCTCTAAATCCGGCCGCGCCGCGCGGCTTGAAGTTTGCACTTTAGACAGTCCCTCGCGTTGTTCGCATCAAAATGGGACTGGGTCAGATGAGCAAGCTTGAGATCAAGTATGTTTCGCTCGACGAGGTGCGCCCCTACGCCGGCAATGCCCGCACGCATTCAAAAAAGCAGTCCGGCAAATTGCGGATTCGATTGAGCGCTTTGGCTTCGCAAATCCGATCATTGTGTCGGGCGAGCACGAAGTCATTGCCGGCCATGGCCGGTTGGCCGCCGCCAAACTGCTGGGCCTCACCTCGATTCCGATCGTTGTCCTGGCCAACATGACAGATGCAGATCGGCGGGCATACGTTATTGCCGATAACAAGCTGGCCGAGCTTGCCGGCTGGGACCGTGACACTCTGGCAATTGAGCTACAATTTCTCCAGGACGTGCAGTTCGAGGACATTGAAGTCACCGGCTTCTCACTTGGCGAGATCGATCTGATTCTCGATGAGGCCACCGAAAAGGAGCCTCAAGAGCCCGGGCCCGAAGATGAATTCCCTCCAATTCTGCAACAAACATCGTTACCCGGCGAGGTGACCTTTGGGTGCTCGGCACCCATCGTCTGCTCTGTGGCGATGCTCGAGCACCCTCTGACTATCAGCGCTTGCTCGAAGGCAAACCGGCCGACGTGATCCTGACGGATCCCCCCGTTCAACGTGCCCATTGATGGTCATGTTTCTGGACTTGGAAAGATTAAACATAAGGAATTCGCGATGGCATCGGGCGAGACGTCGAGCGGGAATTCACCGGCTTTCTGTCTTCATTCCTTGGCTGCGCCAAGGCTTGCTCCAAGGACGGCGCCATCCTGTTTGTCTTCATGGACTGGCGGGCCTCAAACCGGAACTTCGACTTGAATGGCGAGGCCAGGACGGCCAGCGCGAAACAGAGCAGCCCGATCATTCCGCCAGCTTAGGCGATTCCATCACGCCATCAACTCGGATAAGGTTTTCGGTACACACCACGGTCGGGATGCGGAGCAATTGGGACAGGGGGCGCTATGCCATCGGCACCGCTCCTTAATTCCGTTTCGCATATTCCCGCAGCGCTGCTGCTCGTGTCGTCGCTCGCGATGTCAGGCTCGGGCGCGAACGAACGACGGTCGGCCCGCTGTACGAGCGTGCCAATGGTGGTAATTGGAATCGCCATCATCGCACGAAAGCAGCGTCGGCTTTGACCGCACCCGCGATCAATCGCGATCAGCTATTCAGATCCCCACCCGTACGTAGTCGCTACTTTCGGCGCACTCGCGATCGTCGTGATTGGCCGGCTGTTTGCGTGCACCCTCAGCATGTATCTTCCCGCCGATGATCTGCCCGCCGCAAATTACCTGACGGAAATTGGTGCTCGTTGCGGACGTTACCGGCGCTACTCGCTGGCCTCCGCAATGCCACGCGCCGATCCAGCCATTCAGCCTCTTCGATAAAGTGCGGACAAACCGCAGACCTGGACCGGCCGTGACCAGTCGTATCCCGTGCGCACGCGCCGCGGCACGAAGTGGCAGCCGCCATCGTCGTAGCCGTACAAGAAGGGATCGTTATAGGCATCGTAGATGTAGTCTGAATAGAGGTGACCGTAATAGGTATACGATCCATGGGCCGAGGCCACCGCCGGCGTCAGCATGCCACCCGAGGCAGCTGCGAGTAAAGCTATCACCGTCTTGCGAAACATGGTTTCTACTCCGTAGATAATTCCCTCCCCGTAATTAAAAGCGTCCCACAACATATAGTTTCAGCTGGAGAGAAATTAATAGGCCAGCACCAGGAGCAACTTTAAATTCGAGTTTATACTGATCGCGCTTGAATGCGCTGTAACGAAGTCGTGTGAAGCGAAGCCCCAGATCCTGTCCTTCAGCAGCCTTTGCAAATGCTTTTGATCTCGCGATTGGCCTTGTCTTCGACGCCCCGGTCGTGGCCATCGTTACCAGCGGTCCGATGGCTTAAAGTCGCACCAGAACAAGCGCAGTCATTCAATACCCGGTCAGACGCCGAGGTCGCAGCCACGCTCGTGCTCCCAAACTTTTTACGCAATTCCCGAACTGCGTAATTGCACAAATAATATTTTTATGCATAATTTTTACAATGACCAGCGCGGTCAGAATCAAGACGAGCGGCGCCAACCGAGCGGCACGGAGAGGAAGCCGAGATGACCCCAGGTAATGAAGCTTTGCTGCGCCAGGGCACTCTTAGCTTGGACGTTCCAACCAATTTCAATCGACCAGCCTCAACGGCCATCGTTGTGCGCCGCTGCAATGATCGATCTTGGAGGGAAAGAAATTGGTCAAGCAGTACCTCGACCAGGGAATTTCCCGGCGCGCATTCACCGCCGGTCTAACGGCAGTGGGCTTCTCTGTTGCCGCGGCGAAATCCATGGCCCAATCACGCTCCACTCCGCTTGCTGCCACAGCATCTCCAGGCATCCGCGAAATGCGCGGAACCGGCGGCGCAATGTTCACCCAGCAGCTTAAAGCGGCGGGCGTCGAATATATTTTTTTCAACCCTTCGACAGGCGATTGTCCGATCTTCGATTCACTCGTCGATGAGCCAGGCATCCAGCTTATTCAAGGCGTCCAGGAAGGCGCGTGCGTCGCCATGGCAGACGGCTATGCACGGGTCTCGGGTAAACCTGGCATCGTGGTCGTTGCCAATATCGGATTACCCAATGCAGTCACGCAGCTCGTCAACAGCTGGAAGGATCCGATTCCGGTCGTCGTCGCGGCCGCATCCGGCGGACAGGACACGCTCGGCGACGATGCATTCCAGGAATACGACCATATCGAATCGATGACCCAGCCGATTACAAAATGGCATTGGGTGGCACAGACACAGCAGCCGAGACCGACATCGTCGTCGACTATCTGTCGACAGTGTTCGGACCGGGCATCTCGCTTCCAGAGGCTACCAAGGTCGACTTGCGAGCTGGCGGCCCGGGCAAGGAACTCGTGGAGACTCGTTGCTCCGTCTGCCACGATCTCACCCGCCTCAGCGCCTCCAAAAGATCGCGTGACGAATGGAGTGGTACGGTTGCGAAGATGATCTTCTACGGTGCACCCATCACGCCCGACGAGCAAAAGACCATCACAAGCTATCTGCAGAGCAACTTCGGCAACTGAATCCCATCACTAAGGGACGCCATCACATCTGATATTTCCAGCCGCTCTCGCGGTGACCCACGAAGGAATTTACATAGAAATCGACCGGAATAAGGTGATTGCGAGCCTCGGCGGCGAGGCGGCGGTCAAGAGCATGGATCACGAGGCGCGCGCCGACGCGCTCGAGGAATTCCTCTCGACGCGGCTGGAGACCGTGATCGCCGAGCGCAAAAAACACGGCGACAAGCCCTATCCTACGGTTGCCGAGTACGAAGGCCTGGTCGACACGCGCGGCTTTCGCCGCGGGGTCGGCCGGCTATTCGTCCCACAGCACAGCTACAAGGAACCCGAGGCGGACTGGAGCAATCGGCGCGTGGCGCGGCTGCCGAAGATGCCGGAGAAGCCAACCTTGATCGACTTCTTCAACGATCGCTTTAACTCGACAGCCCATCTGCTGCAGAGCGCTAATCTCGCGCTTAAACGCGGCGCGTCGGAGGAGGTCGTGCTCGCCTGCCTGCTCCACGATGCGGCGCAGGTGTTGATGAAGGCCGACCACGGCTGGTGGGGTGCGCAGCTGTTCGAGCCCTATGTATCCGAGCGAGTCGCCTTCGCGATCAAATATCATCAAGCATTGCGCTTCTATCCTGATCTCGACGCTGGCTACGAATATCCCGATAGCTATTATCAGACGTTTGGGATCGACTACGTGCCACCGCCGCACGTTCAGAACGCGTACGAATATGCACGAAACCACAAATGGTACATGGATGCGCGGCTGGTAACGACCAACGATCTTTATTCGTTCGATCCGAACGTGCGTGTCTCCGTCGACGCGTTCACCGAGATCATCGGTCGGCATTTCAAGCAACCGGAGGAAGGCCTCGGCTACGACAACACGCCGGTCAGCCATATGTGGCGCACCATGATCAATCCCGACGTACCGCTCTAAGCTTGGGGGCGGCGATGGCAGAGCAGGTCTATAGCCTGGTAGTCGGCGCCGGTGTGGTTGGTTTAGCGGTCGCCCGCGCGCTGGCGCTCGCTAGGCGGGAGGTGGTGGTCGCCGAGGCCGAACGCGCCATCGGCCGCCATACCAGCTCCCGCAATACCGGTGTGATCCACGCTGGATTCCATCATCCGCTCGACAGCGTCAAGCGCCGCCTTTGCCGGCGCGCCGCGAGCTACTCTACCGCAATTGTGCCGAGCCGGGATCCGCCACAAGCCATAGGTAAGCTGGTCAGCGCTGCCATCGGGTCTAGCGCCGATGGAGTAGCGGCGCTCACGAGGGCAGCACGCCGAGGCCGAGCGCCTTGGCGGTCTTGAGATTATCGATCCCTATGAATTTCGTCACCCCGTCGACCGGAGGATTGGCAGGTTTTGTCAATGTCGCCGCGTAACGCCACATGTCGAGACAATCGAACCCGTACCCCACAAAACCTCCAGCGTGCGCGAATTCGATGAATCCGCACGAGGCGACCGGCAATTCAGAGCAAGCATGGCTTGGACGGGATACAATCTTAAAGCACCTTGTTCTAACTTATAGCTGAGCCTTCGTGGTACGAAGTTGTCGGGTTGAAAGTAGTTCGACCAATCTGTGCTGACGAAAAAACTCGTGGATCGGGCGTGCCGGACAGCCACCCCATCGCTCGCCGGAAGGGACATCGCGCATAACACCGCTGCCGCCGGCGATCTGCGCACGATCTTCAATGGTCAGATGCGGCGCAATCGCACTTTGACCGCCGATCGCAACGAAATCGCCGATCATGGCCGAACCTGCGATGCGGGCTTGCGCAGCAATCACACAGTGACGCCCCACGACGACGTTGTGTGCAATTTGAACGAGGTTATCGATTTTGGTTCCTTCACCAATAACGGTGCACCTGGTCGATCCGCGGTCGACGGTACTGTTGGCTCCAATCTCGACGTCGTCGTAAATCACCACTGATCCGATCTGCGGTACTTTCAAATGTCCGTTTGTGCCCAATGCGAAACCGAAACCATCTTGTCCGACCTTGACGCCGGGATGAAGGATCACGCGATCTCCGATTGATGCGTGCGTCACGATGACTCCTGCGCCGATAGAGCAATTGCGGCCGACAGATACACCAGGACCGATGACGGCATTGGCCCCAATCGTGCTGAACTCACCAATGCAACTGCCGGCTCCAACCACAGCGCCCGGGTCGATCGCAACGCTTCGATCAACATGTGCCGTTGCATGCACCGTCGCGCTCGGCGATACCCCGGCATGCTGATAGCAGTTTTGCGGCATGGCGGCGGTCGGATAGAGCTTCGCCAGTACTTTCGCATAAACACCGTACGGCCGGGGTGTCACGAGCGACAGAGTCGTGATGGGAACGTAGTCCCTGAATCGAGGAGAGACGAGGCACGCGCCGGCTTTCGTGGTCGTCAACGCGTTTATGTATTGGGGATTGTCCATATAGCTTAATTCATCGGCTTGAGCGGTCTCCAATGTTGCAACGGCTGAAAGCAGAAGGTCCGCTCCCGTAAAGATCAATCCTGCCATCTCCGCAACTTCACTGGCGGAGACGGCCTCTTTCAGGCAAAAAAATGGATTGATGATCGGGGCCATGAGATTCTTTCACTGTTCAAAACAGGTTAGTCGCAGGTATGGAGCGACCAATCAATCCTCGAACTCCTCGACCATACCGTTAGAGAAAAACGTACCTTAGCAATTTGGAGATACCCGGATCGGGCGCTTGGCAATGCGGGCTAACTTGCCAACACAAGCCGCCCCGACTTGCCGGATTTTCGCGCTCGACCGTTCAAGTCTGATAATTGACCATCAGAGAATTGAGAGCTCGACGTTGATGAAGCGCGGCAGGCGCTTTCCGGGCTGCAGGATCGATACACACAGCACATTCCGCCTTTGGTGCCGGATCACCCATCTTGGTTCAAAATCGACCCCGGTGCTCTCCCGCCGGGGTTCCCTGTTTGGCTAACCGACTGGTCAGAAAAGGCGGTTGATGCGAAAGATGGCCGTCAGCGCATCGCCTTTAAGGCCTGGCTGCCCCGCTGCGATAAAGGCTGCACTTGGATTCTGGATCGACTGAACGAGATTCACGTAATCGAGTTCGATGCCAATGTCCAAATTCCTGGATGCACCTGGCGACCAGATCAGGTTGATACCGGCTCCGAAAAGACGAGCGTTGCCTTCCTGGGTGTTGAGGCCGGCGGCCACACCATTTGAATACGCCGTCGGCATGAAAAGCTGCATATAACCGACGTCGAAGTTGGTCCGCCACTCGGGTGAAAAGTAATGGGTGTACATCCCCACAGCGCTGTAGCTGGTTGATTGGCCAACGCCCGTCACGACGCCGGCCGCTGTAACCGTGGTCGGTATCATGTTTTGAGGTACAGTTATGATACCGCCAATGCCACGCTTCATCGTTGCGTCGGAGACATCGTTTAGAGAGCCCGCGCTCTTGACCAGACCGATAAGACCGTTGTCATAAGCGGCCTGAAAGCGAAATTCATCGCCGGGTGCAACGAACGGCATGAGGTAGCGGAGTGAGAATCCGGCTGCCCAGCCGAGAGAGCTGGTAGGGTCGTTAAGCGGGCTGTAGGTCGAATTCAGCGTTGTTCCGTTGATAGTATTCTTAGTGAGGGCGAAGTTGGCCTGGATGAAACCCCACTTCGCGTCATCGCGTATGTTGCCGACCAGGACCGCTTCGCTGTCCAGTTGGTTGTTGTATTGGACGCTGGTCGCATATGGAACCAAACTCGTTCCAAGCGGTGAACCGTTGCCTGCGTTAACGACGTTGCCGCCCATGTCGCTCTTGGCTTCGAGGGCCAAGGTTCCGGATATGCCGCCTCCGAAGGCGTACGTATAGGCCAGTTGTTTGACGCCGTTCGTGAAGCCCCCATAGATCACTGGCCCGAACATATAATCTGGAAAGGTGGTGAAGTTCTCGACGTTCACGCCAGCAGTCAGGCCGGCAAAGTTGACATAGCCTCGCTCCATGGTGACGGTGGTTGTGGCATTGCCGCCCGCGACGATAGCAGGTACGAATTCAGTCGAAGTCGCGGTGTTGCGCAGACCGTCCTGGTTGATGCCTCGCAACCAAAGCACGCTTTGGATCGTGCCATATGGCGTCTCCGTACGCGCATCGATATCGATGCGACCACGGACTTCCACGCCCGAAGTATCCTGTGTACCAGCCTTCTGGCTGATTTTTCCGGTCGCCAGATTATAGACGTCATGACCGGGGGTGTATTCCGCCAGGAAGCGGATCATACCACCCACAGACACGCAAGTGTTTGAGCGCGGAACATAATAGAAGTCTGGACCATACGCGGCGCATGAATCCACATTCCTGGGAGGCGTAATTTTCAATGGCGGCGCATTGCTGATCGGGTCTGCAGCGTAGGCAGCGGCTGTAGCGATAATCGACAAAGGCGCTGCGAGCAGAGTGTACCTGTTAAATTTCATGTCCCCTCACTGTTTGAAAAATTCAGGAGAGCGGTCCGACCGGCACGACGGCGCTGCCGCCGATCGCCAGTTTCCCCCTTCCTTTTTTGATTGCTCCTGCTCGCAGTTGCCGGCGGGCGGATGCCTTATTGTGCATCTTAAAACATTTTATGCATAAAAATATCATTCACGCAATAGTTATTAGATTCGGCATAAATGCCCAGCTGATTCGGGGGATATACTTGAAATATGGTAAGAAATCAGTTTGGAAGCGATCCCCGATCGCTCGGGGCGTGTCAAATTTAGAAAATCATTTTATGATTGATCGAATGATTGACCGCGCCCTCCGTGTGCATAAAAGTATACTATGAGCATCAACGAGACAAATGTGCCCGCTGGGTCGAAATCGCATAACGAACAGGCTGATCGCCCGTCTTCTCTTTCGGAGAAGGCGTTTCGCATTCTTCGGCAGCAGATTCTGAACGGTGAAATCCCGCCAGGTGAAAAGTTGAGAGTTGAGGTATTGCAGCGCGAACATGCGCTCTCAAGCAGTCCACTACGTGAGGCCCTCAACCGCCTCGTCGCGGAAGGGTTGGTGATTGCCGACGACCATCGTGGCTTTCGCGCCGCTCCAATGACTTCAGCCGACCTGCATGACATCACCAACTTTCGTCTCATCGTCGAGCCTGCCGCGCTCAGGCAATCCGTCGCCAATGGGAGCGACGAATGGGAAGCCAACGTCGTCGCCGCGTTTCATCGCCTGGAACGCGTTCGCGAACGCATTGCACGAGGCGAAATGCCCTTTAATGCGGAATGGACTGGGCGCCATAAGGATTTTCATACGGCGTTGATATCCGCCGCTCCGTCTCAACGGCTGCTGGCTGCTTGTTCTACTCTCTTCGACGTTTCGGAGCGATACAGGCGTTTTTCTGCGTTGAACCGAACGCAGGTTCGTGACACGACCGGCGAACATCGTCGATTGATGGAGACTGCCGTCGCACGGCAGGCCGAGCTATCAGTGGCCTTGCTCCGCGAGCACATCTCGCTCACAGCGCAGTCCACACTCGTCCTGCGACAATCGAAAGGGCATGGTTAGCATGCCTGACGGGGCAGCGTTCCGGGCCGCCTAAATCTTCAACCGGTCAGAACGGCCTTCACCTGTGCTGGATCGAAGGGCATATCTCGTAGACGCCTGCCGGTTAACGCGTAGAACGCGTTCGCCACTGCGGCGCCCGTCATCGGAACGCCAAGTTCACCAGCACCGCTTGGTGACGCATCCGAAGCGACGATCTCGACTTGAATCTCGGGTACTTCGCTGGCGCGAAGAAGCTGATAGTCGTAAAAATTGCTCTGCTGTACTTCGCCGTCCCGAATCGTTATTCGTTCCTTCAGCAGCGCAGACAGTCCGAAGACGATTCCACCTTCGATTTGTGCGATTAGATTTCGCGGCTGTACCGGAAGGCCGACATCGATTGCGGCCCAAAAACGATGGACGCGGATAACGCCGCTCGCACGATCTAGCGCGATTTCTGCGACGCCGGCAGCCAAAGAACTCTTGAGAGGCGCCAACGAGAGACCATGCGCGCGACCTTCAGGCGCCGCGCCGAAATTAGACATCGTCAGGACCTTGTCGAGCAGCGCGTGCGCCCGCCGATTTTCACCAAGCAATCGGCGCCGAAAGCTGACCGGATCGCTCTGAGCAGCAACCGATAGTTCGTCGATGAAGGACTCCGAGGCGAAGCGGTTGTGGCCATGCCCGATCCCGCGCCAAGCTGCTACACGAGAACGACGCGGTGTTATCAGATGCTCGGCCAGAACATTTGTTATTGCGTAGGGCGCGACGTCGGTTCCTCCCATGATGAGGTTATCCCTATCGCCGGCTCTCGCGAGCGCTTCCGGGGATTCAAAGCCTAACAGTGAGGGACATGCCACGCGGTGTTGCCACGTAACGACCCGACCCTCGCCGTCCAATGCAGCCCTCAATTTCTGTGCCGTCGCCGGGCGAAACCAACCCTGCCTGAGGTCATCTTCCCGTGTCCACATCAGCTTGACCGGCCGCCTCACTTCGCGCGAGATACACAATACATCGCGCAGAAGTTCGCGAGCGAACACGGTCCTGCGACCAAACGCGCCCCCCATCTGCATGAAGTGAAATCGTATCCGGTCCGGTGTGGTATCAAGCACTTGGGTCGCTACTGCCAAAGCAACGCTTTGACTCTGTGTGCCTATCCACACTTCCGCCCCCCTGCCGTCGCCGTCCACCGCCGCAACCGCTGCGAGCGGCTCCAGCTGTGCATGATAGACATGCTCCGTGGAATAATTCGCTTCGACCAGCCTGCCGCCTTTCGGCAGCTCCCATAACGCGTCACCTTGCTCGATCCAGATCACACCTCGCCGTGACATATCGGCGACGGCCTCAATGTTGTGCGCCAAGTCCGCCGAGCTGTCGGCCGATCTGAATGGAGAGTTTCGCGTCCATTCGACATCGAGCAATTCTCGTGCGGCCAGCGCGGTGTTCCATCGCTGCGCGACGACAGCGACCGCATCCGGCAAACGCACCACGGCCAGCACGCCGGCCAGGGCCTTGGCTCGCTCGTCCGCAACGGATATTGGCATCTCTCCTTCTACCGGCGCTCGCAAGATGGCGGCGTGAACCATGTCCGGAATTCGGACATCGATCGAATATAATTCAGCCCCTCTTGTCTTTGCGGGTACATCTAGCCGCGGCACATCTGCTCCGATTAGCCTATACGCAATGCGGGGCTTCAAGTCGGCCTCCGTGATCACCGGCACATCGGTAACCAAGTCCGGAAAGGCAGCGATTTGTCCGAAACGTAACTTTCTTCTGCTCATCTGATCCACGATCACGCCAGGCTCGGACACCAAGTCGGTCGGAGCAACAGACCAGTGCCGCGCGGCGGTGTAGATAAGCACGCGCCGCACAGCTGCCCCGGCCTTGCGCAATACGTCGAAGTAGGCTTCCACAGACGTACTTCCGGCAGTGTAAAGCCTTCCGCCGAGTTTCGGGTTGCCGAACGTTTTGGGATCCCCAGTAACGGTCTCGACCCGCACCTTCGACCAGTCTGCGTCAAGCTCCTCAGCCAGGATAAGCGGCAATGCCGTCATCACGCCCTGGCCCATTTCCGTCGCTGGCACCTTGATCGTCACGGTGTCATCGGCCGCAATACGGACCCAGCCTGTTATTGCTACCGCCCCGGCCTGAGCAACAGATTCACGGCTAATGGCAATCGAGCCGTTGGCAAGGATCGCCAACGTGGCAGCACCGCTACCAACGAGAAAAACCCGGCGACTGTGACTCCGCACATTCCGCACTGTGCTCATAAGCCACCTTCCTTGACCACTCGCTCAATTGCCCGGGTAATTCGGCTGTAGGTCCCACAGCGACAGAGATTACCGTCCATGTGCTGGACGATTTGCTCGCGTGTGGGTGTCTTCACATTGAGGAGGAGTGCGGCTGCCTGCATGATCTGCCCCGACTGACAGTATCCACATTGCGGTACTTCCTCGGCGATCCAGGCCCTCTGCAGCGGATGATCGCCCAGCCGATCCAGACCTTCGATTGTCGTAATCTTCTTACCTTGCACATCTACAATCGGAGTCACGCACGAGCGCTCCGCCTTACCGTCAACGTGAACGGTGCAAGCGCCACACATTGCAGCGCCGCACCCATATTTCGTTCCTGTAAGCCCGAGGTGGTCCCGCAGTACCCACAACAACGGCGTGGTCTCCGAGGTGTCGACCGCGACCCGTTCATCATTAACGTCCAGATAAAGCATGAGAGCTCCGTGACACTTGTTTCCGACCGAACCGATTCGGCGCGCCCCGCGACGTCCAGTGACACACTCTTTGTCTGATTGGGCCGCTGGCAGCTGCTATCCTCTTGGCGGCAGTGTGCGCAACCAAGAAACTAGAGCATCGACGTCTGCCTCATCGAGCGAGGCCAAGTAGGGCCAGGGCATCGGGAAATGCAGATGTCGCCCGTCACGAGAAATGCCCTGCGTAAGGGCGCGTTTGATTTCCGCGTTGGTCCAGGCGCCAAGTCCCGCCGTCGGAGAAGAGGTGATGTTCGGCACCAAGACTTTTTCCGGACCAAGGCGCCTGCCACCGCGCCCTCCATCGCGGACAAAATCACTGACACCGTCGACCTCAGGCGTATGGCATCCCATGCAGTGGCCCAGCGTGGCGAGATAACGACCGCGTGTCATTTGATCGGTAGCTATCTCGTGCGCCGTGAACGGTCGCTGCGCATCGGGATAGACCTGCTCGTGGAACTCTTTCCGATATACGGGCCCGGGTGTCGGGTTACGAACCGGTGGGAGCGACAGCACATAGTTCGCGACGGCGTTCAAATCTTCTTCTGTCAATGCCTTGAAGAACGCCCACGGCATTCCTGGCGCAAGCGGCAGACCATTCGGCCGCACGCCGTGGACAAGCGCGCGCTTGAGATCTTCAACCGTCCATTCTCCAAGGCCTGTTTCCGGGTCGGACGTCAAGTTGCCAGCGGTAACACGAAACGCGGGCAAGTCGTATGCCCGCCCGCCGGACAATGCTTGACCGGGGGTCCCAAAATTAGTCGCGTTGCCCGAGTGGCAATTGCCGCAGGCAAGGATCGATTCCACCAGGTACTTGCCTCGCTGTAGATTCGCTCCATCCGCACCGATTTTGACGGCGGCCGACGTTGCGGCTTTCGTAACGAGTTCATTTGCCGGCGCGCTGGGTAGCGGCTGCTCTTGGAGAGCATTTTGGTTGAGGCTCAACACCCACTCCACCAACTGCTTGGCCTCTGCCGGCGTCACACGATTGGCTGGCATGGCGGCAGCCCCCCAAACACCAGAGCCGCCCTGCATTACTTTTGCCACCAGCATGTCAACGGCTCCGGGTTGACCGTCGTACTTAGCGGCGACGTCTTTGTAAGCCGGGCCCAGGTGCTTCTTGTCAACTGCGTGGCAGGCCAGACAATTCTTCTGCCTGGCGAGATCCATGTTTGCCAGCGCTATCGAAAAGTGCCCTGACATCGCCACGCATAGCACAAACAACAGAAGCTTCACGACAATCTTTACTCCGATCGGATGATCAAAGCTTGCCACGATAGCTTTCGGCTTAATCATTGCGGCGTTCCGCGGAAGGGCAATTTCCGAATCGACAATCTCGCTCTTCACGACGAGACTCGAAGCGGATGCGTCTGGACAAAGCGTCCGGGCTGGAGCCATGCGTCGAGTCCCCAAACGCAACCAGCGCGCACGACAGCAAGATAAAGCAGCACGCCTACGTAAACGAGATGTTGGTCGATGATGAAGTTCGTTTTGTCTTCGATGTACGGCCAGTCCATATGCGCCATCCAGTAGAAAAACATCAGCAACGCGCCGAAACCAGCGCTGAGCCGGACCGTCAGCCCGACCAGAAGCGACAGACCGATCAGAAGATGTCCGTAAGCGACAAGGACAGATGTGATATGCGCGGCCGGAGGCGCCGCAAACATGGAAAAGAAATCTTGGAACGTCTTTGTGTGACCGAGAAAGCCGGCAACGCTGAAGTCAGGCGACGCGACTTGACGAATTCCTGGATAGAGAAAGGTCCACGCCATGACGATGCGCAGATAGAGAATGATGACCCTCTCTGTAGTCGGCCGTTGCATGACGCATTATCTCCGTTTTGGATTTTAGAAACTAACTGATGCGAAAACAGTAACTGCGCGATAGCGAGCGATTGCTCATGGAACTGGCCGGTCACTCGTCGAAACTTTTTGACTTGATCCGCCTTGGCCAAGCACCGGATCGCCACTGACCGGACCAATGTAGGATTCGAAACGCTTGCGGAGGTCCGACACGAGGGACTCGGTTATGATGAAATCCCGGAATTGGTTTGCTGTGTTGTACTCGACGATCGGCTTGAGGCCTCCGGTCGGAACGACGTCCCCGCGCACGGACCATACGCCCTGTCGCAACTGGTAATCTCGCGACAGTAGCCAAGCCCGAAACAGGCGAGCGGCATTGGGATGCGGCGCCCCGTTGAAGATGCCAAATCGGGTTTCGAAAATCGGAATCGGATCTTCGGAGGGGAACGCCACCCTGATTCGACTGAGCTCGTCACTACCCTGAGGAATGCTGCTGGCAGACACGTCGAAGGATAGCGCGGCTCTGCCGCTTACGATCTCCTGCGTCACGCCGAGATGGCCGCGAATGAATCGCGGCTTGTTCTCCATGAAGCGCTTCATGTAGTCCCAGCCGTACTTCTGGACGATGGTGTGGTAGAGATAGAGCGTGATGTCGTCGTCATGCGGATAGGTGGATACGATCTTTCCGCTGAACTCAGGCCTTAGAAAGTCCGACGCAGACCTCGGAACGTCGCCGGCAGCCACCTGAACTGGATTGTAAGCGTATGTCAGGGCGTAAACACGCACGCCGACGCTGTAGCCATCTGGATCTTTGAATTTTTCGAGGACCTGATCGAAGTTCGGGCCGCGGTCAGCCGATAGAACTCCTACGCGTTTCCAGCGCTCGAAATCTTGGATCGTTTGCAAGACGGCGACATCGGTCTCAATCTTGTTACGAGCAATTTGCTCATCGATGCGCGACGTGAGCTGATTGCTGAATCCGGCTACGAGATTGAATTCGATTCCTGGAAACGATTTCGAAAACTCGTCGATCGCTCGTTGATGTGTTTTGGTGGGCCCACCTCCATAATAGTTCAGCCGGCCCTCCCGCTTCGCTTCCGAATAGAGCACGTCCAGATCGCTCGCCCCGCGCGCGCCAAGGCTCGATAAGCAGAGGGTGCCTCCCGAAGCGATTCCGGTATTTATGAACCTGCGGCGGCTGACTTTGACCGGACTAATGCGCGAGTTCATACCGCCCTCCCGGACGCATATTATTAATCCATTTTATGCACAATATATATGATCGTGCAACAAAAATGGATCAGATGCACCATCCGGCTTGCCGGCATCCGTCGCCAATACCGGAGGAAACCCGAACTCGAACTGGCGGTCCGATGAGCTTTGATCTCCAGGGAACCCCAGCGGCCGGGCGGCCCAATCTGGCTGCACCAATCCCACCGGCAGACCTCAATCGCGAACGGGGCGGCAACGCCCAGATGTTGGACGTGTCGAGGCCCGGCTCCCAAACTTTTGGGCGCTACGGAAATTCCTCATGCCATGGCTGCGGGTCGAAACATCCCAGTGCTTCAGCGCTACGCGCGAACATATCCCTTCGAGCCGGACTGAAAGCGCTCACTCATGTCTTCCCTCAGTTGCGATCGTGGGTCTGTGAGTATTGAGTGGAGTCGACGGCACCGCAGTACGCGGCCAGTCCGTCAAACTGCTGTCCACTCTGGTCGGTCGGCTCCTTGTCATAAAGTGTGTGCCCCTTGTAGCGCTTGACGCAAAGCCGCATCAGCATAAAGCTTAGCGCCGTGCCCAAGCTCAGGGGTACGACCGGCGCCAGAAAAAGCTGATTAATCGGCAGTTTCATCCCGATCAACCAGCCTCCTGCGAGCGGACCGATCATGGAACCGAACCGACCTACACCGTAGGCCCAACCCACACCCTTGGCGCGAATTTCCGTCGGATAGATGGTACCGGCGATAGCATTCATGCCGAGCGTGATGCCGACCAGACAGAAACCCGCCAAAAAAATCACCGCGCCGAGCAGATAGACTGAATGATTGACGAAGCCGATAAATCCGACAGTCGGACAGGCCAGCAGATACAATGTGACAATCGCTGCTACACCATACCTATCAACAAGGCGGCTGATCACCAGTGCTCCGACGATTCCACCGACGTCGAACGTCGCCGCAACGACAGCAGTTTGATTTATGGTCAGGCCTTCATCTCGGAACAAGATAGGCATCCAGCCATGAAGGAAATAATTGGCCGCCAGGAACGTGTTGTACAAAATCCAGATGATTGGCGTGATCCAGATCAAGCCATCGCTAAAGAGGCGAGTGACGTGAAATCGGTGCGCTCGGCCGATTCCGCTGTCTGTCACGATAAAGATCGCATCGCGCTCAATCCGAAGCCGTGGGTCGAGAGCATGGGCCACCTGCAGGATTTGGTGCATAGGCCGCCGGGCCACGACCAGGAATTTCAGCGATTCTGGCAAGCCGAAGAGTAAAACGATGCCTATGGCTAGAGGCGCAACACCGCCGATAACGAAGAGGGACCTCCATCCGTAAATCACTTCCACCGTACCGCTCGCCGCGGCAGGAAGCATGAACCCAAATGTGAGTCCGATTTGAGCAATCACGATCAAGGTCGCACGCACCCGCTTCGGTGCAAATTCTGCGATGAGCGCCACCCCGTTGGCGACTACCCCGCTGAGGCCTACTCCCGTGATAAAGCGCAACACGAGCAGTTCGGCCTCAGTCTGCGCAGCGGCAGTCATTAGCGAAACAATGCCGTAGATGAACACGGCGCTGATCAGCGTCACGCGTCGACCGAAGCGATCACCGATCCAGCCGGATAATGGAGCCCCGACGAGCATGCCAAAAAAAGCTGCACTAATTATCGTGCCGAGCGAAGAACGATCAATATTCAGCGCCTTCAGCATACCGGGCGCCGCGAATCCAATGGACATTTGATCATACCCATCAGTTATCATCACAAGAAATACTAGAATTACCACCCTTACGTGAAATGAATGTATTGGTTGGTCATCGATCAGCTTTGAAACATCAATTGTATTGCGATTGACCATGTCAGTGCATATCGCTCGCCTTAGCCAAATTCGCTTGGCCAAGGAGGAGATTGAAGTCGCCGCTCCCACCGATCCAATCTCGATGCGCGACAGGACGGGTTATTGGTGGCACGGGATGATCGCGAAGTGCGCCGCGACGACCATATCTGAGATTGTCCGTCGCATTATCTTCCGAACGGGTGTCGAGTGCGATAGCGTCCACTGTGATGGCGCGCGCAGCGATTTCCTGCGGGGCCAATAGGCGCTGAATTCCGCACACCACGCCGAATTCAAAAGACTTGCAGCCGGCTCGATCACCCATCCCGAATGGCAACGCTGGCGTCCCTCCCATAGCTACTACGCATATATCTCATTTTTATGCATTTTAACTTATTCGTTGCATGAAACATTTCGGCGGTCAATGGCGAGTTACCTCTTCACCACCTGGAACCGCGCCCACGCCTCAATATTGCCGTGGCCAAATTAACTCCGACCGAAAAAGCGGTTCCATCTCGCCCGGTCAATGCTCACGCAGCGAACAACAATGGGAGGCGAGTTCCGCCCGCAACGGATCAAGAAGACAGGCAGACGACCGTTGAAAACATGCGGTCTTGTGCATATTATTGGGCATGATTACCACCAAAGAAAATTCAGCAACTGCCTTTGATGAGAAGGATGGGAAGACGAATAGAGCGCCGTCCCTTTCGGAGACCGCTTTCCGCGTTATCCGCCAGCAGATTCTGCACGGCGAAATTCCACCCGGTGAAAAGTTGAAGATCGAAGTGCTCCAACGCGAGCACGCGTTGTCGAGCAGCCCGCTGCGAGAAGCGCTAAACCGCCTCGTTGCCGAGAAATTGGTCGTCGCCGACGATCATCGAGGATTTCGTGCCGCTTTCATGTCGATAGCTGATCTGCAGGACATTACTGATTTCCGGCTCGTTATCGAACCGGAGGCACTACGCCAGTCGATTGCCAACGGAACAGATGATTGGGAAGGCAGGACGGTCGCCGCGTTCCATCGTTATCAGCGGGTTCGCGAACGCATCAGGAAGGACGGCGTGCCGCTGAACGAAGAGTGGACAGAAAGACACAAGGAGTTTCATATGGCTCTGCTATCTGCTGCGCCTTCGTCACGACTGCTGTCGGCTTGCGCGAGCCTGTTCGACCAAGCCGAAAGATACCGGCGTTTCTCGGCCAGCAACCGGAAAGTGCCGCGCAACACGGATGCGGAGCACCTCCGGTTGATGGAGGCGGCCATCGCCCGCAAGCCTGATCTTGCCGTGGCCTTGTTGCGCGAACATATTGCGCTGACGACTCAGAATGTAATCGCCATCCAACAAGCCAAGTAACGAGATTTGGCCGGCTGGGTTTGCAGGTTACGGCGCGATTCGGCGAAGGCTTCCCCGCTTATTCAAAATACGCAAACACTGTTCGCTTGGGGTTAGCCGAACAGAGATATTGCCAGTCTCGGTCAATACGAATGATCAACCTTCAAAGGTCGTCAGGGTTTGGGGTAGCAAGTACTCTCGCAGGCCTTCCATCCCAGATCGTCGCCCCACCCCACTCTGTTTAAGGCCGCCATAAGGCGCCTTACGATTGACGCTGTTCGTGCCATGGGTGTTGACGAACACCGTGCCGGCTTGAATTCGTTGCGCTATGGCCATCGCCTTGGCGCTATCCTTGCTCCAGACCGAGCCGCCGAGCCCGTAAATCGTCGCATTGGCGCGTGCAATCGCATCATCCAGCTCCCGGTACCTAACAACGGGAACAGCGGGGCAAAATTGCTCTTCAGTCATCAAAGGCGCCTCGTCGCTGATCTCGGTTACGACCGTCGGTCGAATGAAGTACCCCTCGGCAAAGTTCGTTTCATCATGAACCCTGCCCAGAATTCTTACCTTGGCGCCCTGCCTCTCCGCATCGGCTATCAGGCGAAGGGCGCGATCGCGTCCCGATGCGGTATGCATGGGACCCATGGTGACCCCGGGTTGCAGCCCATCGCCAACCACGATCCGATCGGCCGCCCTGCTGAAGGCGTCGATGAATTGATCATGGATTTTCTCCGAAACGAAGATGCGCTTCACAGCCATGCAGATCTGTCCCGCGGAGCGAAAGACTGACGCAGCCATTCTCCGCATCGTTTCGTCGCCGAGATCCGCGTCCTGCAGAACAATCGCGGCGTCGTTCCCACCAAGCTCGGCGGTGACCCCTTTGATAGTCTGTGCAGCATTCGCGATGATCTTGCGCGCCGACGGCACACTGCCTGTGAAGCTGATCTTGCCGACATCCGCGTGCAAAGTTAACGCATCACCGATATCCGCAGGCAAACCAGATACGATATTGAGAAGTCCGGGTGGCAGCTCACTGGCCAAAAGCTCCGCCATCTGGATTAGCGCTAGCGGGCAGGATTCAGGCACCTTCAGGATGATGCTGTTGCCGGCAAAAAGCGCCGGTATGATTTGCAAGAACGCCAGTCCTATCGGAGTATTCCAAGGCACGATCGCGACCACCACGCCGTATGGCACGTAACAGACGACAGTACGTCCATTGGGTGCAGGAAGTTCATGCACTGTGTCCAGTTGCGTAGCTAATTCCAGAGTCAGGCGCGCATTGGGCGCAACGCCCGTCAACTCGGCGCGCGCATCAGCCAGGGTTTTCCCGTTCTCACGTACAAGCAAAATGGTACGATTTTCGATGTCGTCACCGACCTTGTCCAGTGCTCGCATCAAGACTTCGGCGCGCTGCTTGAAAGTCTTCGCCGCCCACGCGGGTTGAACCATCTTCGCCGCCGCGACCGCACGGTCCACGTGGTCCGGCGTGCCTCGCACAATCGTACCGATCACTTCATCGGGATGCGCGGGATTGCGGACTTCGATCCGCTGGTTGCCACTGACCTTTTCGCCACCAATCAGCATGTCCGCTTCATAAACTGGAACGCTCGCCGATTTCGTATTTGCCATAAGTCCGCCCTTCAACAAATATTCAAGCAGCAACCCGCGCTGCTGTCCTGCGGAACGTCGCATCCGCAAGTTACGACGCGTCGGCACAGATCGTCGCTCGGCCTATTTCCCGCCACTTCCGCAAACGAGAATCCGAACTCCGGTCAATCGTTGCCTCGATCTATTGGAAAATATGCCCGCTGTTCCGTTCGACGGCAGAGATCAAGGATATCTACTGCATCCCCGCCGCCTTGAGGAATTGCAGGTCCACAAATTTCCCGGGCAGCGGCAGCGGCTTCTGAAGCTCACCGCTGCCACCGAGAAGTTCAATCGTTTTGGAAATGCCGGGCATGCTGATTTCACCGTGCTTCGGCAAGGCTCCGATGTAAGGCTCGTAATAAAGCTTATACATTTCGGCGACGACGTCTGGCGCCGCGCCGGTGGTCGTTATTCCCATCGCGATGACCTCTTCGCGGTTTGCAGGATCTGCCATGAATCGATAGGCCTCGCCTATGGCGCGCGCGAACCGGATTAGCTCGTCCTTATGATCGCTTGCCCAGCCCCGTCGTGCCGCGAACACGGTGAATTGCAGATCGGAAATGACTTCGTGAGTATTGCCGAGACGGTGATAACCCTTGCGGGCGAACAATATGTCATCCGGTTGCGAGAGTGCCACAGCCGCGCAGTCACCCGAATCGAGGCATTTTGCGCGCACGGGGGTGCCGATAAGCTCCTTGGTGGTATAGTCCGAACCTTGAAGGCCGTGCTTGGCTAGCAGCTCGCGAGTTCCAATGGAGATCACGTCAACCGGCAGGGAAAGACCAATGGTCTTTCCCTTTAGAGCAGCAAAGGTCTCGATTTCGGGGCGTGACACCAGAGTGGCTACGGTGTTGGCCGGCCCGCCGACCACGGCGACTGCATCTGAACCGTTCAAGACGGCCTTTATAAGATAAGGTAGTGCGGTGCTGCTGATATCAACTCGGCCCTCATCGAGTTCGGTAATCATGTGGTCGACGCCAGGTAGCGGAACGACCTCCAGCTCGATGCCCTCGTGCTTCAGCATCCCTTTCTGCTGCGCAATAAAAAGCGGCACGGATTGGAAAAGATGCGCCGAACCCGCGATAAAGCCCAACCGCAGAGCCGTCGTTTCAGCGCCGGCGATTGAGGGCAGCATGGATGCAATAAAGGTCACAGCGCACATCAAGCCTTTGATCTTCACCACGCTCTCCCTGTCTGTTGATGCGCCACGCAGTCACTCCTTCTGATCCACGATCATGCTGAGCCAAATATCCAAAAGTGAAATCCAATTGGATTTTCGGGTGAGGCGGAAGAGCTGGCTGGAAAGTCACTCTTGCTGCATTCCGGGGTAGCCCGACTAACAAGAACTCGGTTCATTTGAGTCGAAGCCGGCTCCCGCGTGTCGTTATGTTGGGGCACGATTTTCCATTGCGGCGCATCTGCGTTCACTCGCGCCTCCCGCGAAAGAAGATTATGGATAGCCCGGGAACGTACCGAACGAGCCGAATCCCCACTGGCTTCGCAGCGTCTCTTTGGGCCAAACTTTTGGCCGCAGTGGGCGTTCTTCGTGCCACTGACGAGGCTCCCAGTAACCGAGCTCTTCGTCGATCATCAAATCCAGCTCTGTAAAAAGTTCGACGCGGATATCGTCGGGATTGCGATGGTAAGCAGCAATGTTGTGGCCGACCGTGTGGCGCTGCGGGCCCCACACCAACTGAATCTTTTTCTTTGTCAGGTAGTCACAAGCATTTTGTATGGCACTCCAGTCCTGGAGCTCGAAGGCAATGTGATGCAGGCCCTCAACCTCGTAATTGACGAAATTCAAGGTATGATGATCCGCGCCACATCTTAAAAAGGAAAAGTGATCCCCAATCCAGTCGGATTCCCGAAATCCCATGATTCCGCAATAAAACTTGGTCAGCTTCCTGGCGTCTTGGACTCGGTACGCGACATGACCAAACTTGTTTGGTGAAATGCCGCGTTCATGGCCATCGTCGGAAGCGAAAGCGTAATCAGCGTAAACCTCAACCAGGGTTCCCTTAGGATCGGTAAAGGTAAGTGCCTTCCGAACGCCTGGCGATATGTCAGAACGAGTTTCCGTCTTGACGCCTTCTTGGCTCAGCTTGGCACTGAGTTCCCCCAGGTCGCTGCCGGGCTTTACCTGGAACGCCAGGCGACGCAGAAATCCCTTTTCCGGGCCGCGCTCAAGAGCAATCGCCTCCTCACCTAACCGGGTCCCGAGAAAACAACGATCATCACTCCTGTCGATCACCGAGAGACCAACAACCTCGGTCCAGTATTCGATTTGTCGATCGAGATCCGGCGTGCTGAACGTGGCATGTCCAAGTCGCTTTACCTTGATCATTTCCCCTCCACTAAGGTTACTCCCCTCGCCGCGACGAGGGCTCTTCATTTAAACCGCTGCCGACCTCCGCGGTCGGGACTTCTTCATCGCATCGCGACGCAATCGCCATAGACTGCGAGGAAGCCCCCGCCCCTGCTGCTGGCGATAGCAACAAAGACTTCGTCGCTGGGCTTAGCAGCAAGAATTGCCGGCTAAACCAGCAGGCGCGCCCGAAGCTGTAGATAATACCACGCACCAATATATGCATAAAAGATATTTTCAAGCACAATATCAATTCTTCATGCGGAAATCTAAATTCTTTCTTTTTGCGGGAGAAGGAGCTGACGCATTGGCAAATGCCAACGCTAGACCTGCGCCCGCCTCACTTTGCAAACCCATCTTCAACGAGCCGCAGAGCTGACGACCAAGCTCTTTTTGCGTGGGCCTGCCTTGCCGCTGCGTCAGAATTATACTGACTGGCAGTGCGCTCGCAGACTTCAGCTGGCGGTAAAATCAACTTAGAGCCCCCCGCCAACGCAGCAATCTGTCCCTGACACGCCCGTTCCAGCGAATAAACTTCCACGAAAGCCTCCGGAATTGACCGACCGCATACGAGCAATCCATGATTTTTTAGAATCATCGACTTGTTTTTTGGACCCAGGTCCGCAACCAGCCGCGCGCGCTCGTCCAAATCCAGAGCAAAGCCTTCATAGTCGTGGTAGGAAAGGTGACCATAAAATTTGAGCGCATGCTGGCTGATGGGGAGCAACCCCTGTTCTTGCGCCGAGACGGCAATGCCGGCCGCAGTATGAGTATGAATGACGCAAGTCAGATCGTTCCGGGCCGCATGTATAGCGGAATGGATTGTATATCCTGCCTGGTTGATACGTTGCGGTGAATCACTCTCACCAATGATGTCGCCATCGAGGTCAACTTTTACGAGATGGGAAGCCGTCATTTCGTGGAACATCACGCCATAGTCGTTTATTAGAAAATGGTGATCTGGCCCCGGCACTCGCGCGCTAATATGAGTATAGATGAAGTCGGTCATGCGAAAATGCGCGATTAGCCGGTACAAAGCTGCGAGATTGCACCTGACCTGCCATTCCGCTCGATCGATGTTGGTTGGCCGATTTGTATCCACCAAAGCAATCATTTCATGTTTCATGGTTGTGCTCTTTCTGCCGAGTTCAGCGCTCTGCACGACTCTCTCTTCTCGCGACGGCCATTTTGTATTTTACTCCAACGCTAAGCTCTCTTTTGTAGCTCGCGGCTTGCACGCGGCGAGCCAAGTCTTCAGCGTCGCATCGGCGAGGCCGTTGCAATCAACTCGCCTGATGGAACGCCGTGATCGGCCGCCACCGTGTTGGTAAGCGAATATCCATTGAAACGTTTGACGCAAAGCCGCATCAACGCGAAGCACAGTACCGCACCCACAACCAAAGGAACGGCCGGCGCCAGAAAAAGCTGGCTGATCGGCAGTTTCATGGCAATCAGCCAGCCACCGACAACCGGGGCAAGCATGGAACAGAAGCGCCCAATGCCATAGGCCCAGCCGATCCCTTTGGCTCGCATCTCCGTCGGGTAGATAATGCCTGTCACAGCGCCCATACTGAGGGTGATGCCAATCATGCAGAAACCCGCCAGGAAGACCGCCGCACTGACCAAATAAACCGAGTTGCCGACCATGCCGATGATAGCGACCGCCGGACAGGCCAGCATGTAGAGCGTCACAATCGCCGCCACGCCAAACGTGTCGACCAGACGGCTGGCGATCAATGCGCCTATCACTCCGCCGGCATCAAACATGGCCGCGGCGACAGCGGTTTGGCCGATGCTGAGGCCCTCGTCCCGAAAAAGGAGGGGCATCCAGCCATGCAGGAAATAGTTTGCCGTCAGGAACGTGATATATATTCCCCAGATTAGTGGAGTGATCCAGGTTAGCCCGGCAGCAAAAAGCTGCTTGATGTGGAATCGTTGCGCTCCGGCGATCTCACCCTCTGGAAAGACAAATGTCAGTCCTGTCTGTGACTGGAGTCGCGGATCCAGGGCTTTCGCAACCCGCATAAGCCTGTTCGGAGACTTTTTGGATACGACCATGTATTTCAGCGATTCAGGCAGCGCAAAAATCAGTAGGACGCCGATGACGAGGGGCGCCAGTCCGCCGACGACAAATAGCGATCGCCATCCGTAATCGGCTTCCAGCATGCCGCTTGCCAATGCGGGCAACATCGAGCCAAAAGTCAGGCCGAGCTGCGCGCTGACGATCATGGTCGCACGCACCCGCTTCGGCGCGTATTCCGCGATCAGAGCCACCGAATTGGCCGGCACCGCTCCAAGGCCGACGCCGGTCAGGAAACGCAGCACCAGCAGCTCCGGCAAACTATTTGCCGCAGCGGCAACCAGCGTGACGGTGCCATAAATGAAAACGCCGGCCAGGATCGCAAGCCTTCGCCCGAAGCGATCTCCGATCCAGCCGAATAGCGGTGCGCCGAAAAGCATGCCGACCAAGCTGGCGCTGAGCACCGGCCCCATCATCGTTCGGTCCATATTCAGCGTCTTCACGATGCCGGGTGCTGCAAATCCAATGGATTGCAAATCATAGCCGTCAGAGAGCATGACAAGAAACACGATGATGACTATTTTGATGTGAAAGGGGCGTATTGGCTGATCGTCAATCAATTTCCCGATATCTATCACCTTGTTTTCAGCCACGATGTCCTCCGATATTTTTTGTATGCTGCTTAGCAGCTCTCTTTCGCGTCGATCAGTAAACCCAGCGATACACGGTCCACGTGACGGCGACCGGTGGCGGTCTATTCCTCGTCATGCCGCCACATCCGGCCGCGGCGCGTGTTTGCAGGACTTACTCATCTCGTGCCCTTGCCATAGATCATCACGACCGATGTCGCCGGGCCGTTGGCGACCGATAAATGCCATTGTCTGCCGCATCTCATTCTTGAGAATTCCAAGCGCCTTTTCGGCGCCGGGCTGACCAGCCGCTCCAACGCCAAAGAGGGTCGGGCGGCCACTGAGCACGCAATCAGCGCCGAGAGCTAAGGCCTTAACGATGTCGCTGCCGCGGCGCACACCGCTGTCAACGAACACCGTTGAGCGACCGCGCACCGCTCTGGAAATCGACGGCAACACTTCGAGCGGCGATGGCGCACTGTCCAGATTGCGGCCGCCGTGATTGGAGACGACGATGCCATCCGCGCCGCGCTGCGCGGCTTCTGCGGCATCGTCCGCGCGCATGATGCCCTTGATCACCAACTTGCCAGGCCAGATCGCGCGCAGGCGCTCGTAGTCCTCCCAGCCGACATTTCGCGCGGACGTGGCTCTTACGCCGACACCACTGGTGATTTTCTGTCGATATTTCTCCGGGTAGTTGGCGTGGCGTGGCATACCGGTCGTCGCAAGATAGCGGCCAAGCACCGTGGCAAGCCACTCGGGATGGGCCATGATGTCAAACATGCTACGCATGTTCAATTGATAGGGCGTTGTGAAGCCATTGCGGGCATTATATTCGCGGTTGAAACCGTGGCCGGCGTCGACAGTCCAGATCAACGTCTCGAAACCCGCACGCGCAGCACGTTGCGCCAGTTCATAGGACAATTCCTTCTCCTGCCACATATAGAGCTGGAACCACAACCGCCCGCCCGCCTCCTTCGCGATCTTCTCCATTGACGTATTCGAGGGAGTGGCCAGCGTGAAAGGAACTCCCTGTTTTGCAGCCGCCTTCGCGAGCTCAAGTTCGCCTTCATACCAGCACAGGCCGGCGACACCTGTCGGGGCAATAGCGAGCGGAAAAGCGATAGGGCCGCCAAGGACGTTGGTCGATAGCTGCACATTCGAAACATCGACGAGCACGCGATTGAGCAGTTTGATTTCCTGATAGGCGCGGCGATTGTTGACGAGCGCGATTTCATCTTCGGCCCCCCGGTCGACATAGTCGAAAACCCCCTTCGGGAGCCGACGGCGGGCAATCTCGCGGAGATCTGCTACGTTGTAACAGCGATCAAGCTTTCCCATCCTACCTCAACAATACCTGATTAGACCGATCTAGTCCGCAGATGTGACCAACCCGCCGCTCCCGTTCCAAAAAGGGGAGAACAAATCTTTCCTCTGACGTCGACTCATGGATGATCCGATCCTCCCTTTTATCTTCCGGGCTGCCCGCCGCGTTCTCTGACTTCAGGTAGACGCCGGCGAACAGCAAAGGCCGGGACCTCCGAAACGGGTTTAGACCATCGCGGTCACCAATTCTCCGAGCCGCTCGATCCTCACGCGAACCACATCGCCTTTCTTGAGGAACTCGCCGCGACCGGCGCCTACGCCTGCAGGCGTGCCCGTCAAAATCACATCGCCCGGCCAAAGCGTAAAATTGCGCGACAAATCCGCAATTTGTGCATTGATATTGAAGATCATTTTGCCGGACGTTGAATCCTGCTTCACCACCCCGTTCACATCAAGGACCATCGAGAGATTGTGAGGATCTGGCAAATCACGGGCGAGCGTAATCCACGGTCCTAAAGGGCACGAGCCGTCCCAGTTTTTGTGCGAAACCCAATCCATCTTAAAGCTCGAATTGTCCGCCAACGCTTCGCGCTTGCCCAAATCACGCGCAGAAAGATCGTTCGCGATCGTATAACCGAGCACATAATCGAGGGCGCCGTCCTCAGAGACCTGAAAAGCCTTCTTGCCGATAATGACGGCCAATTCGGCTTCCCAATCGATTTTTTTACCGCGTGGGTGAATGGCCACGGATGAATTCGGTCCCGTGATGCAATGCATCGTCTTGATAAAGTGCCAGGAACGAAGACCGAGGGTTTTAGGATCGGGAGGCGCCGGCTGTCCGGTGCGAGCGGTCATCTCAGCGGCATGGTCGGAGTAATTGGCGCCGGTGCAAAAGATCCCCCCGGGATTGGTAATTGGCGCCAGAAGTCTGACGGAATCGACGGGCCTCCCTAACCTTTCGGAATCGGCCGCGATCATGTCCAGCCGTGGTAAGTTGGTCTCCCAACTGGATATGAGAGTCAACATGTCTCGATCCTGCGCCCGGCCCGTGGCCGTGGCGATCTCGATTACCTTATTGTCCACAATGATCGCCGCGGACGCGCCGGATTCTGTCTCAATATTGCAGAGTGTAAATTCCATGTGATGCTCCTTGGTCAACAGATTTTTTTCTTATTACGCTCGTTGAAACAGGCTCGGCCATTTTCTTATGACTTGCTCTTTCAGCTCAGCGCTCGCCTCGGCTACCGGCGGAAATTTTGCGAGCATTCCCCATGGACGGCACGCATCCACAACTGCTCGATTATTTTCCCACGGCGGCGCGAATAGCATCGGATCAAGCGGCGTACTCCAGTGGCGCCGAATGTAATCGATGTCATTCGGAGGATCGCACCGAGTCGACATTGCCCAGATCACGTCGTGAATGCTTGATGGATCTATATCGTGGTCCACCACCACGACCCACCGCCCCGCATACGCGCCGGACTGACAATTTGCCGCCAGCATGCCTGCTTGCTTTACGTGTCCGGGGTATTGCTGCTTGATCGAGATAACGTTGAACAATCGGCCGGCGCCCGCCTCGTGACACCACACACCCTGGATGCCGGCGAGACCGGCTTTTTCGCATTCATCCCAGATCATGCTGGCCTTCACGGCGGCGCGCGCAACCGTGAAGTTTGACGGCGGACGAGAAGGAATGGCGAGAGTAATAATCGGATCATTCCGAAAATAAACGCGCTTGATGTGGACGACGGGCTGCTCGCTCGCCTCGCTCGCGTAATAGCCCATAAACTCACCGAACGGCCCTTCGAGCTGCGTTTCGCCCGGATACATCTCGCCCTCGAGCACAAGTTCGGACGACGCTGGGAAAGGCAAACCGTAGAGTTCGCTATTCACCACGTCGAACGGTCGGCCGCGCTGGCCTCCTGCATAATCATATTCCGAAACGCCCTCCGCCATTTCGGCGTTGGCGCAAAGGAAAAGCATCGGATCCTGACCGCAGGAGATAACAACAGGACAGGGCTTGCCTTGAGAGAAATACTTTTCGCGGATGAGCCGCCCGTGTTTACCGGGTGAAATCCAGATACCGACCGTATTCTTGGAGTGCACGGCAATCCGGTAAGTACCGACATTGACCCAGCCTGTAGCCGGATCTCGCATTACGACAAGGTCTTCCGTTCCGATGTAGCGACCACCATCAAGTTCGTGCACGAAAGGCGCAGGGAACTGCGTAAGATCAACCTCATCGTCGCGCCAGACGTTTTCCAGGACCGGTCCAGTCGAGACGACGCGCGGAGGCGTCATCTCAAACTTGTTTTTCATCCTGGCCTTATAGGCACGCACAATCTCCATGCGCCCGCGCGGCTCAGGTAGGCCTAAAACCCGAGCGAGACGTTTGTAGGAATTGGCCGCGCCCGAAAGCACCCGGAAACCTTTTTTGTAGCCGGGAATATTGTCGAACAGCAGGGCTGGCTCTTCCCCTGGAAACTGCGCCGTCAGCGTCTCCGCGAGCGCGCTCATTTCCAGATGGCTATCTGCCCCGTCGATCTTAACAAGCTCGCCCAGTCGCTCGAAGTCCACCAACAGATCGCGGAGACCCTCATGACTTGGCCGCGTGTCGACATGCGCAGACGATTCTATTTTTTCGATGACTTTTGTCATGAACCTGGTTTCCGTCCCTGTCCGCCCTTGGCAGGCCTCGACGACTTAGCCGCTGTCGGAGATCGCCGAACGTAGGGGTCGCGCGATCTGCCGATCCGACATGTCGAGGCCAGCGTCGCGACCTATAGCATTCATGTTTTCGCGTTGGCAAGATTTTTGTGCGTAATTTCGATCTTCATGTATATATAAAGAATTATTGCTCACTAGTTTCTTTTGTGCATAATATGGTTCACTGCCACCTTCTTGCTGCTTATGCGGCGTCATCAACGGACCCCGCATCGCACAAGAGATGAAGAGCCGCGGCAACGAATGATGGAGGAACGGTTGATTAAGTTAAAGCGACGTCGACATCCGAGTCGAACTCTTTGCAGAGGTCGACCTGATGATCGAAGAGGACCCCGGATCTTGGGAGGGTCGTCCGTGGCATCGGGAGCTCCGAGGCGGCCCTAAGGTTTGGCAACAAGCACGCTTAGAAGCCAGTTGGGGTTCGGCTCGTTCGATGCGATTGCGGGATGCCGGCAATCATCTTGCGCCTGACGCCAGCGCGCAGGTAGAAAAGCCAAGCATCCTCTATGCGCCACCGGTTTCCTTGCCCGATCAATTTGGACATTTCGTTTTGATCTCAACATCAGGCAGCTAGGCGCTCCAGCTGCTGAATCACAGCTCTGTGGAGAATACAGCCGTGTCGACCAAAACCATCGACGGAACGATTGCAGATGCCTATCTCGCCATCATGGCCGATAGAGGCGTGGACTATCTGTTTGCGAATGCAGGCACCGATTTCGCACCGCTGATCGAGGCGTACGCGAAGGCGGAGGCAAACAGCACTCGGGTGCCAAAGCCAGTGACAGTTCCGCACGAGAACGTCGCCATCTCGATGGCTATGGGCTACTATCTCAAAAGCGGTAAGCCGCAGCTCGTCATGGTCCACGTGAACGTCGGCACCGCCAACGCGCTATGCGGCGTGATGAATGCTTCACGTGGTAATATTCCCGTCCTGTTCAGCGCCGGCCGTACCCCATTCAGCGAGACCGGCGGACTCGCTGGACAGCGATCTGGTGAGATCCATTGGCCCCAGGAGATGCGTGATCAGGGAGCCATCCTCCGCGAGTTCGTAAAATGGGATTACCAGCTGCCGAACGGAGAGGTCCTGGAGAGCGCCATCGATCGCGCGATAAATCTGGCGTGCGCTGAACCGAAAGGGCCAATATACCTCTCGCTACCACGCGAAGTCCTTGCGGCTTCCGCCAAAGGCATGAGTTATCAATCGCCCGGTCGGCACCGCACGGCATCCCCGCCGTTTCCCGATCTCCGGGCGATCGATGAAGCCGCGGAATTGATCGCGCGGGCCAAAAATCCGCTGATCATTACCTCGAGCGCGGGACGAGACGAAGAAGATGTCGCCAGGCTCGGCGAACTCGCCGAAGCTTTCGCCATTCCGGTGAGCCAGCGTAAACCACGCTATATGGCGCTGCCGACGGATCATTCCATGCATCTTGGCTTCGATCCGGACAGCATGCTGAAGGCTGCGGATCTCGTAATCGTCATCGATAGCGACGTGCCTTGGATTCCGGGCAAACTCGGCCCGCATCCGGACGCAAAAATCATCCATCTCGGCGTTGATCCGCTGTTCTCAAACTACCCGATGCGTACCTATGATTGCGACCTCGCCATCACCGGCCTGCTTGGCGTGACTCTGTCGATGCTGACCCAGGCGCTCGCGTCCCGGAAAGGTGGCATGCTTGACCAAGTAGAGGCCCGGCGCAGGCGACTGGCCGGTGACCGCGCGGCACAGCGCGCCAAGTGGCAAGACCAGTTGAAGAACGTTCGCGATTCCAAGCCCATGTCGCCAGCCTGGATCACGCATTGCATCGATCAGGTAAAGGGAGACGACGCGATCGTTATCAAGGAATCGCCGCTCGTTCTGGAGCATATCCGCTTCTGCAAGCCTGGCACGATGTTCTATATCGGCGCGGCCGGCGGCCTCGGCTGGGGCCTCGGCGCCGCCCTGGGCATGAAGGCGGCAGTGCCCGACAGACTCGTCATCTGCACCTTGGGTGATGGCTCATATATGTTTGGCAATCCTATCCCAGCGCACTACGTATCAGCCGCCGAAAAACTGCCGACGCTGACCGTGGTGTTCAACAACCAGATGTGGGGCGCGGTGAAGCGCAGTACGCGCGACGTCTATGCGAATGGTTACGCCGCGAAAAGCAACCGCGAGCCGCTGACCTATTTTGATCCCGAGCTGGCGTTCGAAAAGGCCGTCGAGGTTGCGGGCGGCTACGGTGAGAGGGTGGAAAGTCCAGTGGAATTGCCTCATGCGCTCGAGCGCGCGCTGAAAGTGGTTGAAGGCGAAAAGCGGCAGGCGCTTCTCAATGTCATCTGCCGTGGTCCTTGAACCTGATGCCGTTCGCCCGGGAACCCCCGCGTGCCCGGCGCCAGACGACATCATTTATTGATATTTGAGCGGCCGCGCATCTAGCAAAGCACACGCCGTTCAGAAGGAGTTGATGCAATGATCGATCAACATTCTGGTCGCGTACGACTTCTCGGATTGAGCGGCAGTCTCCGCCGCGCCTCCTATTCGACGGCGATTCTGCGAGAGCTGCAAGTTGAGATCGGCGACCGAGCCGATCTCGAACTCGCAGACCTGCGCTTGCCACTATACAACCAGGATGACGACACCTTCGACGGGCCGAAGACGGTTCTGGCGCTTCGCGAGGCGATCGCCACCGCCGATGGCTTGGTGATTTCAACGCCGGAATACAACCACGGCATCCCCGGCGTTCTCAAGAACGCGCTCGATTGGGCATCACGTCCCAGCGGCAAATCGGCTCTCCAGGGCAAGAAGACCCTCATCATATCGAACTCTCCCGCTTTTACCGGCGGTGTGCGAGCCCACGCGCAACTCAATGAGACCATGCTCTCCGTTCACGCCTTCATCCTTCCCGGGAGACAAGTCGTCATTGGCAGCGTCGCCGAAAAAATACGCGACGGAGGATTCGTTGACAGCTCCAACCTGTCATTCGCCTTGGCTGCGGTCCATCGAATGATAGACCTCCATCAGCGTGCCCACGCTACCCATTGCGCTTGAGAGGCTGGCGGTGCGGAAATACGGACTAAGGCGAATGGGAGCGCGGCAGCATAGCAAATGTGGTGAGCCCCTTCCCGATCCTGGCAGCTCAGTGCTCCATCGGCTCTTTCCCCTTGGGAGCGCTAAATCCATATCGGGATGCACCTGCGCTTGAAACGGTTCGAAGACTTCAGCGCCCAAATTCAAACGGCGGTCACGCACTTCATCCCCTAAAGTCGAAGAGACGAGACTTCACATGGCTTATTCCGTCCCCTTTCACGCACCATCGGCTACTTCCAAGGATACTGTTATCATCGGTGCCGGCATTGCCGGTCTGGCCCTCGCGCTCAACCTGCATGCGCGAGGGATCCACACGCGCATTTTTGAGGCCGCGCCCTCCTTACGCGAGATGGGCGTCGGCATCACGCTGTTACCTCACGCCGTGCGCGAGCTGACCGCGTTAGGCCTCGTAGAGCGGATAGCAGCCCAAGCCATCGAGAACCGTGAGAGCGCCTTCTTCAATCGCTTCGGCCAACGGATCTATGATGAGCCTCGCGGAAAACTCGCCGGCTATCCGTACCCGGAGTTTGGTATCCATCGCGGCAAGCTGCATATGACACTTTACGAAGCGGTACGCGAGCGGCTAGGCCCGGACGCGGTCACGTGCGACATGCGCTGCATCAGCCACGAGCAGGATGATGAGGGCGTCACGCTCTTTTTCCGGCGCAACGATGGTACTGCTGCGTCGACAATCCGTGCGCTTGCCGCGGTCGCCTGCGACGGTATCAATTCGGCCATCCGCAAAGCCTACTATCCGGAGGAGACGGTGAAATTCTCCGGCATAAACACCTGGCGCGGCGTCACCCGAATGAAGCCAATCCTGGATGGCCGCACCTACATGCGCGTGGGCTCAATACGCACCGGTAAGATCGTGATATATCCGATCGTGGACAACATCGACGGGTCTGACAATCAGCTCGTCAACTGGATGGCTGAGATCGAAACCGCCGGCGAAGGTACCAATGACTGGAACAAGGCCGTTGGCTTTGAGGCGGTGCTGCCGCTGTTCCGCGAGTGGCGTTTCGATTGGCTTGACGTACCGGAGATGATTAGAAATGCCGATGCGATCTTCGAATATCCTATGGTCGACAAGGACCCGATTGATCGCTGGACATTCGGGCGTGCGACTTTCGCTGGAGACGCGGCGCATCCGATGTATCCGCGCGGCTCGAACGGCTCGGCCCAGGCGCTGATTGATGCGCGCACGCTTGCTGATTATCTCGGCAAGATATCTGATCCCCGCCAAGCTTTCCTGGCCTATGAGGAGACTCGGCGCGAGGTCACTGCGAAAATCGTTCAAACCAACCGCACGAATCCGCCGGATATCATCAATATTCGTGTCGAGGAGCTGACCGGCGACAAACCGTTCGACAATCTCGAAAGCTTCATCAAACGCGAGGAGCTGAAAGCGCTGTCGGACAACTACAAACGCATCGCAGGATTCGCTCTCAAGGATCTCGCGCAATAACCGCTAGGCAACCGTGACCTACACAAGCGGCGAATGCCTTCTTCGGGCAAAACGCCCCGATGGAAAAACGCAATAGCCGCGGCTCTGAACTATCTCAACGATCGAACCGCAAAGCGGCAGCGAGATGCTCGATCGAGAACACCTCCACAGCCGCAGGACCGGAGTAGCTTAACCGTAAATACGTCTGAAGATTTGCCGACACATCAACAACTCTCGGGTCGCGGCTCGGAACCCGCGGCCAAGTTTCCAGAGCGTGATGGAACAAGATGGCTAGCTCCAACCGTTCCGCTTCAAGCTCAACCGCCTTCACGCGCGTGCGCAACATCTCGACATCAACGCCAACGAATGCCTTCATCTCCCTGCGTACGCTAACGGCCGCACGGCCTTGTCGTGCCAAGGCTCTACGATGCCGCAAGCCGCTTTCAGCTCAACGTCCGGCGCGATGCGGCGCACCGCCCCTAACCACGCGCAAAAAAGCAGTATATTGACATCAATACCGAGCGAATCCTGCAGCGCCAAGCATTCGGTGGCGACGCCGGCGTATACCGCCAATGAGAACCGCCACAGTTCGTTATGGTGTTGCAAGTTCGGCGACATCTGGCGGATTCGCGGTCCTGCGGGCTTTACGTTGCAGACGGACGGCTCTTTTCACCGGTCCACCGTTGCACGACACCGGCATCAATATTGAACAGGTCGAGTACGCGACCAAGAGTATGATCGATCATGTCGGCAAGTGACTTGGGTTTCATATAGAATGCGGGAACCGGCGGAAAAACGATCGCGCCCACTTCAGTTACAGAAGCCATCGTACGAATGTGCAGAAGATGCAGCGGCGTTTCCCGAAGCAGCAATACGACGCGTCGTCGCTCCTTCAAAGCCACATCAGCTGCGCGAGAGAGAAGGTTTGCAGTATTTCCTGTCGCGATTTCCGCCATCGTCTTGATCGAGCACGGCGCAATTATCATGCCTAAAGTCTTGAACGACCCACTCGAACACGCCGCTCCAATATCGGAGTTGGAATGTACCACAGTAGCGAGCTTTTCAACATCAGAGACTTTCATTGACGTCTCATAGCTCAGCGTCACCTGCGCGGCGCGGGACATCACAAGATGAGATTCCACGCCGCATGCGTTCAACAGCTCCAGCAGACGAACGCCATATGTAACGCCCGAAGCACCGCTGATACCGACGATTATACGAGGCTTGTGGCCGCTTTCGGATAGTTTCTGATTCATGAGCATCCGTCATTGTTGAATGTCTTGCGCCCACTTCACCTGAAGCGTAATTTCGAATGCTCAACAATCGGCTCGATCGCCTCTAGCATGACGCCGACTTGTGATCGAATATTTCGGCTTCAGCCGCCCCAATCCATCGCATCTAACGCGTCCGTCCTGCCCCGCGTTCCCACTTCGCCGATTTCCGCGTCGGCAGTAGATGGAGAGTAGTACCAATGAGCGGAGCAATATGAATCCGGTAATGCCACGACACGACTCCAACCTTGGGTGTAGCGACATGCGCCGTCCAAAGGACGTGAGCGCTAGCAGAGGAGACGACGTCTGGCAGACGTTGTCGTCGCTAGATAGCTGCACGCGCAAATCGAAAAATGGCCATACCAATCACGCATATCCTTACGCAAGGATGTTGCTTCAAGATAATCTTGCGCAAAATCATATTATGTGCATAATTTTGGATGCCCTTGACAGCGAGCAGGCTGCGCGTAAGCGCTGTAATTACGGCCCGGGCAAGAGATGCGCCGGACAGGAAACCTTTCCCGTGAAGTTCCGCGGGGACGGTCGTCGGCCGTGCTCGCTCAGGCGTTGCCGCGATCTTCGCGGAACAAATCGAGTTTCTGCTGCACCGGTCGATCCGAAAAGCTGAACATGACGGCGTCGTCGTCGTCGGCCTCGTGGATGACCCAGCGCCAGCTCGGTACCACAAAAATATCGCGGGGCCCCCATTCAAATGTCTGATCTCCGATCCGCGACCGGCCGCGGCCCTCGATCGGGACGAACACCGTCGCATCGGTCGACCGATAGCGGGCGGTCTTGAATCCCTTCGGCAGCAACTGGACGAACGTGCCAATGGTCGGCATCGCGAACTCGCCGGTCACTGGATTGGTGTAACGCAGCTTTAGGCCATGGCACGCATCCCATTCGTTCTGCTTCCTGGCCATCTCCAGCGCCTCGCGCGTGTACGAATAGGGATAGTTGAATACCGGGGAGGTCTGCGATGTACGTTTGAGATCGACCGGCAGCAGGTTGCGGCCGTAACGGGCGAAGCTATCGCCGTCCAGGCGGGTGATCCGTTGTTCGTCCTCCGCAAGGCCCTCGGCGAACGATGCATCGAAGAACTGCACCAATGGAATGTCGAGCCCATCGAGCCAGAACATCGGCTCCGAGGCGTTGTTACCGTGATCATGCCAGGCCATCGACGGCGTGATCACGAAATCGCCCGGCGCCATATTGGTGCGCTCGCCGTCCACCGACGTGTGCGCGCCCTTGCCTTCCAGGACGAACCGCAGCGCTGACTGGCTGTGCCGATGTGCCGGGGCTACCTCGCCGGGTATCACGAGCTGCACGCCAGCATAGAGCGACGTGGTGATCTTGGACTGACCGCGCAGGCCGGGGTTTTCCAGGATCAGCACCCGCCGCTCGGCCTCCTTCGCGGTGATCAGCCTGCCCGCTTCCATCATGTAGGAACGAATCGCGTCGAAGCCCCATCGATGCGGGCGGCATAGGCTCTTCGGCTGCGGCGTGATCAGGTCGCCCATCACATTCCACAACGCCGACAGGCTTTCGCCATCGATCTTGCGATAGAACGCTTCGCGTTCAGGCGTCTTTTGAATGGCGAGATCCACAATCAGCCTCCCGGGCTTCTCGTCGTATACTGTCAATATCCAACACGGATTGTGAGCCGGAGACACTGAAGCTTTACAAGCGCTTTACAAGAAATTGTTTCGCCGGATGATGCTGCGCCATATGTGCGCGACTGCACTGTGTCGAAGCCGTCCTTTCGTCTTGAAGTGGCGGCTTAGCGAGCGTTTCATTATGGCAACGCGAATACCCAAAGCACCGCGCCTCCCTCCGGGAGCTTTGACTCCGGAGTGAGTGTACTCAGCGACCTGATCTGAATGCCGCCGCCTCCGGCAGCGATGGCGATGTACTGTTTTCCATTCACGCTGTAGCTAATCGGAAACGCATTCACGACATTGTTCAAACGTGCCTCCCACAATATTTTGCCGCTCTTGTCGTCGTATGCCCTGAAGTAACGATCCAGCGAGCCCGCGAAAACCAGGCCGCCGGCCGTTGGAAGCGCCGCACTTGTCATCGGAGCGCGCGACCGGGTCGACCACAATTGCGATCGGCCAGTTAAATCGAACGCATCCATCCTGCCGAACTTTCCATCGCTGTTCGGCACCGGGACCCTTCGGTAGGTTGTTTGGCCTCCGCCCCTGTACGTCTTTCCCGGCTCGATCGGTATCGGAGTTGTCTGGGAGCAGAAATCGGTGAGCGGCAGATACAGCGCCCCGGTTCGAGGACTATACGCGGTCGCCGGCCACCCCCTGGCTCCGGGATCGGCTGGGCAATTGAACGTGGTCTTTCCGATGTGCGGGACTGCCTCTGGATTCAGGGTTCGGGCACCGGATGCCGGATCGATTGCAGAGACGACGTTTTGCGGGACCGTCTCGCGAGACCACAGGAACTTGCCATTTGTACGGTCGAGCACATCGATGATGCCGAGCTTTCCGACGGTGACCAACGTTTTTCGTATCTGGCCATCGACCGGCAGATCCACCAGGATCTTTTCAAAAACTTCATCTAGGTCGAGCGAGTCGTTGGCCAGATGTTGGTGGTACCATTTTATCCGGCCCGACTTCGGCTCGATCGCTAGTGTTGAATTCGTGTACAGGGCCCCGTTTTGAAACGCGGCCTTCTTCGGAAGCGTACCCCGGACTTCGGCATTCCACGGATAGGGCTGCGCCGTCCCATAAAAGAGCGTGTCGGTTTCGGGATCGTAGCTGCCGGCGATCCAGGCAGATCCGCCAAATCGATCGCCGACCGGCAAGCCGTTCCATGTTTCCTCGTTCGGATCCCCGGGCTGCGCGATGGTGTGGAAACGCCAGAGCTCGGCCCCTGTCTTTGGATCGTGCCCGGTGATGAAGCATCCGCCAGGCTGCCCTTGTCCGCATCCGCTCATGCCGGCAGTCAGTATTCCTCCCGCCACGAACGGACCGCTCGTATAGCGCCATCCGGCCTTCCATTCCGCCACTTGATGGTCCCAGACCACCTCTCCGGTCTTGGCGTTGAGCGCGACAAGATGGACGTCGGATGTCGCAATGAACAGGGTATCTCCAAAGATCGCCATGTTTCTCTTGGCGAGCGTGATCCCGCCTACCGGGAGGTCTGGCGGGAGATCGCGTTGATATTGCCACAGCAGATCGCCGGTCGCCGCATCTAGCGCCTGGACCTTGTCGCCCGCATTCACGATGAAGAGTACGCCATCATGAACCAGCGGTGTGATTTGTGTCACGCCAGAGGTCAAAGACCATGACCATGCGAGGCGAAGGTCTTTGACGTTGCTTTTATCGACCTGCGCCAACGGGCTGTATCCCCAGTCATTGTAGGTCCTGCGCCACATCAGCCAATCGCCGTCGGGCGGTGCCCTCAGACGATCTTCATCGACGGCCGTAAGCGCCTGGAGCAGATCAGCGGCGTTCGCGCATTGGGTGGCGTTCCATATGAGGGCAACGTGGAGGCACAATACGAGCAGGAATGTTCCACTCCGGATGCGCATGCGCCTTCTTCTCCCTATCTCGACGTGCAAACCGCACTTTTTCGGTAACTTCTTATTTTATGCATATTTTTTATATATGTGCAAGATTCGCGACACAAAAATGGATATCGCCACTGTCCGCGGGGTTGGGGGCGCCTGGTCGGGCCGGAGCCTAGTATTTGTTTGATGGGTAAGAAGAGGTGACTGATCAACAATTTTGATGGGTAAGAAGAGATTGACCGATCAACAATTGGCTCTTCAGGCAATTAACGAAGCGCGACTCATACTGGAAGAATACTTCCGGCACGTGAGGCGACGCCATCAACGACAAGTCCCGCTTCCATAGCTCGCCGATCAACTGGGTGCCTTCCTCCTGGGCGCGACCATGGGCAGCCGGGTTCATGAAGCCGCGGATGTTCTTGCCGCGCGAGCGAATTGCTTCAGCATGGATCGCAAGCTCCGCGCGGCGGGCGCTGTACTCGCTGTACAGATAGACCGTCTGGCTTTCGGATTCGCATGCTGCCCAAATCGCACTGACGCGCTGCCAATCGAGATCCAGCGCATAAACGCGCGGCCAGTGCGCCGGGATCGTGAAGGGTTCGCACATTACCTCGTCCAGCTGCATCGAGAAGATACTGTTGGTTCGCTTCAGCAGACGACCGAAGGCTCCTGAGAGGGCATCCACTTGATCCTTGTGAGAGCCAGCGGGAAAGTTGCCGAGTTCATCCAAGAAAGCCTCATTCCAGTCGCCTTTCACCAATCGCAGATTGCCCGCGGCTGCTTGGGCTGCGATGGGTTCAGCTCTGGTGACCTTGTCGCCTGTTTCGGGCTCCGCGTGGACCACATAGCCTGCAAGCATCGCAACCAGGTCGCTAGCTTGCACTTTGCCGGCCTGACCGGGGTCCTGCGGAAGACTCACTTCCACCTGAACACCATCCGCCGCCGCGGTCGAACGGATCGCCTTGCGGACTTCGTGGCCTTCATCCTGCAATCGCAGCACATGGCCGACATAGAAGGCGCCATCCGGGGCCTGGCCCAGCTTGACGCCGGCTGTAGCCGCCTGGCCGATACCGCTGCCCCGTTTCTTTGACGCGGCAAGGTCCCAATGGCGGACCCAGCGCGTTCCAGGGGGTGCTGCAAGGACCGGTTCGCCGAACCAGGCGCGCTTGAACAACCCGCCATCTCGGGGAGCCGGCCGTTGCTGGAATTGACCTGCCACCCCGTATTGCCCGAGCGGCACCTTGTCCCGCTGCACGACTTCGGCCGGAAAGCGCACCCGGAATAGCAGCTCGCCCTCTTCCGTGCGGGGGTCCTCGAAGCCGATGCTGGTGCGGCACCGACGGCTCGCTTCGAACTCCATGGGCAGACACAGGTGGTCGTAGCCGAGCTTAAGCGACAGGGCGAGGCCGGATACGTCGTTGGCATGCAGCCGTTGCATGATGATCACGATTGCCGAGGTGGCCGGGTCGTTCAGGCGCGTCGGCACCGACTCGCGAAAAATGCGGGCCGTGCGCGCCCGTTCGGCCTCGGACTCCGCGGTCTCCGTCGAATGCGGATCGTCGATGATGACACGGTCGCCACGCCCACCAGTCAGACTCGGGAAAGGCACACCCTCCCGGAAGCCGGTTGCCTCATTGGCAAAGGACAGCTCGCCGGAACGAACGAGGCGGACCTTGTCGCCCCATAGCTCCTGATACCATTCGCTGGCTACGAGATCGCGCATGCACCGGCTGTCGCGTTTGACGTAGTTTTCCGAATAGGAAGAGGCCAAATACCTCAGGGAAGCCCGCCCTCGCGGGCCCCATTCCCATGCCGGCCAGAACACGCTGACCAGCAGCGATTTCATCATGCCAGGCGGCACGTTGATTAAAAGTCGATTGAGCCGCCCCGAAGTGATCGCTTCAAGGTGGTCGCAAATCGCCTCGATGTGCCAGCCATGCGCGTAGGTAGAGTTCGGCTCAAGTACATGCCAGGCCTCGCGGACAAATCCTGCGAGCGACGTGCAACGCTCCCGGGTAGCCTTGGCTTGTTCGCTCTTGCGCTGGAGTTCGCGTTCCGCTTCACGCCGAGCCCATTCTGCCCGGATCTGATCCAGCGTCGGCAACGGGAGCGAGGATGGATTCGAGACGGGCGAGGTCGGCATTGGACACCTTCGTCATGTCGTATGTTCCAAGGGATCCCGAGTGCTTGTGCTCAGCGGCGGGCTCTTTCCAGCGTGCGCGGGTCTTCAGCCAGAATATCTGGGCGGTGACGTTGCCAGACTTTGCCGCCGTGAACAGAAAACTCGCCACTTGGGAATTTGCCTTGGTAGCACCCAGGTCCAGCTCGTCCCGGTAATGCTTCCGAAGCGTCTTGGCATCGACGCTCATTGCCCGTGCGATATCAGCTGCAGGTATTCCATAGGCCGCCATGGCCTCAACCTGCCGGCGTTGGTTGGTATCGGGGCTGTGTGCGCGCCGGCTCACTTCGACCCCCCTTTCCGCGCTTCTGCGACGCCTGCGAATGACGTACCGTCACCATCGAGGACGGCTTGCTGCCCTGTAAATGCCTCCCAGCGCTGTATGGCCACATCCACGTAAGCCGGATCGATCTCGATGGCGAAGCAGGAGCGGCCTGTCATCTCAGCGGCGATGATGCTCGTACCCGAACCGCTGAAGGGCTCGTAGACAGCCTGTCCTGGGGACGAGTTGTTCTCCATCGGCCGGCGCATGCATTCGACGGGCTTCTGGGTGCCGTGGCCGTGCCCGTCATCGTCGCGAGCAGGAATGGTCCACACTGTCGATTGCTTTCGATCTCCCGTCCAGTTCGCCCCTGCTGTTCCGCGGACGCCGTACCAGCAGGGCTCGTGCTGCCAATGATAGTGGCCGCGACTGAACGCGAAGCGATCTTTGGCCCAAATGATCTGAGCGCGGATGTCGAAGTTGGAGGCCTGAAGGGATTGCTTGACTTCACTGGTGTGCAGGCTTGCATGCCAGACATAGGCAACCGAACCCGGAAAAAGCGCCCAGGCTTCTCGCCAGTCGTCACGGTCGTCGTTGGCCACCTTGCCGAGTTTCAGCGGGTTGAGGTTGACACCGGCTCGCTTTCGCCAAGCCGGGTCATAGCTCACGCCGTAAGGCGGATCGGTGACCATCAAATGTGGCTTGATGCCACCCAGCAGCTTCTCAACATCGTCCGAGGAGGTGCTGTCACCGCATAACAGCCTGTGGCAACCCAACAGCCAAACGTCTCCCGACTGCGAAACGGGGTTGGCTGGCAAGTCCGGCACTACGTCAGGATCAGTGAGGCCCCCCGTCAAAACCGCCGTCAGTGCGGCTCGCTCATCGATATCAAATCCGGTCAGATCCAGTTCAAATCCAAGTCCTTCAAGTTCAGTCAGTTCAAGGCTGAGCAGCGAGTTGTCCCAACCTGCGTTGAGAGCCAGCTTGTTATCGGCCAAGGCATAGTTGTGGCGCGCGCCGCGAGGAACTTATGCGGCCGCGGGAGGTCGCGTCCGGTCAGCCGCTCGATGGCGCAGCTTACGCCGGCTTACGCTGACTAGCCTTATCGGATACGATGCCGGCCGCGGCTCGGACGTTACAACGACTTCCGGCGCTTGTTCGTGGTCGGCCGTCGTCTGGATCGGTGTTTCGACGGAAGAGAGAAACTCTCGACCGGCATCAGTGATTTGCCAGCCGGCGTCGTCCCGTAGAACAAACGACTGGCTGAAGATATCGAGGCCTGGGGCGCGCGCGGCCAAGCGTTTCGTCCGGTCGGTCCAGTCCGAGCCGCTAGAAATCAGTATTGCGACAGCGCGCTTGAGATCGGCGAGCGAAGCGCGGCCCTGGGGATGCCCGGCCAAGACCTTCAATACTGTAATCTGGAAACTCACCACACGCCCCGAGACGCAAAGGCCGTAAAAACGCAAAGCTATCTCGCTCTCTCCGCGAACGTCTGTCCGATAGTGAACATACATTCCGCGTTAAACGTTTTTTCTCCGTATGCGCTAAACGCGCAACACCGCACCGGGGACGCCGACGACCTGAATCGGCGGGCAAGTGAGATTTTCGCGCTTTCCATCTGGCCGGCCTTCCCGTTCGAAGGGTTCGCGAAGCAAATTGGCCCTCACGCCAAATTCGGCACCCGTTCAACCGGCCCCATGTCATTATGTAAAATAGCCTGCACGCGGCGGTTATCCCACCGGATCGTTACGCCCGCCCGGTTGCTCTCCGTGACTGCGTCTCGGTCGGCTTGATCGTTTTGCCAGTAAACTTGGTCGCCGACTTTCAGAAATCTCGATTGTTCGCCGGTCATTTTTATTTCGCCTAGCGGACCATTGCGGCGGGGCGCTTCTTCGGCTCTAAGGCGCTATCGATTGCACGCCAAGCGGCTATTACCGCGTCCGGTTTTGTTTTGGTTTGGCCCGCCTTCGCTTCACTTTCGTTGGTTAAAACAGACCATTTCCAAACCCCAGCTTCGATGCCTTGAATGACGTTAAACTCAATGCCTTTATAAATCATCAGGCTTACGTTTCCTTTTGTCTGCTGCCGCTTCCTTACAGGACAATGTCAATACGCTTCATTTCGTTGTGGCCCGTAAAGCTTTTGTGGCCGTCGTCCCATTTGATAGTCAGACACCGCGCCTGATTCGCGGTGACCGTGCCACCATCCGAACGCACGCCATTAAAGCAAACACGAGTGCCGACTTTTAGGTCTTGGGATTGTTCAATAAATATCAGGGAGGCGCAAGATGATTAGGCACGCAGGTTTGATTGCGCTCATTGGGCTGGGAATTTCGTTTTCGGCTGTCGCGCAAACACAGACGAGTAAGCGAACCGAACTCACCAAAAATGATTTGACCGGCACAAACATGGAGGTTCTCGTTGGAATGGTTGAAGTACCGCCGTGATCCGCGGCGAGTGCAACGATGTCTTCTGGGCCCGGCAAAGTTCGCTGGACCTGCATCTGCCATGGCTCGACGATCAGTGGGCGTCCGGCTGTCGGAATGGTGCTGAACTTTGGCGACACTTGGCGGCGCGTGGCTTCCGAGGCTCGCTCCGCGTCATCAGCGAGTGGGCGACCCGCCGACGACGCGCCGAAAAGGCCGACGCCCAAAACCTTCAGCGGATTCCGTCGGCCAGAACGATCGCGCGCCTCATGACAATCGGGCGGGACTTGCTCACGAAAGCGGAGACCGTCACGATCGCGGCGATCGAAGCTGGCGTACCAACCCTCGTCGAGGCTCGCGAGATAATCGCCGAATTCCACATGATGATCCGGCGCAAGGCCGAAGCGGGCCTCACGCCGTGGATCGAGCGCGCCCGCGTCAGTCTCGTCGCCTCGTTCGCCAGCGGCGTTGCGAAGGATGAAGCAGCTGTCCGGGCGGCAATTACCCTGCCTTGGTCGAACGGACAGACCGAAGGTCAGATCACGCGCCTCAAGCTCGTCAGACGTCAAATGTACGGACGCGGCAACACCGACCTGCTTCAAGCCAGACTAGGTGTTTAGTCCCGGGCTTTGCTGGTGCATACTTTTCCATTGAATGGAAGGACGCGCTATGGGCCAGGTTTTGCACGGGAGCGCCACAACGACGGAGGCAGTCCGTCGAGCAATACAAAATAGTCAAGAGAGCCTAAGGGCGCTTTCGAAGCGATACGGCATCAATCAGAAGACGGTCAGCAAATGGAAGAAGCGGACCTCGGTTGGTGATCTGCCAACTGGACCGAAGGAACCCAAGT
>JAQGKC010000098.1 GCA_028290305.1 Bradyrhizobium sp.
AGCGTTTCGGCCCATCACTGAAACACGGCCGGCGCTCCTCTCGCGATAGCCGCCAAGCCGCACGGTCAGACGTTGAGACGAGGCCGAGCGATACGCTTATCATGCAACAATCGCACGGCGCGAAAGCTGGGACGCGGAAGTGTTCTGTTTTGCCCGAGAAATGGCGCGCCACTCAGAATAAAACTGCGAACACCTATACAATTGATGTAATTTTTGCGTCCTCCCTCCGCGAGGCGGACTGTTGTCCTGCGCGAAGGCGTTGGCGCTGTCAGAACCTTCCACAGGTGCGGATGGTCGGCAAGCTAAAGCTTTAGCGTCGAATTAGACGAACGCGTCCCATACAAGCTGTTAGGCCGGACTCACAGAGCCACGCTCAATTCGAAAGGCGTGCGACAACAAATCGACTACCTGCACCTCGTTGGATTCCGCGATAAGGATGGAAATCCCCTCGGTCTTCAGGTTCGCCAGCACTTCACCCAGCCGCCGCGCTAGCGCGGGAGCCAAGCCCTCGAATGGCTCGTCGAGGAGCAGCATACGGGTTCCCGCCATGAGCGCTCGCGCCAGTGCGACCATCTTCTGCTGACCGCCTGATAATTCAAGCGAGGGTCGGGCACGGAAACGGGCGACCTCCGGCAAAAGCCCGAAAATCCAGTTGAGACGCCGATCGACGCCACTCATCTTGAGCGATAATGCGGGCAGGCAGACATTTTCCTCGACCGTAAATTCGGGGACCAATCGGCGATCTTCTGGCATGTAGCCGATGCCGTGCGCCGCGCGCAGATGAGGCGGCAAGGTCAACAAGTCGGTCCGACGGAGCTCGGCTGTGCCGCTCGCCGGTATGGCGCCCATGATGGCGCGGAACAACGTGGTTTTTCCCGAACCGTTGCGGCCGATAAGCCCGCACATTTCGCCTTCTTCGAGCGCAAATGAGACGTCGCGGATGATCGGGATGGGCCCGATCGACACGCTGAGATTGGATACCCTAAACATGGGCAACGGCGCCTGCAGCGCCCTTTGCCTTCGAACCGCTAATCAAAGCTTGAACGCGGGCATCGGCCAGCGTTGCGGTCGGCGTCCCATCGGCTATCACAGTGCCATCGTAAAATGCCAGCACACGATCGGCGAAGCGCTCAACAATCTCCATGTCGTGCTCCACGAAAAGCACGGTGATCTTGCGATTGCGCAATGCTGACATGACGACTTGCATCAGGTTGAATTTCTCTTCGATCGAGACACCGCTGGTCGGCTCGTCGAGCAGCAGCAAGCGCGGGGAGCCAGCGACCGCCATGCCGATGTCAAGCAGCTTGCGTACGCCCTGCGGCAATGTGGCCGCGAGCGTATTGCGGTAACGCGCTAGTTCGAACAGTTCGAGTAAGCTTTCGGCCTCGGCGACCGACTCCCGCGAACGCAGGGGCGTGCGCACGTGGCCCATGAAGCTTTTCGGAGCCCGGCAGATCGCAGCTGCGGCGCACACGTTCTCGAATACCGTGAGCGAGGAGAATATTTGCGCCACTTGAAATGACCGCGAGATGCCCATCGCCGTGATCTTGCGGGACGGAAGGCCGGTTATGTCGCGCTCCTCGAAGTGAATCGTCCCCTTGGTCGGCCGTAGATGACCGGTTATCATATTGATGAAGGTGGTCTTGCCAGCGCCGTTGGAGCCGATGACGCCGACGGTCTGCTGCGCTGGCACGCTGACGGTAATATCGTGCGCGGCAGTCATCGAGCCGAAACGCTTACCCAAGTCCCGGACGGAGAGAATGGGCGCGCTCATGGCGCCTCCGCATTGCGGCGCCAGCGCAGCCGCATGATCAATGAACCCAGTCCCTGTGGCAGAAAAAGAATTGTGAGCAGCAGCACCGAGCCGAGCAGCATCTGCCAAAGCTGCGGAAGCATTGCGAATGCGAGCGAGCGCACCGACTCGAACACTAGCGACCCGACGAATGCCGCGCCGACTGATCCGGCGCCGGCCAGGATGGTGATAAATACGAACTCGCCGGAGGTCGTCCAATAGGACATGTTGGGATCGACATGGCCGACCGCCAGGGCGGCGAGCGCGCCGCCCATGCCGCCCAGCAAGCCGCTGATCACAAGCTTGGTATGAATCAGCCGTGACACCGACATACCAAGAAATTCAACCCGTATTTCATTGTCGCGCACCGGAATCGCCAGCGCGCCGGCCAGTGAACGGAAGTATGCATCGACCAAAAGAGCCGCGATCGCGCAGACGGCGAGCACCAGCCAGTAGAGCGCCACCAGGAGCTCTTCCCGGTGCGGCGCGTAGCCAAAAAAGGTCGGTACGATCACGCTGAAGCCGTCGGTCGAGCCGAGCGACTCGGTTTTAACAAGCACCCCGTATAGGATCATGGACAGTGCCAGGCTGAGCATCGCGAAGAAGATTTCGCGGTAGCGCGCCAGCAGGAAACCTACGACGAATGCTACCAGCCCGGCCGAGGCTCCACCAATCAGCACCAATACTAAGGCATCGGTCATGCCCGTCCACCGGCCGACGAGCGCCACGGCGTAGGCGCCGATGCAGTAATACAGCGCTTGCCCGAACGAGACGAGACCGGCCCGCCACATCACGATCAAGCCCAGTACTACCAAACCGTTTGCAAAGGCGATGGTAGCGAGTGAGATCATCCAGTCGGGCAGCACGAATGCTGCGGCGGCTGCCGCCAGGAAGACCGAACTCGCTGCAATCCGGCCGGACTGTACCATCTCAAATTCTTCTCTGTTGGGCGCGCACGAACAGGCCGTAAGGTCGGATCATGAGCACAAGCGCCATGACGCCATATATGACGAACAATTCGACCTGCGGGACCAGATGTACCGCGGCAGCGCGGCAGATCCCGACAATCAGTGCTCCGACGAGCGCGCCTTCGATCGACCCCATACCGCCGATTGCCACCACGGCGAAGGCGAGCACGATCACCTCGACGCCGATGCCGAGCGTCACGGCGATCTTCGGCGCCATAATCGCCCCTCCGAGTGCACCGAGTATCGCGCCGATCACGAATGTTACGCTATAAACGACGGTGACATTAATGCCGAATGCTGCTGCGATTTCGCGATCAAAAATCACGGCGGTCAACAGTCGCCCGTAGCGGGTGAATTTAAGTGCCCAATAGGATCCCGCCGCGAGCAATGCCGCGACCACGATCAGACCGAGATCGTAATTCGACAGGATGAGGTCGCCGACTTCCGTATTGCCGGCGGCGAGTAACGGCTGATAGGTCGCGTAGGAGCCCGGGCCCCAGACCAATATGACGACGTCTTCGAGGATCAGAAAAGCGGCGTAGGTCACCAGCACCATCACCACTTCGTCCCTGCCATATACCAATCGCATGACGCCGCGCTCGAGAATGAGCCCGAGCGCTAGCCCAAGGGTCATAGCGAAAAGAGCCATCAGCAGAAATCCGCCGGCGTCCGGCAGGCCACGATCGAAATAGATGCCGACGGCGGTCGCCGCGCCGTAGGCGCCGAATGTGTAAAACGAGCCGTGTGCAACATTCAGGATCTTCATAACGCCGAAGATCAGCGTTAGCCCAATCGCAACGATAAACAGGTAGGCCGCGTAGACCAATCCGTCGATCAGAATGGCGAAAGCGGTCAGCACCGGAACTTCCTGAGGAAATCGGGCAGCGCAGGGACGTTGGTATCTCTCGGACGACAAGCTGATCGAGTGTTCCTCAGCACTTTGCGCCTTTCATACCGTCCTTGATCCAGTCTTCGGCATTGACGCCGGCCGGCGGGTTCACGCACTCGGCGGGGAAGCGCATGATATCGACGATCTCGGGCTCGTTCTTCTCCTTGTTGAACCGATAGGTGCCGTAAGCAGTCTCCGAGATGCCTTGGTGTCCGTCGCCAATGGCGAGCTTGACCGAACCGGAGGGACCGTCGAATTCGATGCCCTTGAACGCAGCCGCCACTTCGTCGGTGGTCGGCTTCGCGTCGCCTTTCTTGGCCTTTTCATAGGCTAGCTTCAGGCCGAGCAGCGACATCGCCATTTGATAGGCGGGATAGGTCGGTGGGATACTGTAGCGATCGGAGTAGATCTTCTGGAACCAGCGGTTCAATTCGCTGTCGGGCGCAAGCGGGCCGTGCGGACCGCGACCGCCGATGATGGTGCCGTTCGGCATCTTGTCGCGCAGACGCCAGATCGCGGCTTCGCCGGTCGTCGCAATGATAGTCATGCGCTTGTCTAGCGTGCGCGCCTGTTCCTGATAGAGAAAGGCTTCGAGATCGCCGTCATAGAAGCTCGTGTGCAGTACCTGCGATTTTGACGTCAGGAGGGTCGAAACCTCCGCGCCGTATTCGCCCGCGAACAGCTTCGGAAAAAGCGTCTTGTCCACGGTCACCTTTGGTGCGAGCACTTGCATCGCGCCGGCGAAGTCCCGCCAGGAGTCCTGACCCCAAGCGTAGTTCTGGTTGATACCGGAATAGCTGGTGATATCCTGCTTCTTGGCAAGCAAGTAGCGCGCGGCGGCGACGTTATCCATCGTCGCATGCGGGCTGACGCGGAATACGTAGGCGCGCGACTTTTCCTCGAAGATGCGAGGCGTTCCGCAATCGTAGAACACGGTGAGCGCTTTTAGCTCCTCGGCGACCGGCGTGACCGCAAGGCAGCTGCCCGAGGAGACATAGCCGACCACGGCATCTACCTGGTCGCGCTGCACGAGATTGCGGAATTCAGTAACGACGTTGGCTGCGGAACCTGCTTCATCGATATATTTTGCTTCGATGTTGCTGCCGCCGAACCCGGCCTTGTCGAAGGGCGCCGGCACCTTTCCGGCGTTCATGGCTTCGATCATGACCTCGGCGCCGTTGCGCCCGGGGATGCCGAACGGCGCGGCGGCGGGTCCGGTCAAAAAGCTGACGATGCCAAGCTTTACCGTCCCGGCGGAGGGAGCGTTCTGCGCCTGCGCGGGAATGATCGTAACGCCCAGCAATGAAACCAATAGCCAAAACGAACCCCGCGCGCGCCCAAGCGAGCTTCCTCGATTCAACATTGTCACCCCTCCCTGTACGAGCCCGTTTTGGGCCTTTTGGTAAAACTCTAGGATACAAATCCCCTTATTTGACGAGGCTCCACCTAAGCTGCGCTGCTGTTGGTCATCTTGTCGATCAGGCCGGACTCCACGAGCGCCTGGCGTACGCGCGCGACCTCGGCGCTGCTGAGCTTGACGAGCGGCGGTCGTACCACGGCGCGCGGCAGCCTCCCCAGCAGCACCAGCGCTTCCTTCATGCGGTTATGCATATTCGCCCATGGCTCGGCGTAGAAACAGCGGGCCAACGGTTCGATGCGATCATTCAGGCGCCTGGCTCCCGCAAGATCATCGGTCTGGATGGCGTGGAATAATTGCGCTTGCAGATCGGGAATGACGCTGCCGCTGCCGGACAGCAGGCCGTTGCAGCCGAGCACCAGCGATGCAAATAGCCACGAACTGTGCGTCGTCAGCACGTTCACGGGCCGCGGCAAATTCTGTAGCGTGCGAATGTGCCATTCATGGTGGGGCACGTTGCCGATCCAGTCCTTGATGGCGCGTATTGACGGCACCTCATGACACAGCCGCAGTAGTGTGTCCTTCGGATAACCTTGTCCGGTCGCTAGCGGGTATTGAAACGCGATCAGCGGCAGATCGGTGGCGTCAGCAATGCGTCTGAAGTGCGCCAGCGCCATCTCCTGAGATTGGCCAAGCGTGAAGGGGCCGGGAGGAAACACCAGCAGCGCCGATGCCCCGCCTTGCGACGCCATGCGAGCGATGCGCGCAGCTTCCAGACTGCCATCGGCCCATATGCCGTTGACAATCCCAATGCGCTCACCAACTTCGTCCCTTGCAATATCGAGCACGCGGCGTTGTTCGTCGAAGGTGCAGGAGGCCACCTCGGTCGAGTGCGCATTGACAGTGATAGCGGAAATGCCTGGTGTAGCGCTTACGTCGCGTAGGTGCTTGCGAAAGCTCGTTTCGTCAATGGAGAGGTCGCTATCGAACGGTAGCAACACCGCCGGAATGACCCCGTGGGGACTATAGACCGAGGCATGGGGCATGAGTACTCCCTTGCGCGTTGTGGGCTGTCGCTCCCTGAAGGTAATCCGATCTGGACTATCGTTGTCAATTGAGGATGCGTCGCGGGAGCGTGCGGACGCGACTGCCGGGGCCTGGGTAGCAATCGGTCCGGCAGTCTAATCTGCGTTCGCCGGCGCGTTACGACCGTTGTCCTAACCGATGGAAAGGCCGGGACGGTGGACAACGTTTGGCTTGATGAAGTGCACGGCCTGCGAATTTCGATCAGGGGCCACGACGGGAAGTGGCCTATCTCAACCATCAAATTCGCGGAAGGCTACTGAATTCCCCACCGGGCTCTATTGACCAAGTAATCCGCAGCCTTGCTCATCGGCGCGCACTACCCGTAGTTTGGTCGGACAATGGCTTTTCGTCAACACTGTGCGGAATGGTTGTGCTTGGAATAATCGCATCCTGCTCGCTCATGTCGATGACGCCTATACGGACCAGCACCACGAACACCGCAACGGCGACAACCGCTAGCACCGCGAGGATGGCAAAGGTCCGCTTCACAGGAGTTCTCCTCAACCCGAATTTAATTAATTCGCAGCCGCTTTGCTTGTTCCGGTCGTCGGAACGAATCGGCCGGGAACGGCTTGAGCGCGCCACAATGTTGCGATCAAGGCGTGGCGGCGCTCAGTGATTGCCGGAGTTGCGTTGTGTCGTGGGATCGTCCATTCAATCAACCCGTTCCCCTACTGAAGGGTGCACCAGCGCGAACGCTGCGCGATGTCGCGAATTACATCAAGACGCTCCCAAAATCAGAGCGTCGCTGCGAAGCCAGGACAGATCGAGAGCAGCATCGATCTTCCCCACCAGATGATCTTCGGGAACCGCGTCGCTAAGATGAAACTCGTAGAACAGTTGACCTTGGTCACTCTTCAGACGGCCCATCATGGATCGGCCTCGCCGAGATTCATCTCAACCGACTTTTGCAACAAAATCCGCCAAGAGCCGACATCGACCTTACGACCGCGGGTCTTGAGGGTCATCAACAGAATTGAAACACCGGCTGTCTTAGCCTGTCCTGATGGTGTAACAGTTGTAGAATTTCATTCGCTAGTTGGCCATCCTATCCATATGACGTTGACCTTGATAATTGTGGCAGCCATCGCCGTCATTTGCTTGGCCGAGCGCAGCGTTGAGCACCTTAAATTGGCCATTGCTGCGCTGTGTTTGATTGCTGCGGTGCTGCTGTTCGTCGTTGCCGATTTCGAAAGAGCGATTCTGCTATCGTCTATCCTGGTAGCGGCAATCTTCGGCGCGTCGAACGTCAAATACAATCACAGCGGGCTGAAACTAACCGTAACAGATTTGCCGCTAGCGTTTGCAGGAACAGTGCCGTTTTTTATTGTACAATATCCGCTTGCCGTAACAGCTTTTTTCGCTGGAGGCATCGTACTCTTTCTAGCCGCAGTCGTGGCTCGGCTCTACGTGACCGGGCCGCCAGTTTCTCTGGAACTCCAAGTTATTCTATTCAGCGTTGCCTCTATTGGTTTATTTGCGACATATAGGACAGGCGGCGGGGCCGTTTCTTTCCAACGCATTGCGGCTCAGCGGCGGTGTTTTTTTTCGACCTTCATAGCCTCCCTTCTCGACCCACTTTCCTGGCGACAGTTCGGAGGGCTCGTTCTAAGCGATATAGCTGAGGATCCGTTGCCGCTGATGCCGGCCGTACCAGCGCGCACCCTCGACTATCCCGACATTATCGTGATCCAGCACGAATCGATCTTTGATCCGCGCGTATTTGGGCTCCCGGTTGAGCCAATTGTCGAAGCATTTCTGTCTCCGAAAAACGGTCTCTATGGAACGCTCAACGTCGATATTTTTGGCGGAGGCTCATGGCAATCCGAATTTAGCCTGCTAACCGGCCTTTCCAGCGCTAGCTTCGGTTCAAACGCCTATTTTCTTTTTAAGAGAGGCGTCGGCCGATTCCACAACAGTCTTCCAAATTCACTGACCGCGCTTGGGTATAGAACAATGCTCACGTCCAGCTGCCGTCGCAGCTTTCTCAACTACGATGAGTTTTACCGTTCAATTGGCATCAGCGAACGTATTTTTACAGATGATTTTCATCCACCCTTCGATGTCGGTCGATTCGAAACGACAAATTCCGATACATTGTTTCTGGAAGCAGCCCTCGGCGTTCATATGAAAAGGATCACCGGCGATGCAGCGCCTCGTTTTTTATATGCGCTAACGAACTTCAATCACGGCCCTCACAACCGAAGACTGGTCGCGCCTGGGCTCTTTGAGAGCGAACGGACTTTTGCTACCGCCAGCCTCCCCGATGCTTACTATGCTGAGTACTACGCCCGACTCGTAGAGACCGCGGTGACCTGGAATAGGCTCAAGTCCGAACTTTCCACCTGTTTTCCCGGACGTCCAATGCTGATCATACACTACGGAGATCATCAACCCGTAATGGCACGGCGGGTCGAGGCAAAAATCAAGCTCCCCATAGATGCCCGACGCCAGTTTCGCACGTTCTATGCCATGGAAACTCTGAATGACTGCTCTGACCGAATTATCCCTGGGCGGGGCCCAGACTTGGATATTGCTTTTCTTGGGACAGTCGCTTTGCAGCAGGCTGGTCTGCCGCTTGATGAGATCTTTGCCACGCGCGCGAGCCTTCTCAAGCATTGCGGCGAAGCCTACTTCGCATCGCCCTCAGAGCGGAAACGCCGCTTCCACCGTACACTTGTAGATCTTGGCATTATCGACGTAGCGCCAACCGCGCGACATCAATACTAAGTCGCCGTTATCGGACAATTGGGCACGTACTCGGAAATTGACACCAGAGCTTTTTGACAAAGGGATTCCCAAACAATCGCTTTTTGATTGTTCAAGATTGTCTTCGAGAGAAGGCAGGATTGACGCGACGCACCCGAATTCCGCGTTGGTCAAAAGCGCCGCTTTGACCATGGGGCGACCACTTCCGATCTCCGATGAGCGGACATTGTCAGAGTCTGTCGGCATGTCTCAGCTCGATGGTCGCAGCCGCGACAATTGTCCGAGCACCGAAGCGAGGTCGCTGATGATCGGCCGCGCATAACGACTGACGGCGTCCTCGTAATGTGGCGGGCAAGCCTCTTCCACCGAAAGACATCGCCCTCGCCTTCGGTTCCAGGTTTCTCACTGCGGGAGATCATACGGGGGCGGTTCGCCATCCCCGTACACGATCGTTCAGGCAGTTTGCTGGCCTACTGCGGTCGGACCGTGAAGGAGGGGAGCCCTCAGCTTCTTTTCCCGAACGGCTTCAATCCCCCCTCTGCCATATTCAATGCTCACCGGATTACGAAAGGCGAGCTGTACCTGGTGCGAGATCCGCTCCAAGTCCTTCAGGCGTTCGAGTCTGGAATTGAAAATGTCGTCGCGTTCGTCACGGGCGGTATTTGTCCGCAATAGTTTGAGGAGCTTTCCTCTCTCATGGACGAGCGAAAGTGCGACATCGCACATCTCTATTAGCTCCCTTAGGGGAGCTTTTTCTTTGGCAACAAAATAGATATGCATATGGACCCCCATGCCGAACAGATACCAACAGCAAGAGACCGCTCCTCCCAGCGGATGGGCCAATCTAAATAGGTGGCATATCCTTTCAGTCCTTCTTCAGCGCGACAGAAGCCGCCAAGCCGCTCGCATAAGAGTACTCATGCGGCGGCAATCGTCTTCCATCGCGAACCTTTCACGTTTGGTGTTGCTCTAGGTTTGGTGGCGTGCACTAAATGATCGGCGGTGCTTGCTTTGAAGCGTAAGAAGACTTCAGCTTTGGCGAGATATTCCCAGCGCGCGGGTTGGCCGACCCACTTCCAATTGTGTGCGGGATGAAACACTGCTTGTGCGCAGAGCAAGTCCGGTGCGCGGTAGCGTTGAAGGCTCTCCATTGCCACCTCCAAAAATTGTCCACAACCCTATTCCTTCCCTGTGGAAAATATCATTACAAATGCAAGGTAGGCAAGTTTAGATAGGTCAGCGGACTTGACAGACCCTTCGCGCAGTTCCGCAATGTTTGCAGCCCTGTTCAAATTTGCATGTGCAGTACAGCAAGTTAATCGTAATCTATATGAACAAGATTTCGGTCACGTGCGAGTGCAACGAAGCGCCAACAGTAGACCAGCTCACTAGTCACCTTGAAATGCAGGCAGGCTTTCACCTCGACAACGAGGACGAAGGTGACCGCACCCGTGGATTTTGCCTACGCCGAGCCCGAAGTTAGCGAATAAAATGCTCTACACAATCGAGGATTGAACTGGCGAAAGTGCAGACCAGTCTTATGAGGCAGATCGCGGCAATGCTCCCGAAAAAGATATTAAAAATTACATTGACCAACGTAGCCACGTGAGAATCTCCAACCAGGAGAGGGGCGCACGACATATGGCTACAGGTCACTTCGGAAATGAAAGATAATTTTAGCGGCTAACGAGGTCTTTACGGCCTCACATAAAAATATGAACGACCCAATCAAGGCAAAAATTATAGAGCTATGCCCTGATGTGATGGAGTTGAAGTTTGGGTGCGAGGTCTGGTTTCAGCGTACACCTCACGACCACTTGCTCGCCAAAATCGTTTCCAGCAATCGCGATGAAAAATATACATTGCTGCTTGCGGAGAGCCTGACCCCACAGAAATATCCTCACTCAATCTTTCGAAATCCTCGGCTCCCCTATCACCCTTGAGATAGTATTGCTGGCGGTGTTCAAAGCGATGGAGCCGAACGGACGAGTAACTCCAATCCTAGACACTTTAGAACGTTGGAACCTAAAGCAAGACAACTACGACCAGCAGAGCGAGGAATGTGAGCAGTTTGTTGGCTCATTGCTTGGCGTATGAAAAATCCCGCCGGGGGCACGATACGGATTTTATCCAATGCAGCGTCATATCTGCTTATCGTCTCATGGATACGAACCAGCACAATATGCCCTGCTGGGGACAATGAACAGCTGTTCATGGAACGGCTTAGGCCTTGGATTGTTGGTTTGAGCAACTCATCCAAGGAGGATTTTATGAAGATCACGATCATAGCGTTATCAGCCGCCGCTCTCATCGCTTCTGCGCCTGCGGTGTTCGCGCAAGGCTCATCCGGCAAGGCTCCCGGTCAGGAGATGCAGGAGAAGGGTTCCGCGAAGGGCAGCCCCGGTGCATCAGGCTCCGCACCTGGTCATGAAATGCAGGAGAAGGGCTCGAAAAAGGGAACTGAAGGCGCTTCAGGCTACGCCCCCGGCCAGACCTCCGGGTCGAGCAGCAGCGGCACGAGCGGTCCAAACTCGACGACCACCAAATCTAAGTAAGCCAATTATGTGATTGAAAGAGCCGCCTAGACAGCGGCTCTTTTTTTACGGACTGCACCGAGTTGAGCGGCGATCGTCCCAGCCAAGTCACCAGACTATGATTTCATGCATCTGCGCCGTGGCGGGGAAATCGAACTCCTCTGGCCAGTTGCTTCGAACGACTATTGAACGCGACGATGGGCCCACCGATTCTGCTGTCAGTGTAATGCCTAGCGCGGATAAACTTTCCACCCGGATTCGGGTATAGCTCCGCCCTCCTTTCTTCGGTCATTGTAGCCCCCGCTTTTCCCTTCCTGGCTCGCCTATACGACGTTTCAAGCTACCTGAACAGCCATTCATCCGCATCGACAAAGTGTGGCCAATCACTCGTTGCAAACTGCTCCATGCCCCCTATTTCCCTGCAAGGAGTACGCCATGAAACAGTCAGAAGATTTCTTAGAGAACGCGGAAAACTGCTCGCAGCTCGCTGAGCAGGCCACCGATAAGCCCACACGCCAGCGCTATAGGCGCATGGAAGCCGCCTGGCGGGCTTTAGCGAGAGAGCAGGATTGGTTGGACGGCGAAGTCCCACCGGTCCGCATCGCTACAAATGACACACATCAGAGGCCGCCCAAGTGAGGCGGCCTCTGATGCGATTGTGATTTAAGCGTTTGCGAAATCGTCGTCTGCTGCTCGTCTGTGCACTTTGGTTGTAGGCCGACAGCCTCTTTAAATGTTGCCACCCGAGTGCTTCTCGGTTGATTGGCTTCTCTTTGAATTTCTGAATGATATCAGCGGGGCGTCTCCTTTGCTGGTGACGGGATGACGCTATACTCAGTTTCGAGAGTCTCGCTCCTGCGGTCGATGGTGATGCTGTAATTACGACGATCCCGTACGCCATCATTGGCTCCTCTTGGATGGCTTTGTTTGTGCAGGGATATTTGACCCGCTGCTTGCCGACCATCCGGTCCCGTTCCGCGCACAGCTCATCAACCTTGCGCACGCCCACTGGCGCGCACTGGCGATCGTCGGCTTGCCTTACGCCGAACGCCGCTTGTCCAACCGCCCAGCCATCGGCAAACAGCAATGAGCGGCTGTGCTGTTTTGAGCAGTGATGGTCTTCATCGCCGACCTCCGACGTCGTCGATATGAAACAGCAAGTCGGCCGGATCTTCATAAACACGGAACGCGCCAGCTTTTTGAAGCTCATCGAGTCCATAGCCGCCGCTCTGGAGGCCAACGCCCAGCGCCCGACACCGCGTTGCCGCAAGCATGTCCCAAATGCTGTCGCCCACCACGATGGCCGTCTCAATCGGCGCGCCTAATCTTGCTGCAGCCGCGAGAAAAAGATCCGGATCGGGCTTGGCATATTTTACCTGATCGCGCGTCACGACGGGTATCCGATCCGGATCTACGCCGAGAGTTAGTAGATTGACCGCCGCCGTTTCCATCCGGCCGCTGGTCGCGATCGCCCACGGAATGCTGGCTTCCGAAAGCCACGATAACAATTCACACGCTCCGGGAAGTGGCCGTATTTGGCTTGCGTGCTTCTGGTAGGCGGCGGCATGGGCGTGGCGAAGCCTTTCGACGCGTTCAGCGCTGATTTCGAGTCCGGTCTCGCGAAGAAGCTGGTTGGTGAACAAGCCCCCGCTCATGCCAATCTTGCGATGGATGCGCCAGACCGACAGTTCGATGCCCTCCGCATCGAGCGCCTCCTTCCAGGCAAGGACGTGCTGATACACGCTGTCAACGAGTGTGCCGTCGAGATCAAACAGGAAGACCGGTTCAATGCGCATGCTATCTTTCCCTGTTCATGAACGTCGTCGTCCGCAGATTGGTCTGGGCCAATTTGACAACCTCATCGCCGCGACCGTTGATGACCGCCTTCAGCATGGAGAAGCTGAATCCTTTGGCCTGTTCGAGTTGGATCTTGGGCGGTAGAACCAGTTCCTGCTTTCCGATCACCAAGTCGAGAAGCACCGGGCCATCATGGGCGAGCGCTTCCTTGATTCCGGCCTCGATCTAGGTCGGGCTTTCTACCTGAATTCCATGGATGCCATTGCTCTTCGCCACCGCCGCGCCACTTCGACGTACGCCGTCTCAACTTGCACCAATTTGGCATCAGTTGCCGACGTTAGGCTGAGCTCGACGAAATCATTCGGCCGCAGCGGACGTTTCGCCGTTCGAATGTCTTGCAATCCTGGATATGACGCTCTCGGCGACAGGAAGCTGCAACACAATCGCGCGTTGGCCCTTCGACAACCGCGTAACCAGAATGCTCGTTCCGTCTGGAAACTCAAGTGCATCATGATGCCGACGAGGAACATTCGGGTCCATTTTACGAAATCGAGCAACCCTGAAGGGACTGGTCTTACTCCAAAACCAAACCGGATCGTATTTTACATTTGCTTCAAACGCCAATTCGGTTCCAGGAAGCGGGCAGACGGCGACGTTGAGCTCGGCTTCGGCCGCAAAGCCACGGGTCGGCGTGCCCGCTAATTTCGTCGAGACCAGTTTTTCTCCAACCTTGGCAGGACGCAAGGCAATAGCATGCAGACTGTAGTCGCACATCGGATACGCTCCTCTTTCGAGATAGCACCCGCAGCCGCTGGAGCAGGCGTCTATCACCATGATCTGTGGGCCCAAATGTTTGCCGCGTTGTTGGCAATTCTGCGGCTAAGAATTTGAGGTGACGGGAATTCTGCTGGTCATTCGATCCGGGTGATCTTAGCCGCGCCGGCTTGAACGACATCGCCCACGGGTTCCCCGAACATCGATCTCGCCAGCGGCGAGACATGAGAGATCGAGCCTTGGGCTGGGTCGGCTTCGTCCTCGCCAACGATCCGGAACGTTGTTTCCTGCCATCGTCGCGCACGATCGTCACCGACGTGCCGAACCGCATTTCGCGGTGGCCGACCGGGACCGGCACGACGCGCGCCGGCCAGCGACGGCGCCAACCGCGCCCTTGGCGGTTCTTTAGATGATGACCTCAGTTTCCCCGAACTGGGCCATTTCGTTGTCGAAGGACAGCTCAACAACCCAGCCCTCGCCTTTAGAGCTTCGGATCCCTCAAATGCGCACACTGAGGACACTGACCGTCTGCGGCTTCGATAAGTTGACGCCTAATCTCTTCCATAAGAGCTTCTCGCTTCCACTTCGTGCCGTCGGTTTTGATGATTTTTCTGGCACGAGCAAAGGCATGGCTCTCGGCGGCATCGTCACCGATACGGATAGTGACATCCGAGTGGAACGGGCAAACTGTTGTGGCGCGGGTCGTCATTAGCGCATAGCGCACGGCTGAACCCAGATTGTCGGCATAGTCATTGACGGACATCAGAGTCTCCTGCTCTGACCCTCGATGATAAACGGCCCGTCTGACGGGCGGCTCGACACAGGTGTCCTAACGCCGGACGACAGCTCTCGATTCTAAAGCGCCATCGCGGCTACAAGCTAACGAAGCATAGTTCCAAAGGTTGCCGCAATTGGTTAGGCGGATCTAGTTTAAAAAGCCCGCTGGCGCGAACCCGGTCGCCTCACCCCTCATCGTCCGGATGATGCCGCGCATAAAACATGATTTCGCGAGCGTAGTTTAGTTGCCATTCGGTCCCGGCGGGAGGATGCTCTCGGCTGTGGGCACAATGGAGAGCGGCATGGGCAAGGCAGGTCTCGACAATCGCCACCGCAACAAGGATGACGAAATCAGCGGCAAACACGGAAACACCTCCGTCCGCACGCTGCGCAAAATTTACGGACAGGGTTTTGCCGCCGGGTATCCGAAATCCGCGCAGCTGAGTGAGGTAATGCTTCAAGTCAATGAGACTTCGCTAAGCCAACTCCGCCGCGATCACGAGAAGCATCATTTAAAGCACAAGATCGCTCATGTAGCGGAATAAACGCGCCGACTTGTCGAACTGAGGCTGAGGCTGAAGGTGAAGGCACCAAAAATGAACCAGGTGAATGCCAGGCACGAGATTATTCGGGAATGGCGTTCGCTTCCGAAGGAGCTGAGACAAACGGACGAACAAGCCGCAGCGTTCGCGATGCAGATAAAAGACAAATACAAATTCTCTAGCGACAGCGCTGACCCCTACCAAACCGTCAAAGATTGGCTGCTGCGTTACCTATCGATTACGCGCGGGCTGGAGCGAAATGCTGAAAGCGAAGGGAAAATGAGCGGCGACGAGAAAAGCACTGATCCCGGCCTCTCGGCTGCCGAGCGGAAAACTCTCAGAAGCCGCGAGGCGGAAGAAGCGATCGCGGAGCATGAAAGCGCTCAGAAGGCATTTCATGACAATCGGGAGCGGCTGCGGGAAGAACGCCTCAGGCGGGAGGCAGCGGCGGGGCCGATGCTTTATCCGGCCCTAGAGCTTCCAGACGACACCCCGGTCGAGAACGTCCGATTTGCTACCAGGATACGGAAGGCACTGCATGCCGCGGGCATGAAGACGATTGGGGACGTGCGTGAAGCTTCCGACGCTGCGCTGCTTAGCCTTCCGGATTTCGGCAGCGGTTCGCTATCTTATCTTCGTGAGGCCCTTGGTCTCCGGTCAACCGATGGCGTGCGTCCAAAGATCAAAAAGCCCGCCTGATTTGCGGCGATTGCTAAGCCGCTCCGGCGGCTTTCGCGGGAGGCCATGCGCGATAGCTGCTGTCGCAGGATCAGGGGCGGCAGTATGAGAGGCCTTTCCACTCGTCAACGGGGCGTCCGAATAGATTTCGCCGGCGATGGTGATCAACGCGCGTATGAAGACGACCACAGTTCTCCTGGTCGCTTTCTCGCGCGCGAATACGGCAAAATCAGTCGAATACCTCGGCTAAAAACGGAAGTTTCGATTCGAGATGCCCCGCCACAACTCGAGAAGCCAATGGGAGGAAGCTGCTCGCATCCGCAGGCTTCCGTTATCTGGTTTGCGATCCATTCCGCGGTTTTATTCCATCATCGGCCGGCCGATCCAAAGCCTGTTCAGCCAACGCACTGCCAAGTCGGGCTGCCTCTCGCCTTGCAAGCGCGCCAGGGCCTCCTGATAAGGGCCCACCGCCCGTATGCGCATTGGAAGCCGAGGATAGAGGCGCCGGATCAGCGCGAGCGCCAAGTTCATGCTACGTTGTTCACGTTCGCCGAAGACCAATCCGAATTCCCCGCGTAACCGCTCTGGCAGCAAGTGGGTCGTCAGCGCCAGATACCACTTCGGCGCGCGCAATTTTGTTGCGCGCCCGGAGAAGATTTGCTCAGCTATCTTGCGGGCGGCGGGGCTGACAGTGAGAATATCCGACCGCAGCATCCCCTCATTGTAGGCAATGAACGACGTCCAGTCTGATGGTAAATCGGCCTGCCGAACACCGCATAACGCCGCGAACAGCCGGGCCTCGACCCAGTATTTTTCACGCTCGCTATCCGTGAGCGCAGGCAAGACGAGATCATGTGTCAACAAGGCAGTCTCCACGAGCGTGGCGTGAACCCACCGTAGCGCCGAGACCTCATTGGCGCGGTAATGAGAGCCCGCGGCAAAGCGGCCTGCCGCCCACGGCAATATTCCCGTCACCGCGGCGTGACGCCGATGCAGTCGGCGGGCCGCAGCCAGCGCCTGATCGCGCGTGCCAAACACCATCGTGAAAACAGTGTTGAACGTTTGGTGGAACCGGGCAATCGGATCAGCAAAAGTCCGGGAATGCTCAGCGATGGCTGCGGCGACCCAGGGGTGTGCCAACTGAAGCAACAAGGCGCGGCCGGCGCCAAGGAAGACGGCCGCCTCGCGGTCCACCCGCCAGGTCAGTGAAGCGGGACCGAAGACCCCCTCAATTGATCCGGCCGCCGCCTCGCAAACGGCGTCGAGACTGCTTTCAAAATCATCTTCGGACGACAACGGTATGTCCTCACGATCTGCAACGGATCACGGGCCGACAAGTCCCCGGATCCAAGTGAGAGCAGTATTTGCCCTGTAGCCATCGCTGGGGTGCCCACCGAGAAGTACCTGTGCTCCATCGAGGGCGCCCGTGTCCTCCCGGGCGTCCCCTTAGGGACGAGCTCGGGGGTCAGAACCGTTGCCCTTGCCGGATCTCCCTTGGCTCCTCCCGCCTTGCCCGCTTGGTAAAGCCGCTCTCAGGCGATTCCGCAGCCTGCGCCGTCGCGATGTCGATAATCGACTTGGCGAGCTGGTTGGGGTCCTTAGGGCGTTTGGGGTGGCTAGTCATACCGGCTTTCCGTCTGGGCGATTGATAAGTTCGAACGAGGGAACGTGGGTGCTGTTCCACCACGACTCTAGCGCAGCCCCGCAAACTGTGCAGACCGCGTCACCCGTATGCGGTACCAAGAACTTTGTTTCAGTGCGTTTGTACTCGGCGCCGCAATTGCATCGGACAATTGTCGCCATTCTCGGAATATGCGCCCGGAACCGCCCCTTTTCCAGTGTGGAAGTCTCCCACATTCAAACTGACCCACTACCCAGCCGCAACATCCGGACACCGGAGATTTCTACCGTCGACTGAAAAATAGACGGGAATACCCGACCCCATTTGTCCCGTTGGCTCGTCTTCCGTAGAACCCCATCGTGGGCACAGCCCTGCATGCGCCCCGTCACACCAAGCCGCCGGAGGAACGGCCAGTCAGTCAATCTGGCCGGTGAACTCAGCGGGTATTTGTCAAGCGGTGTAGACTCTTCACCAACGTGAGCCAATATGATCGGTCGAGGGCTTGAAAAAATGCACGCCTAACTCAATCCCGATGCGGTCAACACGCCAGATGGAATTACCCACAGTTCAGACGAACGAACAGCCTCAACCAACCCGCCCGCTTCAAACAGCGTCTTTAGCAACCTTCAGGGGTGACGCCTTGACCGACTTGCTGTCTGGCTTGGCCGCGAACTCCATAGGCTCTTTCGTGAAAGGATTTACACCGCTGCGGGCTTCAGTAGCAGGCTTGTTCACGACCGACATTTTGACGAAGCCAGGAATGACGAACTCGCCGGATT
>JAQGKC010000108.1 GCA_028290305.1 Bradyrhizobium sp.
AACTTTGCACGCAACAAAGAGTGGGAATCGACCTTCGATCGCCTCATCGAGCTTCGTGAAAGAGACGGAATCCCGCTCGGCCTCATGATCCAGGTCGACACGCTATGCCACAAGATCCCCAACTTCATGGAAAAGGCGAAAAGGGCCGGAGTAACCAAGGTCTTCATCGGACTTGAAAATATCAATCCGGATAATCTAGCGGCAGCGAAGAAGCGCCAGAACAAGATCACCGAGTATCGAAAGATGCTGCTTGCTTGGAAGAAACAGGGCATTCTGACGATCGCGGGATATATTCTGGGCTTTCCAGCGGACACACCGGAGACGATCAAGCGCGATATCGCGATCATCAAGGAAGAACTGCCGATCGACCTCCTCGAGTTCTTCTGTCTGACGCCACTGCCCGGCTCGGAGGATCACCAGACGCTCTGGATGAACGGCGTTGCTATGGACCCGGACCTCAACAGATACGATGTCGAACATGTTTGCACCGCCCATTCAAGGATGAGCAGGAAGGAGTGGCAGGACATCTACCACGAGGCTTGGTTGCTCTATTACACGCCAAAGCACATGAAGATTCTGCTGCGACGCGCCGCGGCCACTGGCGTTCCGATCGGCAATCTCGCAAAGTATCTCCTCACTTTTTCGACGACGGATCGCCTTGAAAAGGTACATCCCCTCCAGGGCGGGATCTTCCGCCTCAAGCATCCGTCCGAGCGCCGGCCGGGCTTGTCGCGCGAGAAGCCTTGGCTCTTCTGGCCGCGCTTTGGCTGGGAGACGCTTGTGAAGCATGTAATCCTGACCGGCGCGATCGGACGACTGTTCATTTGGAAAACGGTCATCGCATGCAGCCCCGGCGCCGGCAACTATATGGACCAGGCGCTCACGCCGGTCAGCGACGACGGGGATGAGACGCTCGATCTTCTTACAAAGACGACTGGCGCACGCGCCGCGGTCGCTCACGCCAAGAAAATCGCCGAACTGACGGGCGTCCGAGCCGCATGACGCCAAGCTGGTTTAGGGTCTGGACTCACACCTTGATCCAGTGCGCCCGGGCGCAACGGCTGGCATTGGCTGGGACGTGCAGCGTTCCAGCGCCAGGCGCGGCCCAATTCGGGGTTGCCATTTGTGATCTCGGGATTGTAACGGCATATTTCTGATATCGGATCTGTCCCTAATTCCGCCCGAGCGAGCGCGCTGTTTCGGAGTTGCTGCGGGCGAAAATAGGAGAGAGATTTGCTACGCACAATGTCCGTTCGCGGCATAACCATCGCCGTGGGGTTGCTTCTGACGGGCGCACCCTATGCTTCGGCGCAATCCGTTCCAGCTGGCGCCGCCGCCCGTGGGTCCCGGTCGGTAAAAGACGTCCCGGCGGCGAACGGACAAGACATCTGGGACGCCAATCATGATGGCATCTACACCTGCGATGAATGGAAGAGTTACCTTGATCGGCTATTTACCCTGGCCGATCGCAACCGCGACGGGCATCTCGATCCGTCCGAATTCACAATAATCCATCGGGCTGGAACCGCCTTCGCTGACGCGGACTTCGGCTATTTTGACGAAAACCAAGATGGAAAGATCACCCGCAGCGAGTTTGTTGACAAGCCGAGTGAGTTTATTTTGCAGTTCGACAAGAACGGTGACTGCCGCGTCACGCAGGACGAAATGAAAGGCGCAAGCACTGATCAGAAGCCGCAGAATGGCAGGGGCAAGAAATTCTAACGGCGGAACACCCGTGAGACGACCGCTATGCCGAAATAAAACGAGGTGGTCGGGAAACGGTCCGCGCCGCTGACCCCGCCGCCTCAAGTAGCAGCAAGTTGTTGCTTACTTTGTGCCTGACCCGGTGTGCCCCGGAATGCGCTCAGTTCTTCGCGAAATCGTTCAGTTCACAATCCGTGTCGACGGCAGCAAATACATGAGACGACGAAGTCCGAAGTGGGTCATTTTGGTCGATTTTGGTATGTCCGCAGAATGTCCGGTTTGGGGAATAATCTCGGAAATGCCGGTAATCCGCTCTTGCTGTTGATGGCGTCGCTTTGGACGTGATTCAAGCGCCGAAAACGGAGCCCCAAATTGTGCGGTATGAACTCACGGATTTTGAATGGACTGCCGTTGGGTCGCTCCTACCGAACAAGCTGCGTGGCATTCCCAGTGTTGACGACTGGCGAATCCTGAACAGTATCTTTTAGGTCTTGCGCTCAGGTGTTCCCTGGAGCGATCTGCTGGAAACCTATGGTCCCCCGTACCACTTGCTATAATCGCTTCGTTTGTTGGCGGTAGGCTGGCGTGTGGGACCTGATCATGGATGTGTTAGCCGCCGATAATAACGCGGTGGTGGACACCAAAGAATAGCCTTGGCTGCTTAAGGCCAAGCAGGCCGGACCAGCGCCATCCCGTCAAGGCTGGCGCGTGCCGCGCCCCCGCTTCGCGGCTTGCGACCTTGACGGGCTGTCGCCGGTCCGGCAGGGGCTTGCCAAGCAGTTAAGACTTAATGGGAAGCGGAACGCTTCCTCATCCTGACATGGGATTGGGGGAAGGGCATTGCCCTTCTTGCGAACCCGGTCCCGCTCGAAACGTCTTAGGATATTGGCAACCAATGAGCAGAAATCGCCGGCAGCAAGCATTTTTACGCTGCGCTACGAAGGCTCGAATTTCTGACTTCCGTTCTACGCTTACTCGTTGTTGTTCGTTCGATGGACCTCGCGAGGGAGCGTCAGAATGGCGGCGGAAGAGAAAAGCAAAGGGCCCCGTCCGGCCAATGACAACGGATCGCGCTCCGATCAGTCGCTTGACCCGCGCATTCTGCGGATTGCAGAAGCTATCGGCCGACAGCTTGCTCGCGAACAGGCTAAGCCGCCGGCCGTCGCCAATGACAACGAACCGTCGCCACGATAGGGACAGGTTCTTCAGCTACAGTTTCATCTCCTCGGTTCGTTTGCACAGGTGGCAGTCAGACTCCCGGAGCAAAACGGGCAGGGACGGAGTGTGGGCGGGTGCCGGTCAAAACAAGCATCTTGATGGCGGCGGAAATTTTAGAATCGATGTGAAGGCCTGATCCGGAGAGAACGTCATGCCCAAGGTTGCGCTTTATGCCCGCTATTCGACCGACAATCAGAGTGCGGCATCGATAGAGGACCAGTTCCGCACCTGTCGCGACCATGTGGGCAGGGAGGGTTGGCAGGTCGTCAATACTTATCAAGACGCCGCCATCTCCGGCGCCAGCGTCATTCTCCGGCCGGGGGTCCAATCGCTGTTGCAGGACGCCCAGCGTGGCAAGTTCGACATCGTACTCGCCGAAGCACTCGACCGCATCTCGCGCGATCAGGCCGACGTGGCGACCCTATTCAAGCATCTCCGTTTCGCCGGCGTGCAGATCGTTACCCTGGCCGAAGGCGAAATCTCCGAGCTTCATGTCGGCCTCAAAGGCACGATGAATGCCTTGTTCAAAGACCTTGCCGCGAAAACCCATCGCGCTTTGCGCGGACGGGTGGAGAAGGGCAAGGCGGGCGGCGGGCTCTGCTACGGTTACGACGTGGTGAAGCGCACCGATAGCGAGGGTGAGCCGGTTCGAGGCGAACGCAAGATCAATGAGGCCGAGGCCGTGGTGGTCCGCCGTATCTTCCGGGAGTTCGCAACAGGAAAATCGCCACGCGCCATCGCGACCGATCTCAACCGGGATGCCATTCCCGGTCCGTTCGGCCACACCTGGGGAGATACGACGATCCGGGGGCACGCCTGCCGGGGTAACGGCGTCGTCAACAACGAGCTTTATGCCGGGCTGCTGGTCTGGAACCGGCAGCGCTTCATCAAGGACCCGAATACGGGCAAGCGTGTGTCGCGTCCGAACCCCGAGGCAAAGTGGATCAGGACCGAGGTGCCGGAGCTGCGTATCGTCGATGACGAGCTGTGGCAACGGGTGAAGCTGCGCCAAGCCGAGCTTGCGGAGCAGTTCGAGGCGACGATCATAGGCGTCCGGGCCGCTCGCGCGGAACGGCTGAACCGGCTGCGCCGTCCTGCCTTCCTTTTGTCAGGCCTGCTCACGTGCGGATGCTGCGGCGGCAAGTATGGCATCGTCGTCAATGACCGCTATGGCTGTCTCGGTCATTTCCGCAAAGGCACTTGCGACAATGGCCGTACCGTTCGTCGTGACGACATTGAGCGGCGCGTACTGGTGGGCCTTACCGACAAGCTGGTATCTGCCGAGGCGGTGGCGGTCGCGGTGCGTGCCTACGCAGAGGAGACCAATCGCCAGAACCATGAACGGCGGGCGCAAGCAGAAACGGACCGCCGCGCCCCTGAGAAGATCGAGAGGAGCATCAAAGGGATCATGGACGCCATCGAGGACGGTATGTACCAGCCAGCCATGAAGGCGAGGATGGGGGAGCTGGAGGAGCAGAAGGCTGAGATCGAGGCGCGTCTTGCCGACGCTCCGGCCGACCTGCCGGATGTGCATCCGAATATCGCTGAGCATTATCGCGCCAAGGTGATCCGCCTTGCGGAAACGCTGGCCGAGCCGGAATCCAACGGGGAGGCCCGCGAGGATATCCGCTCGCTGGTTGGTGAGGTGGTGATAACCCCCGGCGATAAACGGGGCGAGAGCCACGCTATCCTACGCGGCGAGTTGATGGCTATTCTCGATCTTGCCGCGGGCCGTCGAAGGTCTCCCAAGCCGGAAGTTATAACAAACGCGCTTGCGGGTCCGGGATTTGAGCCTATGGCGCGCAGACCTGCGGAATTGGGCCGGCCAAGCGTACCTACTCCGTTGGAATACCATTCGTTGGATTGAGGCGGTTGCTACCGTTCTCCCTGAGAACGCCGCCACGCTGGCGGCGGGTTGGCTGCACTTCACCCGCTCCAAACAATTTCAATGACCCAGCGCGCGATTCTTGATCTCATTCTGACAACCGTTAAAGTCATTCGGCAACCAGGCTGAATCCGCATGAGCCGGTCAGGCCAGCGTCTCCCTGTTAAACTTCTCACCCCGGAGTTTCGCGCGCCAAGTGCCTTGCTCCACCAGGTCCGCGATCAGATCCGCCAACACGCGGGCAACCGCCTCGCTTCCACGCGTGTTCATGGTTCTTTGCGAAACCACAACTGCAAGCGTCCATGATGGAACCGGGTCTACGATCGGTATCGCCACCATCTCCCCCCGCGCCATTTCATCGATAAAAGCAAAGTGTGGCATGATCGCCATGTAGTTTGAATTGCAGACCAGCTTCGCGATGGCAGGCAAACTGTCGCAGTCCTTGACTGCCGGCGTGATATCGTGACGGGCGGCCAGCTGTTCTATCACGGTTCGAAGGACGTTCGGGCGCCCTGGAAGAACGATGGGAAAATCAAACAGTTTCCTGAAGTGCACGGATTTTCGTTTGGCTATCGGGCTGCTCTCGTGCACGAAAAGCATCAGGTCTTCCGTCATCATCTCTGTCCATGCGACGTGTTCGAAAGCCTTGTGATCGTACAGAAGCGCCACATCGAGACGACCCGCCTGTATGAGTTCGTCAAGATATCCAGTCATTGCTTCGACGAGATGAAGCGTCACGTTTGGCAGGCGCTCGGCCATTACCCGAAAGAGCGGCAGCGACAATCCGCGGCAAGCAGATGTCGGCAGCCCGACAGACACCCGGCCTGATGGATCCGATGTCTGCGAGCGCACGGTATCCTTGGCGTGATCGAGTTCCTGAAGAATCCGGCGGGCGTGGTCGTATAGCTGCTGTCCGTGTTCGGTTGCGGTTACGCCTCTTGCGTGGCGTACCAGAAGTTTAACCCCGAGTTCTTCTTCAAGGCTTTTGATTTGCTGACTGAGCGAAGGCTGTGCGATGCGCAGCACTTCAGCGGCGCGAGAAAAATTGCCGCTTTCTGCTATTTGCACAAAGTATTTGAGCTGACGCAGATCCATTTAGCGTTCGTTCCTGATCCAAACATTTGTGGCGGGGCAGCGGCCACTGTCAATGTGCTTTCAAAATGTGCATTCGGAAAAACTATTGCCTAGCAATAGAAATAATATCTACAAATCATGGGTTTGTGCCTCGATCCTCTGCATTAAATTCGAGCACGGGAAATGCAATAGGTTTTTCCTATGATTTTCATTGGAATTTGGTCTTTGTTCCGCGAATTCGTTTGCCGTTAGCTCGGCGGCAGGAACGAGCCCTAGTAGAGGCGAGTTTCGGTCACCGAAGGAGCGGGAGAATTCGAAATGTCTTCGCAGAGTATGTACCGCGGCGAAATTGTTGCCGCAGCAGCAGTGCTCGGATTGTGTTCGACGACCGCCTTTGCCCGGCAAGAACCTTGCATCGGCAATTCAGCAGCCATCACTGATCCCTCCGCGTGGGGCGATCAGGCGATCAAGATGACTGCCGAGATGGCCGGAGAAAGAGGACGATGACCGAGCTCAAGATCACCGATCCGCGAGGGCTTCTTCGCACGACGAGACGCGACTTCGTAAAAGGCGCCGGCGCCGTTGCTGCGGCGGCGGCCACCAGTGCCGGAATGGGCTCCGCGTATGCGGACGACAAGGTGCTCAATCTCCTGTCCTGGCCCGGTCACGGCGACCCCACCTTTGTGAAACCGTTCGAGGACAAGTACGGAGTCAAGGTCGTGGCCAAGGAATATGTCGGCGGCGAGCCGATGCTCGCGCTGATGAACCAGTCCTCGCCCGGCACTTTCGACGTGGTTCTGGCCGACGCCGAATACATCCACATGCTGCAGGAAGGCGGTCTTATCGACGCCTTGAACCCGGCGGACTTCCCGCTCGCCGATTATTGGCCTGAGTTCCAGCATTTCCCGCTGCATTGGGCCGGTGACAAGCTCTATTCGGTGATGATCCGATTCGGCTATCTCGGCATGGCCTACCGGAGCGACGCGCTGACGCCTGACGACGTCAAGTCCTACAAGGCGCTCTGGAACCCTAAAGTGAAAGGCAAGGTTGGCTTCTTCGACTGGTACCTACCAACCATGGGCTGCCTCAGCCTTTACGACGGCAACAAGCCGCCCTTCGACATCGCCGATCCCGCCTTCGGCAAGCTCAAGAAGACCTTGTTCTCGCTGAAGCCGCAGGAAAGCGGATTCTACAGCATGGCCGACCAGTTCGCGATGCTAACCAATGGCTCTGCGGCCGTGATCCCCGGCGTCGGCGACTGGGTCGTTCTGCTGCTGCAGAAGAACGGCGTTCCGGTCGAGGCGGTGGTGCCGGAAGAGGGCGGCATCCAGTGGACCGAGTCGATGTCGGTCGTGTCGAGTTCGACCAAGAAGGATCTGGCGAAAGCTTTCATCCAATACGCGAGTTCGCCCGAAGGCCAGTTCCGCTCGGCGCGCCTGCCGGCCTATTGGGCATCCATCCCCAACAAAAAGGGATGGGAAAAGATGAACAAGGAAGCTTCCACTGACGCCGTCAAGCTCCGTCACACCTTCGACAAGCGCAATGTCATGGACGAGTATAAAGACGGAAAGATCTTCATCCGGCAAACGCCCCTGAAGCAAAGCATCGAGGCCTGGAACGACGCCTGGTCCGAATTCAAGGCCATCTGATCGAGCTACTCCGAACCCGACGTTGCGGCCTCCAAGTCGCACGTCATGCTACCGCGGTGCCCGATGACCGACCAAGCCATATCCGAGCGATCGAAGGCCGCGTCGCGTCGCTTCGCCGTCGTGCTCGGCGCGCCGCCTTTGGCTTGGCAACTCCTGTTCTTCGTCGTGCCGCTCGGCTTCCTGCTCGCGATGACCTTCTGGTCGGTACGTAATTTCCGGCTGCAGCCCGATTTCACGGTTGCTAACTGGGTGACGATCTTCAAGGCGGACTTCTTCGCCAAAGCCTTCGTCCACACCTTCACGCTGTCGCTCCTGGCGGCCGTGCTGTGCAGCCTGATCGCCTTTCCGGCTGCCTACGCGATCGTGTTCCGGGCCAAGCCCGCCACCCGTCGCCTGCTCATGTTCGCGCTGATCGTCCCGTTCTTCACAAGCTTCCCGGTCCGCATCTACTCTATGCAGGTGTTCTTCAGCCCGCCGGGCATCATCAACCGTCTGATCGAGCCGTTCGGGTGGGGTCCCCTCCATGTGCTGAACACCTCGACCGGAACAATGATCGGATTTCTCACCCTGACCTTGCCGCTCGTGGTGCTGCTCCAGACGCTGGCGCTCGGCGGCATTGACAAGAACCTGATCGAGGCCGCGCACAACCTGCGCTGTGGCCGCCTCCGCACCATCCTGACCGTGATCCTGCCCTCAGCCCGCGTCGGCCTCGTGCTGGCGGCGGCCTTCGCCTTCGTGCTGTGCTTTGGCGACTACATCTCACCGCAGCTCTTGGTCGGTTCAAGGCCGCCGACGCTCAGCATCCTGATCGCCGATCAGGTGAAATCCGGCAACAACTGGC
>JAQGKC010000154.1 GCA_028290305.1 Bradyrhizobium sp.
AAGAGAAAGCGTTTACGGCCAAAAAGAACTTCGTCTGGACCTGCAACAAGAACACGAAAGAGCAGGCGTCCAATGTGAGCGGTGCACTCGCAATTATGCGGATCACCGACTTAATGGCCTGATTGAGCCCTGCGGAGGCCGCCTCAGTCGGCGGCCTCTTTCATTTCAGCCAAGCGTCCAATGTCGTCTATTGGCACCTTTGCGACATGCCGACCTGCTCTGAGAATGTCCGCTAATCGGCGTAGACCGGAAGTGACCGGTGCACCGTCAAAACGGCGCGAATGACCCATCGCGTCATTTCCGCTGCCATAAGAATTGTGGCGGCGTTGCGGCCCGCCCATTACCATTGCAACGAAATTCGTCTGTCCGGTAATCGAGACGTAAAACGGGATGCCCAGAGAGGAGTAGTCGCAGCCAAGGACGGAAGGAACCCCGATGGCAGAAGTTATCGACGCAAGCGATCGGGCGACTTTCGCCGCTGTTGAAGACCTGCCGGTTCTTAAAGTGGCAGACCTCGATGCGGATCCGCACGGCATGTTCCGCAGATATCGTGGCGCCTATCCCGTTGTCGGACATGAAACGGGAGGTTACCTCGTGCTCCGCAATGCCGACATTCAGCGGCTTGGCAATGATCCTCGTACCGCGGCATCCGAAACGGTCCACCCGGAACTGTACGGCGTCACAGAAGGAGCGCTCTTTGATTTCTTCGAGCAGGGAATGCTCACCGCGAACGGCGCCGCTCACCGTCGCCGGCGCTCACCGTTCTCCAGAAGCTTCGCGGTCCGAACGATGGCCGATCTGCGGCCGCAGATACGGCGGTCATCGGAGGAGTTGATCGAGAGCTGGTATGCCGATGGTCAGGTCGAATTTGTCGGTCAGTTCGCAGCTCAACTTCCAGCCCGCGTCATTGGCGATCTTCTAGGCCTGCCGCGAGCCGACATCCCATCCTTTACAAAACTTGTCTACCTAGTGACCCGGTTCATCAGCGCCAGCATACTGCCGGACGAAATCCCTGAATCAGAGGCGGCGTGCCAACAGTTGCGCGATTACGTGGAAAAGACGCTCGAAGACAGGCGTCGCGCCCCTCGCGAAGATTTCCTCTCGGACTTCCTGGCGAAGGCGGACGCAGCCGGCGAGTTGTCACCTCTCGAGATCATATTCCAGATCGTGCAGTTGATCGTCGGCGGCACTGACACGACTCGCGTCGCCATGGTGGTGCAACTGGCGCTTCTGCTCCAACACAGGGAGCAATGGGACGCGGTGTGTCGCGATCCCTCGCTCATTCCGGGCGCGGTTGCGGAGGCAATGCGCTTCGAGCCGAGCGTGGCATCGTTCGTCAGGGTTACGACTGAAGACATCGAAGTTGGTGGCGCTGTTCTTCCGGCCCGGCAATTCATCATCTTGTCAACGATGTCGGGCGCACGTGACGAAGAGGCCTATGAACGCCCCGACGTGTTCGACATCCGTCGAACCGACCAACCGCGATTGCTCCCCGCCTTCGGTGCCGGCGGCCATCGTTGCATCGGCGAAGCACTGGCGCGTGTCGAACTCGAGGAGGGCTTGGCGGCGCTCGCGGTCCGTATCCCGCACCTCCAATTGGATCAAGCGCCGGCGATCAAGGGGCACGGCGGAATCCGCCGCGTCGATGCCATGCGGTTATCCTGGCAGCCGTGAGCCTCGTACGAAGCTCCGGTCAGCACTACATCGACCGCGTCGTCGTGACGACGTGCGGTGCTATGCGATGTTTCGACGTCGAAGTCCGAAAAGGCACGAACCGGACTGGTCGGGCAGGTCTGTTGATGTCTGTTGATTGGGGCAGGCCGGAAGTGTTTGGCCTACGGTCGAAACGGCGCGATCAGCCCATTACGGACGTGGGCTACTGGTCGAGGGCGGCTGTGGCCGGTCGGCTGTCGGCGCAGCCGGTGTACCCCCAGCTTCGGAAATAACCCATCCATTCTGGGACTTACGTTCCGTGCCAAAGCTGACATTCACGGCCTCTCTTAAGTCCCTGACGACAGGCGCCGCTTGGGCGTATTCACAATTTAGTAGTGCCACTTTGATACTCCTCGCGGCAAGAGCAACGCCATAGGAGTTTGACTCCGATCTCTGCCTGCGGGTGCAAATGTGGCTGACAAGAAAATCGCCCCTCGTCTGTTTGTGATATTTGCGCGTGAAGCACATGAAGCCGTCATCTTCCGTCGGGGTCCGTCGGCCTGGTTTCATATCATTCGCTGGAACACAAAGAACGATAATTTCTATTCGGGCGCCTGGCTGAAAGGGCGCGTCTATCCAGAAAAATGCGATTTGTCGCCTGACGGCGAATTGCTTCTGTCGTTCATCTACCAAGGTCGTAATCTGAAAACTGACTACAAGAATTCATGGAGCTCGATCAGCCGGAGTCCCTGGCTTCATGCCCTTGGGCTGTGGTCCCAGGGAACAACGTATGGCGGAGGAGGGCGATTTACAGACAATCGAAGCGCTGTACTCAGATTTTACCCGGTAGCAGCACATCCAAATCACCTGGGTGCCGGGCTCAATGTCAGCTTTATTGCCTTTGACACGAGTTTTGCCAGAGAAACCGATCTCGCTCCTTTACATCGATCAACCCAGGAAATTCCGGAAGTAGAGTGGACCGGCCGAGATCAACGAGGCAGATTGATTTACACTGCTGATGGCAAACTCATGTGCGCAGGCACAAAGACACGGCAAGCTACTTGCCTCGCCGACTTCAACAATCTCGTTCCGGACCCGCAACCGCCCCCTTTCTCCGCAACTGCGCCGGTCGGAGCGAAGAAGCGTCAGCGACGTGTCGGACCTAAACAAAGATAGCAGCCCATTACGGACGTGGGCTACTGGCATCTTGTGCAGCGCGGGACTAAGTTCGCGCCTCAGTCCCAACGCCTTAGCGAACGGCTCATGCTCTTCGGTCTCTTTAACCGAGGGAGTGTGACATGCCAGATCAAGAGACCGCTATCCCGACGATCCGCAGGCAAACGCCTTGGAATAAGGGCAAGCTGACGGGGGCGAAGCCTCCACTGCGGCTCAAAGATGTCTGGTCAATCCGGACGAAACTCCAAATTGAAGGTCGTGTCCGAGACATCGCGATGTTCAATCTGGCGATCGACAGCAAGCTTCGTGGCTGCGATGTCGTGGCGATCAAGGTCGACGATGTCGCCGCGGGCGGATACACTGCGGATCGCGCAACCGTACGCCAGAAGAAGACCGGCCGACCGGTCCGATTTGAACTGACCGAACAGACCCGCCAAGCGGTCGATGAATATCTGAGGGCCACCAACAAGAAGCCCGGCGAGTTCTTGTTCGCAGGTCGTCGAGGTCCCCAAAAAAGCATCACCACACGCCAATATGCGCGCCTGGTATCGGATTGGATCGGCAGTGTCGGGCTGGATCCGAGGCTATATGGGACGCATTCGCTGCGACGCACCAAAGCGACCCTGATCTATCGGCGCACGGGAAATCTCAGGGCGGTCCAGCTTCTGCTCGGGCACACCAAGATCGAAAGCACCGTCAGATATCTGGGCATCGAAGTCGATGACGCCCTGGCAATAGCGGAACAAGTCGACGTCTGAAACAACCGGGCGGAGCAGGCATGCTCCGCCCGATTTCCGACCTCCGGTTCGTGCCAA
>JAQGKC010000158.1 GCA_028290305.1 Bradyrhizobium sp.
TAGCGGTCACGGCGTTCGGCCTCACCACGGCGGCCAGCTACGCTTGGTCGGACCTCGTCTCATGGGGGCTGGCCTTGCTGTTCATCGCGGGCGGTATCGTCGGCGGGCTCGCAGGCACGCGGCTGGCCCGGCATCTGTCGGAACGGCGCGGGGCGCTCAATATCGTGTTCGCCGTCGTGATTATTGCGGTCGCACTCTATATGCTGGTGCGTAACGTGGCCCTATCCTGATACGTAGACAGGTTTGGACCAAACTGGGATGAAAGAAGCGCCAATGATCGATTTAGCGGGTTTACAACGTAGCCGGCGGCAAGTGCTGGGACTTGTCTGGGGCGCCGCTGTGCTTGGCGCCGTGCCGCATCTTGCATTGGCTCAGGGGGGCGGCGCGGAGCCGAGCGAGGCCTCGGTGTTGCGCGATCCGGAGATTCCGGTGGTCGGCAACGCCGATGGCGACATCGCGATCGTCGAATGGTTCGACTACCAATGTCCGTATTGCCGCAAGCTCGAGCCGGAGCTGCAGCAAGTGATCCAGGACGACGGCAAGGTTCGCTGGCTTCGAAAGGATTGGCCGATCCTTGGGCCGGTCTCCGTGGTCGCCGCGCGCATGGCGCTGGCTTGCAAATTTCAGGACAAATACGACAAGGCCCATGATGCGATGATCGGTGTCAACTCGAAGCTGACCGAGTCGCGCATCGACGAACTGCTGGCTGGGGCGGGGATCGATGTCGACCGCGCCAAGCGCGATCTCGCGACCAATGCCAAGGCGATCGACGGCATCCTCAAGCGCAACAACGAACAGGCCGAGGCGCTGGGCTTCAGAGGCACGCCGGCGTTCATCGTCGGCAAGTTCCGCGTGCCGGGCGTGCTTACCATGGCGCAATTCGAGCAGGTGATCTCGGACGCGCGCAAGGCGAAGGCGAGCAATTAAAGCGTTTTTCAGCGAAGTGGGGCCTATTGCCCTAAAGAAAACGCGTCAAAAACAAAAAGCTGGAGGCCCCGTCCGATTCGATCGGAACGGAGGCTCTGAGGCGACGAAGCAAAGGCACCCCTCGTCAGGGACGAAGGTGCCCGATTTTTGCGTAAGACACTTCCCCGGTTATTTCGACGAAATTCGAATCCAGTCGTCGTGCGCGCGCTCCTTCAGCGCATCCCAGTTGCGGGACGCGACGTCCCAGTTCACGATGGTGCGGTTGGCCTGCGCGACTTGGCCGTTGGCGACGGTCGATGTCTGCATCGAGTCGTAAAGATAGACGCCCGCGACCAGAAGCAGCGCGCCCAAAATCATTCCGAGAAAAGTCTGCATGTCGAACCCTCCGATGTCGCCCTTCAACGCGGCCGGGAGGGGATGGTTCCCGTGCCCTCCGGACGATTCGACCCAGGTGGTTCGGCGGCCTTTGCGGCTTCCGATGGTGATGTCACGAGAGCTAGCGATCTCAATTCGTCCGGCTTGAACACAAACAGCCTGTCATGCGGCGTTTCCATGGCATGCACCCAGACCTGAATGTCCACGCCCATCTCGCGGAGATAGCGTTCGCAGCGGGCGGAGACGGTCTGGGCGATGCTCATCTCGTCGCGCGGTGCGACGTTGGCGGCCGATTTGATCGCTGCAATCTGGTGCACGCCGAGGGTGGCACGGTCGCCGACACGGCGCTCGATACCGCCGGCAAACACCAGCGGACAGGACGATGCGCAATATTTTCCGGCCTCGATTTCGGTCGCGAATTTCCGTTCGCGAATCAGCCGTCCCATCGCCAGCGCATCCGTCACGGAGCCGCCGGGCGAATTCAGAACCACTGTTTTTACGTAATCGCCGCGCCGTTCGATTTCCGCCGCGAAGGCCTGCGCGCTGCCCGGCGTGACGGTGCCGGTCGCCATCAGCCTGCCGCCGCCGACCAGCTCGAAGGTCATGGCCTGGGCCAGCGCGCCGCCCGGCTGCGGCAGCGGCGTCAGCCGCTTGTCGCCGCCAGGGAGCAGGGGCGCGAGGATCGACGGCAACAGGCCCGGAGAATCCGACGCGGGCTCATCCTGCCTGATCTCGACCGGTGCCGCAGCGGAATCCGAACTTGCCAGCCAACCGGTCTTGCCGGCGAGATCCGTCGCGAGCACGGCGATGGTGACCGTGAAGATGCAGCGGAAAATCCAGCGGAACGCCGCTTCGTCCGGGTTGTCCGGCAGCCACGCAATCAAACGCTGTCGAAGGGTCGAGGATGGCGACATGACGGCTACTTCGGATGCCGGGCCGAGGAGAGCGAGGTGACGTTCTCATCCGGAAGCGCCGGCTTTGCGTCTTGCGGCTTCGGCTCTTCCAGCTGCGGTTCTTCTGCGAGCACGGGCTCCGGTGCCGGGGCGGGCCTGACGTTCTCCGCGGCTCGGCGCGCATTCTCGACGTCGCGCGCGATCTGCAAGGCGCTGATCAGATCGCTCGCCGTTACGGTCGATGCATTGACCGCCGGAAGTCCCTCGCGACGGATCGCGGCGTGCACGACGCACAGGATCAGCACCAGCACCGCCGGCATCAGGTCGATCGAGATCGCGCCGGCCCAGCTTGGGATGAAATCGCCCGCATAGCGCAACACCGCCTCGGCGGACGACAACGTCTGGAATCGCGCCGGCTCGACATGCGGCATCGCCAGAATTTTGTCGGCCGCGTCGGCCAGCGATTGCGCCTGGGTCGCGATCGAGCTTTCCACCTTTCCGACCACCGCAGTCTGGCGGTCGGCAAGATCGGACGTGCGGCCTCCAGCGGCAGGCGCAATGAAGCCCGACGACAGCGAAGTCGCCGCGCGCTTCACGGCCGGCGCGACGGAGGTTTGTTGCAGATTGGCGATCACGCCCATCAGCGCCAGCGATTCGGTTGCGAAAGCGTCGCTGCGCGCGGCGATCGGTCCGCGGTCCGATATCAGTTCGCGCATCTTGGCGAGGCTCTTGCCGCCCTGGTCGTACAAGGCCGATACGCGCTTGGCGGAATCCTGGACCTGTTGGCCGAGGCTGTCGAGCTGGGCGGACATCTGGGTCAGGAGTTGCACCACGGTGCCAGATCCGGCAGTGCCGGTCAGCGATCCCGTGCGTTCGGCGTCGGCAAGCCGCGAGAAGCGCGAGGACGCGAGCTGAATATCCGGCAGCAGACCCTGGGCCGCGATGGCGTTGCTATTGGCCGTGTCGAGCTCGCGCGTATAGTCCTGCACGGTGATGGCGAGATGCTGCTGGATGGCCGCGGCGCCCGCGAGAGCCGAGGCATTGAGCCAGGACGACATCGCCACGATCATCAGTGAGCCGAGCAGCATGCAGCCGAACATCAGGCCGCGGCCGGTCGAACTGACCACATGCGGCATGAATTGCATCAGGAACACCCAGAACGCGTAGATGCCGACCGATACCGCGACAGAGTAGATCACGGCGGCAAAGAACACCGTGGTCGCACTGCCGTTGAGCAGTTCCCGCACGCCGAGATAGGTGTAGACGCCGGCGGCAAGCGCCAGGATCGCGGTGGTCAGCTTGAGGGTGGTTTCAAGCCTGCTGACGCCATCGGCGAGCAGCACGGAGGTGGACACACGCGCCGAAGATGACTGCGACGCGGAAGCGGAGTTTGAGAGCATGGTGAATTCCGTTGCGGCCATCACGCCGCTTCGACCAACGCCCCCGCTGTCTGCTGATGCATCCACCATTAAGGAGAAAATCGGACGAGATTATGTCGATGATCCAGGGTGGTCGCCGTTCGCAGTCGAAGCGTCAGGCTAGGGTCAGGCGCGGCCGAACGCGCGCACCACCCAGTCGATGAACACGCGGACGCGACCGCGCCGATAATGGGCTTCACCATCCAGCGTCAGACGGACCTGGCGCGTGGTCCGCTCCAACAGCCGCATGCCCAGGCGCCCCTCGAGCGCCTTTACGGCGTCGGTCACCGCGGAGCGCGGCAGGCCGAGATCCTCCGCCGCGAGCGTGAAGCTGCGCCGCTCCACCACCCGGGTGAATACCCGCATCGCGTGGAAGCGATCCTCAATTGTCCGGATTATACCAATTATGATAGCGGATAATGCATAATTATCCGGAAGTTGGACAGGCCTATCTCTGCTGCATCACGCGGATCGGCCGCGAAGTTCGAGGAGAAGGAAAAATGGCAAATGAGATCAACAAGGTCGCGATTGTAACGGGCGCCTCCCGCGGCATCGGCGCGGCGGTGGCTGAGCGCTTGGCGGACGATGGCTTTATCGTCGTCATCAATTATGCCGGCGACGCCAAGCCAGCCGAGG
>JAQGKC010000175.1 GCA_028290305.1 Bradyrhizobium sp.
CAACGCCGGCCCGTCACGCATGGGTCGTGCAGACCCTGCTCGATACCGGCGCCTCGGTCGTGGGCAAGACCATCACCGACGAAGTGTCGCTCGGCATTCTTGGCGAGAACGCGCATGACGGCACGCCGTTGAACCCGGCGGCGCCCGGCCGCGTGCCGGGCGGCTCGTCGAGCGGATCGGCCTCGGCCGTGGCCGCCAAGGCCTGCGATTTCGCGCTTGGCACCGATACGGGCGGATCGGTGCGCGTGCCGTCGAGCTTTTGCGGCCTTTACGGCATCCGGCCGACGCACGGGCGGATCGATTTCACCGGCATTGCCGTGCAGGCGCCTGACAGCGATACCTGCGGCTGGTTTGCGCGCGATGCTGCGACGTTCGCGCGTGTTGGCGAGGTTTTGTTCGGAAGCGCCCTGCCCGGCACGCTGCCCACGACGCTGTTGGTGGCCGAGGACGCCTTCGGCATCGCGGATGAAAATGTGCAGCAGGCGCTGGCCCCGGGCGTCGGCCGTCTCGCGGCGCTGATTGGCCAACGGCGCGATGTCACATTGGCGCCGCAGGGCCTTTCGGTCTGGCAGCGTGCGCAACGCGTTTTGCAAGCAAGCGAGGCCTGGCGCACGTTCCAGCCCTGGCTCGACGGCCATAATCCGCGTCTCGCCTTCAGCGTGGCGCGGGGCTTGTTACAAGGCTCGATGATGACCGATGCGGAGCGCAACGCCGCGAGTCTGATGCGGATGGAAGCCCGCGCCCGGCTCCGCCTGCTGCTGCCGGCCGGCACGATTCTCTGCCTACCGACGACGCCGTTTCCGGCGCCCCAAAAAGATCTTCCGCTTCACCAATTGGACCCCTTGCGCGAACGCATCAGTTGCCTGACCAGCCAGGGTGGCCTTACCGGCGTGCCGCAGGTCAATCTTCCGGACGCCACGGCCGATGGCGCACCGGTGGGACTTTCGATCATCGGCGCTCGCGGGTCGGACCTCGACCTTCTGCGCGTCGCCGTTGCTTTCGAGGCGCAAGCCGCCGAAAAGCCGTAGACGGATACCCCGGGAGAAGAGCCATGAGTTGGGAGAATGAGACGGGCAGCTTTGCACTCGGCGATTTCGCCGCGGAAAAAGGCGGCGTGATCCGCGAGGCCCGGCTCGCCTGGCAGCGCTTTGGCACGCTCAACGACAAGCGCGACAATCTCATTCTTTACCCCAGCAGCTATTCCGCGCGTCTCGCGGATATGTCCTGGTTGATCGGGCCGGAGGGCATTCTCGATCCCACGCGCTGGTGCATCATCGCCGTGGGCATGTTCTCGAACGGGGAATCGTCCGGCGCGGCGGAGACGCCGGACTATCCCGCGCTCGTCACCGTCGCCGACAATGTGCGGGCGCAACACCGTCTCGTCACGGAAATGTATGGCGTGGACAAACTCGCCGCCGTGTATGGATTTTCGATGGGCGGCGTGCAGGCCTATCATTGGTCGGCGCTCTACCCCGAAATGGTGGAACGCGCCTTTGTCGTCTGCGGCAGCGCCCGCACGGCCGATCACAACAAGGTTTTTCTGTCCGGCCTGTTGCGAACGCTCGAAGCCGCGCCCGAGCATACCGGCAATGGCCGCTTTTCGAGCGAGCCCTTACTGGCGCTCAAGGCCTTTGGCCACATTTATGCGGGTTGGGGTCTGAGCCAGGATTTCTACCGGGCCGGCCTTTACAAAAGCGTGCTTGGCGCGCCCGATCTCGAAACCTTCGTCCGCATTAATTGGGCCGAGCGGTTTTCGCAATGCCGCGCGGCGAACCTCTATGCGCAGGCACTCGCCTGGTTTCACGGCGATATCAGCGGCAACAAGCTTTACAACGGCGATCTCTCGCAAGCGCTGCAGTCCATCAAGGCGCAAATGCTCCTGATGCCGAGCGAGACGGATCTCTATTTCCGCGTTGCGGATAATGCGGCCGAGCTTCCTTATCTTGCAACCGGGACCCTGCGGCCGATCCCGAGCGTGTGGGGTCATCGCGCCGGCAATCCGACGGCCAATCCGACAGATGCCGCCTTCCTCAAGGCCTGGGTCGCGGATTTGCTGCCGGGGTAAAGCCCGCTCCTGGACAAGCAGCGAAACGCGCGAGCCGCGAACGCGGCCTGCTTTGGCTTTGGCTTTGGCTCGAACCCCAATAAAGCTGCCACAGGCGCCTTGGCCTCTGTTCCGAGGGCGGATGGCGACCTTTTGCGCCAAAAGCGCGAACCGCAGCAGGCTTGCGGCGGGGGCCATCGGCAAGTTAGATCGTGCCGAGGCCGAAAATAGAACATCTATTCCCGCACCTTTGGCTGAGGTGCGGGCGGAAAACCGAAAAAACTAGTAGAATCAGCCTCTTAATTTTTAGATAGAAGACGGACCCATGCTTCGAGGAATGCGGAAAGCCTCATCAAACTGGCTCGGCAAAACCATAATGGCCGTGGTGATGGGCGTGTTGATCATCAGTTTCGGTGTCTGGGGCATCGCCGACATCTTCCGGGGATTCGGTCAGTCAACGCTGGCCAAGGTCGGCCATACCGAGATTTCGACCGAACAATTCCGCCAGCTCTATACCGATCGGCTGCAGCAGATCGGCCGTCAGTTCGGCCGCCCGCTGACGTCGGAACAGGCCCGCGCCTTCGGCCTCGACCGTCAGGTATTGCAGCAAACCATCGCCGAGGCCGCGCTTGACGAGGAAGCACGGCGGCTGGGGCTTGGGCAATCCGATGCCGAGACCATGCGCATGATCTTCAGCGATCCCAATTTCAAAGGGACCTCCGGCGCCTTCGATCCGGCACGCTTCCAGGCCGCGATCCGCCAATTCGGTTACAGCGAACAGCGCTATGTCGCCGACCAGCGCCGGGTGTCGCTGCGGCGGCAGATCGCCGGCACGATTTCGGCGGGCCTCGAACCCCCGAAAGTCATGATCGAAGCGCTCAGCCGCTTCCAGAACGAACAGCGTTCGATCGACTATGTCAAACTCGACGCGGCTCAGGCCGGAACGATCGATCCGCCGTCGCCGGAGACGCTGGCCGGCTATTTCGACGATCACAAGGTCCAGTTCCGTGCGCCCGAATATCGCAAGATAGCGTTTGTCGCGATCACCCCCGAAGACATCGGCAAATGGTCGGAAGTTTCCGACGAGGATGCCAGGAAGCTGTTCGAGCAGCGCCGCGACAAGCTTGGAACGCCGGAAAAGCGCGAGGTCTCGCAAATCGTGTTTCCGAACGCGGAAGAAGCGATGGCGGCGCGCAATCGCCTTACCTCTGGAACCTCGTTCGACGATCTGGCCAAGGAGCGCGGTCTCAATCCATCCGACGTCGACCTCGGCCTGATCACGAAATCCGAGATCATCGATCCCGCGACCGCCAACGCCGCGTTTTCGCTGCCGTCAGGCGAAGTGAGCCAGCCGGTGCAAGGCAAGTTCGGTGTCGTCCTGGTCAAGATTGGCAAGATCGAGCCGGGGGTCGAACCATCCTATGAAAGCGTCGCCTCGAACTTGAAGAAGGAAATTGCCACCGAGCGCGCGCGCAAATCGGCCGCCGAACTGCGCGACAAGATGGAAGACGAGCGCGGCGGCGGCGCCAGCGTCGTCGAGGCCGCCCAGAAACTGGGGCTCGCCGCGGTCACCATCGACGCGGTCGATCGCTCCGGCCGCCTCCCCAACGGCCAGTTGGTGACCAACATTCCCCGCGGCCTGGACATTGTCTCGCAGGCCTTTAACAGCGATGTCGGCGTCGACAACGATCCGATTTCGTTCAACGGCGGTTATGTCTGGTACGACGTGCTCGGCATCACCCCGTCCCGCGAACGCAGCCTTGACGAGGTCAAGGACCAGGTCGAGGCGAAATGGCGCGAAGACCAGATCGCCAGCCGGCTGCGTACCAAGGCGACCGACATGGTTCAAAAGCTCGATCAGGGCGGCAAGCTCGCGGACGAGGCGGCAAGTGCTGGATTGAAAGTTGAAACCGCTGCCGGATTCAGGCGCGACGCTTCCCTGCCCGGCGTAGCCGCCAGTGTCATCGCGGCCGCGTTTCGCACCGCCAAGGATGGCGCCGGACAAACCGCCGGCACCGGCACCAGCGAGTGGATCGTGTTCCGCGTGACCGACATCAGCGTGCCACCGGTCGATGTTGCGTCGGACGATATCAAGAAAATGAAGGAGAGCCTTCAGCGCAGCCTGGAGGATGAACAGATCGCGCAATACGTCACGAAACTTGAACTGGAGATCGGCACCACCATCAACGAGGCCGCCTTCGCACAGGTGACGGGCGCGAATAACAACAACTGAGCATGATTGACGATAAAGGTGGCCGCCTCTTAATGGAATTTCCCTAACCGCAGGGTGGGCAAAGTCACCGGGTCGCGCGAATGCGCGCCCGATGGTAAACTCCGCGTGCCCACCATGACACGCTTGTGTTGAGCTGATGGGCGCGGCGCGAAGAGCATCTTTGCCCATCTTACGATTTTGAAAGCACCTGATGGACGATCTCAAATCTATCATTGGAAAAGTCGCTACCGGTGCGACGCTGTCGCGCGACGAGGCGGCATCCGCCTTCGACAGCATGATGTCCGGGGAAGCGACGCCGTCGCAGATGGGCGGCTTGCTGATGGCGCTTCGCGTCCGTGGCGAAACCGTCGATGAAATCACCGGTGCGGTATCCGCGATGCGCGCCAAGATGCTGCGCGTCAAGGCTCCCGCTGACGCCGTCGACGTGGTCGGCACCGGCGGCGACGGCTCCGGTTCGGTCAACGTGTCGACCTGTGCCTCGTTCATTGTTGCAGGCACCGGCGTGCCCGTCGCCAAGCACGGCAATCGCGCATTATCGTCGCGCTCCGGTGCCGCGGATGTGTTGTCTTCGCTCGGGGTCAAGATCGACATCACGCCCGAGCATGTCGGCCGCTGCGTCACCGAGACCGGCATCGGCTTCATGTTCGCGCCATCTCACCATCCCGCCATGAAGAACGTCGGCCCGACTCGCGTCGAGCTCGCAACGCGCACGATCTTCAATCTGCTGGGGCCGTTGTCCAATCCCGCCGGCGTGAAACGGCAAATGGTCGGGGTATTTTCGCGGCAATGGGTGCTGCCATTGGCGCAGGTGCTGAAGAATCTCGGCGCCGAATCCGCCTGGGTGGTGCACGGCTCCGACGGCCTCGATGAAATCACCCTCACCGGCCCGACCTTCGTCGCGGCGCTCGAGAACGGCGATATCCGCACCTTTGACGTGACGCCGGAGGAAGCAGGCCTCGCCCGCGTCGGCGGCGAGGCGCTCAAGGGCGGCGATGCCGCAGCCAACGCGATCGCGTTGCAAAGCGTACTCGACGGAATGCCGAGCCCCTTTCGGGATGTCGCACTCTTGAACGCCGCGGCGGCGCTGATCGTGGCAAGCCGCGCAAAGAATCTCAGGGAAGGCGTGGCGCTCGGCACCCAATCGCTCGACAGTGGCGCCGCGGCCGCGCGGCTGAAGCACCTGATCGCGGTCTCCAACGGCTGACCCGAGGAGCCTGTCATGTCCGATATCCTGACCAAGATCGAGGCTTACAAGCGCAAGGAGATTGCCGCGGCCAAGCGCGCGCATCCCTTGGCCAGCGTTGAAGCCCTGGCGAAGGTTGCGCCCGCGCCGCGCGGCTTCGTCCGGGCGATCCGCGAAAAGCTCGCTCGCGGCGAATACGCGCTGATTGCCGAAGTAAAGAAGGCTTCGCCGTCCAAAGGCCTGGTTCGCGCCGACTTCGATCCACCAGTGCTTGCCAAGGCCTATGAAGCCGGAGGTGCGGCATGCCTCTCGGTACTCACCGATACGCCCTCGTTTGAGGGCCATCTCGATTTCATGGTAGCGGCACGCGCGGCCACCGCGCTGCCGGTGCTGCGCAAGGATTTCATGTTCGACACCTATCAGGTGGTCGAGGCCCGCGCCCATGGCGCTGACTGCATCCTGATCATCATGGCCGCGCTCGACGACGGCGCGGCCCGGGACATCGAGGACGCCGCGCTGACGCACGGCATGGACGTCCTGATCGAAATCCATGAACGCGCTGAGCTCGAGCGTGCCCTGAAACTTCGCTCGCCGATGATCGGGGTCAACAACCGCAATCTGCGGACCTTCGAGACCACGCTCGCGACCAGCGAGGCTCTGGCGCCGCTGATCCCGAGCGACCGCCTGATGGTCGGTGAAAGCGGCATCTTCGCACCTGCCGATCTTGCCCGGCTCGCACGCGTCGGCATATCGACATTCCTCGTCGGCGAAAGTCTGATGCGGCAGGCCGACGTGGCGGCCGCGACCCGTGCACTGTTGACGCGCGGCGATATAGTCGGCACGACGCAAACGCGCTAACTCGTGCGCAAAAATTTTTGGAGCGATGTAGCTTCAGGCGGGACGGCTGGGCAGCGATGAATCAATTCTGAACGAGCGTTCCATGCCGGCCGAATGGAAAGAAATAATCAGATCGAACACCATATTGCGCAGGCTCTATTATCGCGCCAGAATATTTCGGGGTGCGCGAGGTCAATCGGATGAAACCAGGATCCTTTCCGACTTGGCCAAAAGCGTCGCTGCACCGAAAACGTTTATCGAATTCGGCTTCCATCCGATAGAATTTAACTGTGCTTCTCTTGCCCTGAACAGGGATTGGCAAGGCTTGTTGATCGATGGCAACACGCGTCAGGTTTCTGACGCTCGTTCGGTACTCCCGAAACGCATCGAAATGATCGAAGCCTTCCTCACCTTGGACAATCTCGACTTCATCAAGTCCAAATTTCAGAGGCTGGGCGTCTTGTCGATCGACGTTGATGGCAATGACTACTGGTTTCTTGAAAGACTGATCGACATCAAACCTTCCGTGATCTGCGTCGAATACAATGCGAGCTTTGGACTTGAGCCGATCACCGTTCCCTATGACGCTGGTTTTGACCGTCACAAAAAACATCCGAGCGGCTGGTATCACGGGGCTTCTCTTACGGCGATTACCAAACTCTGTGCCGCGCACGGCTATGGTCTGGCTGCGGTTTCGGAAGCCGGCGCGAATGCTTTCTTCACGCAAAATGGAGCGCTCGATCCTGCCACGGCATGGAAACCGAGCAGGCTTCGTCGTGAGTATTCCGGCGTCAGCCAAGACGGTCAGTGGCAGAGAATTAGCCACATGCCGTTTATATGGGTTTAGTTAGGATCGCGCTCCGAAATGTCGTACTTGTCGATTATAGGATTCCTCTCCCGGGGACGGTAAGGGCAGGACACGCTTATGGCCAGCGAGAGATTGAGGCGCGCAAAAGACGACCCCGTCCTCACCCACATCGACACCAAGGGTGAAGCGCGGATGGTGGATGTTTCCGCCAAACCCGCCACCGAACGCACGGCGGTCGCCGAGGGCCGCGTCGTCATGAGCAAGGCGACGCTTCAATTGATCGTGAGCGGCAATGCCAAAAAGGGCGACGTGCTCGGCACCGCGCGCGTCGCCGGCATCATGGCGGCGAAACGCACGTCGGATTTGATACCGCTGTGCCATCCGCTGGCGCTGTCGAAAGTCACGCTGGACATTACGCCCGACAAAAAACTGCCGGGCTGCATCGTCCGCGCCGTGGTCAAGGTCACCGGCCCAACCGGCGTCGAGATGGAAGCGCTGACGGCGGTGTCGGTGGCGTGCCTGACGATCTACGACATGATCAAGGCGGTGGAGCGTGGCGTCCACATCGAAGGCATTCACCTGGTTGAAAAAAAGGGCGGCAAGTCCGGGCATTATCTGGCCCGCGATTGAGCGTCGCTCAGGTTGATCGCAACAAGAAAAAGAAGGAAACGCGATGTCGAAATTCGCAATGTGGCGCGCCGTAGCTCTCCTCTCCATCGCCTCGGCACCCGCGGCGTTGGCGCAGGCCGCAAATTCCGAACCGGGATTTTGCGCTCAGTTTTATTCGAACGAGGACTGCAACAGCGACGGACCGCCAACACCGGCGGCAAAGACGATCGAGCCAAGCGACACAACCGCAACGCCGGCTGCAGCACCCGCTCCGGCTCCCGCCGTGCAAAAGCAGAAGCATCGCGCGAAAGCTGCGGCGGCGGCACCAGCCAAGCCGCAATGATCGCCGTGCCGCCTGACTTGAAGGCTGAGATACTGCCGTCCGGTCATTGTTGCGGAGAATGGCGGCTCGCCAGCGCGCATCCGTAAATGATGCTCGCTCGCGACTCAGCCGGCGCCGCGATGGCGCGCGCGATAGGTTCGGGTTTTCATCCGGTTTCCGCACAGCGTTGACATGCACCAACGCCGCGTTGCCGGTTTCGACCGGTCGTAGAACACCCGGCGACACTCCTCGGCAGCACACGTCTTCAGCCGATCGAGCGTTCCATTGCTGGCACCGTCATAGAGCTCGGAAACCACAACAGACAGACCCGCCAAAGCATCGTCGCGCGAAGCCCGCAGCGTCAGGCCGCGATCGGGTCGCGCCTCCGCGACAAGCGGAAACGGCTTCAGCGCCTTGTTGAGCAAGCCTGTCACACGCCCGTTTTTGCACCGCTCAGCGGGATCGCATTCAAGATAAGCGCGAATATCGGTTCGCAGCCGCAACGCGGTCTCCAACATCGCGGGCGTGACCTTCGCGCCAGTCCACAACAACCCGCGTTGCGCCATCCACACGCCGAGTTCCCGTGGCCCCGCCAGTTCATCGCTCTGCACATGCTGCACGCCGTGATGCGTGAAATGCCTGACATCGAGCGAATTGGCGAAATCATAGAGATTGGCCAGTTCGTCCGGAACCTGGAATTTGCGCGATTGTTTGGACATCACAACACCAATAAAGCACGTTTACCGGTTGACAGCAAGTGACACGAGTATATCGTTTATACTGGCGTCTAGTCTAGGAAGCCTTGATTTTTGAAGGAGACCGTCATGAACAGCGAGGCAGCATCGTCCTATCGCCGCATCTTCTATGGCTGGTTCGTCGTATTAGCCGCGTTCGCCGTGACCTTGGTCGGCTTTGGCAGCGCCTATACGTTCAGCGCCTTCGTCGAATCGCTGCAACGGGATTTTGGCGCCTCGCGCGGTTCGGTGTCGCTGGTGTTCTCGCTCGCCGGCTTTCTCTACTTCGGTCTCGGGATCGTCAGCGGCCCCCTCGCCGATCGCTTCGGTTCCCGGCGCCTCGCTGTCGCCGGCATGATCCTGACAGGCCTTGGTCTTGCGGCGGCAAGCCTGGCGCGCAGCCTTCCGGAAGTCTACGCGGCCTACGGGCTCGGCGTCGGACTTGGCGTCGGCTGCGCCTATGTTCCCGCCATCGGCGCGGTGCAGCGATGGTTCGTCCGGCGCCGCGGCTTTGTCTCCGGTCTTGCCGTGAGCGGAATCGGCGTCGGCACCTTGGTGATGCCGCCGCTGGCCTCGCTTTTGATCGAGACCTTGGGGTGGCGCGGCGCCTATCTCGCGCTCGGTATCCTTGCCGCCGTCGTGGGCGGAGGACTGTCGCTGCTGATCGAGAACGATCCGCGCGATCGCGGCCTCGGCCCCGACGGCGATCCGCCGCAACAGGGCGCGCACCCTGCGCGGCTGGAAGGCGCTTCAGTGGGCGAAGCTATCCGGTCACGCCGCTTCGTCAGCCTGTACGCGGCCTGCTTGATCTGCGCGTTCGGCGTGTTTGTGCCGTTCGTTCATCTCGTGCCCTATGCAAGGGATCACGGCGTTGCGTCCTCGTCGGCCGTGTTGCTACTGGGTGTGGTCGGCATCGGCAGTACCGCCGGGCGCTTCTTCCTCGGCGGCCTCGCCGACCGGATGGGCCGTCAGCTTTCCCTGCTGCTGATGTTCATGGGTATGGCGCTCGCGCTGGCGGTTTGGGTGATCGCAACGGATATCTGGTCGCTGGCCGCGTTCGCATTCGTCTACGGCGTATTCTACGGCGGATGGGTCGCGGTGCTTCCGGCCGTGGTGATGGATTATTTCGGCGGCCGCAATGTCAGCGGCATCATCGGCATTCTCTACACCAGTGTGGCGTTCGGCACCCTGATCGGCCCGAGCGCCGCCGGTTTCGCCTTCGACCTGAGCCATAGCTACACGGTGCCGATCCTTCTTAGCGCCGCCGCCAACATCGTCGCTGCCATCATCGTGGCGGCGACGTCGAATGACGCGCATTGGAAGACGATGGCCACCGCATAGGCATCTCACAATCCGGATATGACGTATTCCGTGTGGCGGCGTCTATCACGCGACAGTGTCGGAACGTAAGATCATCGTGTCGAATTGTCCCTCGACATCAATTGAAGAGGAATCGACCATGAAACTTACGACCATTGCCCTAGCTACGGCCTTCGCACTGTCCAGCACGTTCGCGCTCGCACAAAGCAGCGGCAGTTCCGCTGGCGGAAGTTCCACCGCGGGCGGCTCCGCGGCGAGTGGCACCACGACCGGCTCGTCAACGAATGGAAGCACCACGGGACGTACGACCGGGTCCGGGAACATCGGCGCAACCACGGGTCCAAACAGCACCATGAATCCGTCAGGCAACACGCTCGGTCCCAACGGCTCGCCCAGTGGATCCACACTCGCTCCGACAGGTCCAGGCTCTGGCCTCAGCAGGTAACAAGGAGGAAAAAGCCCCGCGTTTCGCGGGGCTTTTTTTGCGGAGTTTTTTCGGCTGGTGGCTGCAAGACAGGCTTACACATCCCGCGTGCGGCGTAGCCGCCAACCGGGTTGCCGCCGGTGATCGCACCCTAAGGATGTAAATTAATTCCCCGTTAACTTAAATTGCTAACCTCACTTCCATATCAGCACGGTAACTAAGTGTGGGCCGGGGCATGAGAAACTGCTTCTGGCGTTCAGCCTTGGCAGCGATCAAGACCAATGATGGCAAAAGGCACCGCCTCGTTCAGCGCCAAACGTTCGGCTCGCGGCAGTCCGATCCGCTGGCTTATCCTTGGTGGCGCGCTGCTGGTCGGCGGCATCGTCATCGGAACTGCGATGATGGTCGGAGTTTTCCGCGAGCGCGCGCTCAATAGCGCGGAACGCGAGCTGGAAAACACCGTGTTATTGCTCGCCCGCCACTTCGATCAGCAGCTCGAAGATTTCGTGGTCATTCAAAAAGAAGTTGCCAGGCAAATCCGGCTTGCCAAAATCGCTTCACCCGATGTTTTCAGGGGTCAGATGTCGACTGCTGAAATGCATGAAATATTGAAGGCCAAGGTCAGCGGGCATTCCGATGTCGCCGGCATCAACGTGTTTGATTCAGACGGAAGGTTGATCAACTCGTCAGAAAGCTGGCCTGTCCGGAACGTCACCATCAACGATCGAGCCTTCTTCAAATCCTTTAAATCTGGATCTGCCACGACACCGGTTTTGATCGAGCTGGTGCAGGGCCGTTTCACCGGGGGGTGGGCAACCGTCATCTCTCACAAGATCACCGGACCAAATGGCGAGCTTCTCGGGATCGTCACGAGAGCGATCACCCCCGCCAGCTTCGAAAAATTCTTCGCATCCGTAGCGCTTGGAGAGAACGCGGCGATTACGATGTACCAGCGCGATGGAACGCTGCTGGCACGTTACCCGCACATGGACGAGATGATCGGGTTGAATTTTGCAACCGGCGTCGTCCACCAGCAGATTTTATCGAAGTCCGACCATGGGATGATACGCTTGAACAGCCCGATGGACGGTCAGGACCGGCTGGCCGCGGCCCGCGCATTGAGCGATTTTCCGATTTCCATCATCGCAACCACAACCGTATCGGCTGCGCTGGCCGATTGGCGGGAACAAACCAGATTCCTGGTCGCCGTGGCCGGCCTCTCCGTCCTCGTGATCGCCGCCATGTTGTTTCTCGTGGTGCGCAAGCTGTCGCAGCAGCATCGGCTGGAAAAGCAGCGCCTCGACACCGCCCTCAACAATATGACGCAAGGCCTGTTGTTGTTCGACTCATCGCGGCGGCTTGTCGTCACCAATCAGCGCTATATCGAGATGTTCGGTGTATCGACCGATGTGGTGAAGCCAGGCTGCACCATGCATGAGCTCCTGCAGCACCGCAAGGAAACCGGATCGTTCGCAGGCGACGTGGAGGAATATTGCTCAACTCTCTTTTACAAACTGGCGCAAGGAACGATATTTCAAAGGATTATGGAGACGGCGGACGGACGTTCGATCCAGGTCATGTACCGGCCGCTATCGCATGGCGGATGGGTAACCACTTTGGAGGATATCACGGAGCGCAAGCGCACCGAGGAACGCATCTCACATCTCGCGCATTACGACGCGCTGACTGATCTGCCGAACCGAGTACTATTTCACGAGCGGCTCAAACACGAACTCGCGCGAATTCCGGAAGGCGAGCAACTGGCGGTGCTCTATATCGACATCGACGAATTCAAAAGCGTCAACGACACGCTCGGGCATCTGATTGGCGATGAATTGTTGAAATCCGTGGCCGTGAGCCTGAGCAGTTGCATCGGGGGAGACGACTTCGTCGCACGGCTCGGAGGCGATGAGTTCGCCATCGTTCAGACCGCGGTCGAAACGTCAGCGGATGTCACCGGCCTCGTGGCGCGGGTTTTCGATGCGATCCGCGCGCCCTACGAGTGTCTCGGTCATCAGGTCACCACAGACGCCAGCATCGGCGTTGCCCTGGCGCCGCAGCATGGCGCCGACCTCCATCAAATCCTGAAGAACGCGGATCTGGCGATGTATGCCGCCAAATCGGCCGGGCGCCGGACCTATCGGTTCTTCGAGCCCGGCATGGACGCCCAGGTAAAAGCCCGCCACACCCTGGAGACGGACCTGCGCCAGGCGATATCGGACGGCGGGCTGGAGGTTTACTACCAGCCCTGCGTCAGCCTCGGAGATAACAGGATCACCGGCTGCGAGGCCCTGCTGCGCTGGCGGCATTCCGAGCGCGGCATGGTCTCGCCCGCCGAGTTCATTCCGATCGCCGAAGAGACCGGCCTGATCAACCAGATCGGCGAATGGGTGCTGACGACCGCCTGTGCGGAGGCCGCGACATGGCCCGACGACGTCAAGGTCGCGGTCAACGTCTCGCCGGTTCAATTCAAGAGCGGCACGCTGGCGCTCAAGATCGTCGCGGCACTGGCGGCCTCGGGTCTTGCGGCGAACCGGCTCGAGCTCGAGATCACCGAGGCGGTGCTTATTCGCGATGACGAAGCCGCACTCGCCATTCTGCATCAGCTTCGCGCCATCGGGGTGCGGATCGCGCTGGACGATTTCGGCACCGGCTATTCCTCGCTGAGCTATCTGCAGCGTTTTCCGTTCGACAAGATCAAGATCGACCGCTGCTTCGTCAACGACATCGAACAGCCGGAGGGGTCATCCTGCATCGTGCAGGCGGTGGTCAATATCGCCGCGGCGCGCCAGATGACGACAACCGCGGAAGGCGTCGAAACGCGGCAGCAGCGCGAACTGCTTCGCGCGCTCGGCTGTTCCGAAATGCAGGGCTACCTGTTCAGCCCGGCGAGGCCGGCCGCCGAGATCAAGCATCTGTTCTTCGCGCGCACCAAAAGATCGGCGGTCGGGGCCTGAGGCCGCGCGATCGGGACGGCCTTTCGCCGCCCCGATCGAGCCGGGTCTTCGTCGATTGACAGGTTTAGTTCGGGACCGCCGCCTTGGGAGACGGTCGGACATCCGCGTTGACCGTGACGCCGCGCAGAAGGTTGTAGGCCGCGGCAAGCGCCTTGTCGTTCTTCTCATCCGGCGGAACATAGGCTTGCGAGCCGGCCTGCTCGGCGCCTTCGGCGGAGAGATGGCCGCGCATGGACGCCTCTCCCTTGGTGTCGGTACGGCCCTTCAACTCGTCAGGCACGTCCTGCAGAACTTCGATGTCGGGCGTGATGCCCTTTGCCTGGATCGAATGGCCGGACGGCGTGAAATAGCGCGCCGTGGTCAGCGCCAATGCACCGTTGCCGGTGCCGAGCGGGATGATCGTCTGCACCGAGCCCTTGCCGAACGAGCGGGTGCCGATGAGGGTCGCACGCTTGTGGTCATGCAACGCTCCGGCCACGATCTCCGAAGCGGACGCCGACCCGCCATTGATCAATACCACCAGCGGTTTGCCCTTGGTGACATCGCCGGTCCGCGCCGAGAAACGCTGGGTTTCCTCAGGAGTGCGGCCCCGCGTCGAGACCACCTCGCCTCGTGCCATAAACGTGCCTGACACGGAGACCGCCTGATCGAGCAATCCGCCCGGATTGTTGCGGAGGTCGACGACGTAGCCGGTCAGCTTGTCTGACGGAATCTGTTTCGATATGTCGCTGATCGCTTTTTGCAATCCTTCGGTTGTCTGTTCGTTGAATGAGCTGACCCGGATGTAGCCGATGTCGCCGCCATCGGTGTGATAGCTGACCGGCCGCACCTTGATGATTTCGCGCTCGATCGAAACGTCGATCGGTTGCTCCGCACCCTTGCGCACGATTTTTAACGTGGTTTTCGTGTTGACCGGCCCCTTCATCTTGTTCACGGCCTGCTCCAGGGTCAGGCCCTGGACCGCATCGCCATCGATATAGGTGATCAGGTCGCCTGACATGATGCCGGCTTTTGCGGCGGGCGTGTCATCCATCGGTGAGACCACTTTGACGAGGCCATCTTCCATCGTGACCTCGATCCCAAGGCCGCCGAACTCGCCGTGGGTCGTCTCCTGCATGTCGCGCCAGGCCTGCTCATTCATGTACCGCGAATGAGGATCGAGTGAAGTGATCATACCGTTGATCGCGCCCTCGACAAGCTTGGCGTCGTCGGGCTTCTCGACATAGTCGGCCTTGACGCGCTCGAACACGTCGCCAAACAGGTTCAACTGCGAATAGGTGTCGGCACTGGCGGCCGCCTTGGCCGCCGCGATCCATGACTCGCCCCGGGGCCCTGTGGCGAGAAGGGTCAAACACGTACCTGCTACCGCGCCGAGGAAAAAGACGGAATTCTTGCGCATCGTTCGCGAACCTTCTCGCTGTTGCTGACCACCGTGGGCCGGTTAAATAGGCGTCTTGCTGCTTGGAACTCGACTGAGGACTCCACAACACCATTCTGGTGGCATTGAGGCCATTCCGCCGCGCCGGAAACCGTGTCCGGGCGCCGCACCGGCGGTCTTTCCGCGATTAGTTGACGATATACGCGCTCCGCTGCAGCCGCAAAGCCGGAATTCCGCTTTATGTCCAATTTGTAACTAGCCGACGCCCGCGAATGCGACACTTCACGCAATTACCGCCCGGTTACCAACGCTCAAAAAAACGGCAATGCATATCGGCTGGTGCCGACGAACGCCGCATGCTGGCATTTTACGGCTGCTTCGAATCCATCAGCACGAACAGAATGCGGCACATCTCCGGCCCGTGGTTGATCCAGGCGTGGTTGGTCGCCTGCTGCACGATGGTATCGCCGGGCTTCAGGTGGACCACGGAGTCATCGAGCATCATGTCGATCTCGCCTGACAGCACCACGGCATAATCGACGCTGCGGGTACGATGCATCAGCGGGTGCGTCACCGGAAGTCCTCGCGCCGGCGCGACGGCGCCGACCGCTTTCATCAGATAGCCCGGCTCCATCTTGGCTTCGGTCGCGGCATCGAGCGGCGGAAATTCAACCACGCGGAATTTGGTGCCGTTGTCGAGCGGCGATACTCCGACCGGTATCGCCGAGGTGTCATCCTTGAATGAAAAGCCGAGCGGATAGGTGTTGGTGACCCAGAGGTTGGTCGAATTCAGACCATACTCCCCCGACTTCAACGGCACGCGGCTGTCAAACAGCACCATCGCCTTGTTGTTCGCATCCAGTCCGGTGACGACGCGGCGGATATCGGAGGCATCAGCAGTTGAATAGGCGAACAAGATAATGGCGAGCGAACAGATTGCCTCGCGGATCATAATAAACTCCCTGTTGGTGGTCGGAGCTGATCTTGTGTCAGCGTTTTTCGGAAGACGAACTTCAGCGGCCGTAGAGACCGGTCAACGTCGCCTTCGGCGGACAAGAGCCGCCATACCCATCCACGCCACCAGTTTCGTCATGGCAAACTCCTCCCCTGGATCCGCCGGGATTGTTGCTCTCCTCCCGCTGATACCAGCCATAACAATTTTTGGGATGGCGTGGAAGCTCAGGAAGCGATACGCGAAAAGACATAAACGAGCGGTCAAACAATCCTTGGGAGGACAACCATGAACGAAGCGACCCGCATCCGGACAGCGGTGACCGCCGAACTCGGCGCCAGCGGCGAGGAATTCCAGAACCTTCACGAATTCGTCCGCAAGGCACGGGCCAATCTCAACCAGAATGCATGGGACTACATTGTCGGCGCGGCCGAGACCGAAACCACCATGCGCCGCAACCGCATGGCGCTCGACGAGATCGCGTTCCGGCCGCGCGTATTGCGCAACGTCGCCAAGGTCGATGCGTCGGCCCAACTATTCGGGCGCAAATTACGCTTGCCGGTGATGCTAGCGCCGGTCGGTGCGCTGGAAATCTTCGATCCCGGCTCCGGCGCAAGCGTTGCGCGCGGAGTCGGTACGTTCGGCGCCGCTCATATGCTGAGCTCGGTATCCGAACCCGGCCTTGAGAAGGTCGCCGAAGCGGCGCCTGACGCCTTGCGCATGTATCAGCTTTACGTCCGTGGCGACGACGCCTTCGTCGAAGACTGCGTCAGTCGCGCGGTCTCCAACGGATACAGCGCCTTCTGCCTGACCGTCGACACCGCGCATTACAGCCGGCGTGAACGCGACATCGCCAAGCGTTACGTCCGCGAGAGCCGGCTCCGCGCCACCGGCGGCGACTTCCAGAAGGGGCTGGAGTGGCGCACCGTGAAACTGATCAAGGACAAGTTCAAAATCCCGCTCGTCGTCAAGGGAATCGCGACCGCCGAAGATGCGATGCTCGCGGTCGATCATGGGGTCGATTGGATCTACGTATCGAACCACGGCGGACGCCAGCTCGACCATGGCCGCGGCTCGATGCACGTTTTGCCCGAGATCGCTGCCGCCGTCGCCGGCCGCGCCAAGATCATGGTCGATGGCTCGTTCTGCCGCGGCACCGATATCGTCAAGGCGATCGCGATGGGCGCCGATCTCGTCGGCATCGGCCGCCTGCAATGCTGGGCGCTCGCCGCCAAAGGCGAAGCAGGTGTGGTGCGGATGCTGGAATTGCTCGAAGACGAAGTGACCAGGTGCCTGGGCCTGCTCGGCGTCAAGAATTTCGCCGAACTCGACAAGTCCTATCTGCACGCGGCCACGCCGGTCACCCTGCCCCATGTCTTCAGCGCTTTCCCGCTGCTGGAGATCGAGCCTTATCGGTATTGAGGACGACGTTTCTCGCGATGAACCCGCCTTTGCTCTCCCCCGGCGCCGCCGACGCTCTGCTGTTCGATCTCGGTCGCGTGGTGATCGATACCGACTTCAACAAGACGCTGGCGTGCTGGGCCGGGCACGCCGGATGCGAGCCCGCGCATCTGGTCGGGCGCTTTTCGCGTGACGAAATCTATCAGCGCCACGAGAGGGGAGAAATCAGCGACGCCGAATTTTTTGCTGGTCTGCGCACCTCGCTCGGCATCGAACTATCAGATGCCCAGTTCCTCGAAGGATGGAACGCGATCTTCGCCGGCGAAATACCTGGCATCGCCGCGCTGCTCGCGCGCGCCGCCAAGCGCGTACCGCTCTACGCCTTCTCCAACACCAACAGCGCCCATGTCGAACATTTCTCGCAAGCTTTTGCCGGCGTGCTCGGCCATTTCCGCAAAATCTTTCTATCGTCTGCGATCGGGCTTCGGAAACCCGACGCGGCAGCCTATGATCACGTGGTGAAGGCGATCGGGATACCGGCGGAGCGTATCGTGTTCTTCGACGATCTCGCCGAGAACATCGAAGGCGCGCGGGCGCGGGGCTTGACTGCGGTTCACGTGACATCGCCTGATGACGTGGCGCACGCCCTCGCCACACTTGGTCTTTAGGAATTTTGGGCTTTAGGAATTTTGGTCTTTAGGAGTTTTGCCGTGGCATTGATGCCGGTTGCCGACGCGCTGTCAGCGGTTCTCGCTGGCGCCGAGCCGCTGTCAGAAGAGATGGTCGCGCTCGATGCGGCCCATCACCGCGTGCTCGCGCGCGACGTCGCAGCGTTGCGCACCCAACCGCCGCAGGCGATGTCGGCGATGGATGGCTATGCGGTGCGATCGGCCGACACCTCTCATGTGGCGGCGCGGCTCAAGGTGATCGGCGAGATCGCGGCGGGCCGCCCGTTTGACAAAATTGTCGGTGCTGGCGAGGCGGTACGGATCTTTACCGGCGGCGTGATCCCCGAAGGCGCCGACGCCGTGGTCATCCAGGAAGACACCGTTGTCGAAGACGGCGGCATCACCATCACAGAGGCGGCGGTCATGGGGCGGCATATCCGCCCCGCCGGCGTCGACTTTCACAAAGGCGATGTCCTGCTTGCGGGTGGAACACGCCTCACCGACCGCGACCTCTCGCTGGCCGCCGGCATGAACTATCCTGAGCTTGCGGTGCGGCGCCGGCCGAAGGTCGCGGTGCTCGCCACCGGCGACGAGTTGGTGATGCCGGGATCTCAACCCGGCCCCGGACAGATCGTCTATTCCAACGGCTACGCGCTGCGCGCGCTTGCCCGTCACGAAGGCGCCGAGACGGTGGATCTCGGCATCGCCGCCGACACCGTCGAGGCCACCACGCAAGGCATCCGCCGCGCCCGCGACAGCGGCGCCGATATCCTCATCACGACAGGCGGTGCTTCGGTCGGCGACCACGACCTCGTCAAGCGGTCGCTGGAGGCCGAAGGCGTCACGATGGCGTTCTGGCGGATCGCAATGCGCCCGGGCAAGCCGATGATGCACGGACGGCTCGGCGCGATGCGGGTGATCGGCCTGCCCGGCAATCCGGTGTCATCCTACGTTTGCGCATTCCTGTTCCTGGTGCCGCTGATTCGCGCTCTGTCGGGGCGCACCACGGTCCATCACGTCAGCGAGACGGCGCGATTGGGACGCGATGTCGCCGCCAATGACCTGCGCGAAGACTATCTGCGCGCCCGCCTGGAGGTGCGCGCCGACGGCGTTCTGATCGCGACGCCGGTCAACCATCAGGACAGTTCGCTGTTAGGAAATCTCGCTGCGGCAGGGGCTCTTGTGATCCGTCCGCCGTTTGCGGCTGCCGCCGCCACTGGGTCGGCTTGCGATATTCTGCGGCTTCCGCGCTGATCCCAAAAACGGCCCGTCCCACAAAACCCGTTTCGTTGACGGGAAATTAAGGTGTTGCGGAACACATATGGAACATATAGTGTCCGTTCATGATTTGTTTCTGACATCGATACCTGCAAATTGGAGTCTACGGACTCCCGAGTCTTTGACTTAGGTGTTCGGGACTTAGGTGTCCGGGATTTAGGTTTTGGCCTCAGGTGTCTTGAAATTGGAAATTGAACGACACCACCAACTTGGGGACTGGTCGAGATGCTCACGCGCAAACAGTATGAACTTCTGCGTTTCATCAGCGAACGCCTGAAGGAATCCGGCGTTCCGCCGTCCTTCGACGAGATGAAGGACGCGCTGGATCTGCGCTCGAAGTCCGGTATTCACCGTCTCATCACGGCTCTTGAAGAGCGCGGCTTCATTCGCCGCCTGCCTAATCGAGCGCGCGCCATCGAGGTCATCAAGCTTCCGGAGCTTTCCGGAAGCAGCAATGGCAACGGCCGCCGTGGCTTCACGCCCAGTGTCATCGAAGGTACGCTCGGCAAGGTCCGCAGCAGCAGCGTCAGTTCCGAGGATGACGGCAACCATCCGGTCGCCGTGCCTGTGATGGGCCGCATCGCCGCTGGCACGCCGATCGAGGCGTTGCAGACCCGCAGTCACACCATCAGCGTGCCGCCGGACATGCTGGGCTCCGGCGAACACTACGCGCTCGAGGTGCGCGGCGATTCAATGGTGGATGCCGGAATCCTCGACGGCGACATGGCGCTGATCCAGCGCAATGAAACCGCTGAAACCGGCGACATCGTGGTGGCGCTGATCGACGAAGAGGAAGCCACTTTAAAACGCTTCCGCCGCCGCGGCGCGTCGATTGCGCTGGAGCCCGCCAACACGTCCTACGAAGTCCGCATCCTGCCGCCGAACCGGGTGAAGATTCAGGGCAAGCTGATCGGGCTTTATCGGAAATATTGAGCCGAGCATGCCCTCGAAAAGCATGCCTTCGGATTTGATCCGGGGATAGGAAGCGGTGGTCGGATCGCGCCAGCGCCGGCCGAAGCCGCGCATGGCAGGCGTCCGTGGTGCAAAGGGACGATTGTCCACTCCTGATTGATAGTCTTTCCCCGTTTCCACAGATTATCAAATCACCCACCCAGCACTACCTCCATGACACGCAAGACGCAGAGCGAAACCGCCCCGTGTCTCAGAGCGTCTGATTAAGGGAGACTACAATGGGAAAGACAATCCTGACGGTTGTGGGCGCGGCGCTGATCGCTGCATCGACGGTACAGGTCGCCGCGGCAGCGGAACATCACCACGCCCGCAAGATCGTCCGCGCGCCGGTGAGCGAGCCGTTCCGTAACGCCAATAATGCGTTCGCTTGGCCGGCACAGCCCGGCCCGTATTCGGACTATACCGAAGGCCACGTCATTTCGGCCCCCGCCGGTCACTGACCGGCTTGGTCACCAAAAAAAGCCCCGGCCTTGGCCGGGGCTTTTTTTGTTCCCACAACTGCCGAACTCGACTCCGACGATTGCAGCCGCTGTCGGCCGCCGCCGCAGCGTCGCATCACCGGTACCAGCGAGCCTCATCAAACGTATTTGTGATCAGGCTCGCCGGCTTGGGTCGTACAATTGCCCACAACGAAGAAAAAGCTTACAATCTACTGTCCACTCTGATAGAGGCCCGCGCCTCTAGGGCGCGGGTTGCTATCTCGAACGAGGAGCAATCCGATGTGTGACTATAGTCTGCACGCTGTAGCAACGCGTCCCGCCCAGGTTGGAGAGACGCTGATTACCACGACATTCCGCGGGACTTCGACTCGTGGTTTCGCGTCCGAAAGTGAGCCTGCGGTAGCTGTCTGCATGCTGCCCGGCACCGAACTGGCGTTCGCCGAAGACGTCCAATACGACAACAGATGGATTTGGACGAAAGCAATCAAATTCCGCGTGGGAAAATTCGGCGCGATAGATCCGGATGTTCCGCATCGTCACCATGATGCGATCGAATTTCCAGACGGAAGCAATGTGCTCGTGACGCAGCTCTGTGAAGGTCAGCGAGTGACCGTGCTGCAATTGCCCGTGGTTCATCGGATTACAGAACCCGCGCAATCCGCAGCCGGCACAAACACGACGACGTCGCCGGTCTCCATCGGTTGAAATGGCTGGTTGGATATCTCCGCCGGTTCCGGCCGGCGGGGTCTTACCGCGCACCGATGCGTATCGCCTGCGGCGAGCCGCAGGAGACACTCACTATGGACCAGCACCGGGACGACGCGCGGGCCAGAGAGCTGAATAATTTGAGGCTGGCACTGGCAACATTCGCTTTGCAACTCGACGCATTCGAAATGCGCATGAGTGGAGCATCGTCCAAGGCTGGCCTAAAGGCCGGTCTAAAGCCTAGTCTAAGGCCTGGAATCCCTGCCCCACCGCCTGATATCGGTTACTGGCTTCAGAAGGAGAAATGATTGGTGGTCAATAAAGTCACTTGGCAACAAGTCGGACGAGTGACCGAACCGGGCCGGTACATGTACAGATTTGGGTGGCTCACAATAACGGCGGAAGATCTCGCGGTCTGGGAGCAGTTCCCGAACGCGGCCTTTACGCTCGTCGGGACCGCGACGGAAGCCGAAGAAGAATTTCATCTGGGCGCATTCGAATTGCGGGAATATCCCTCGCTCAGCGAGAGGTGAACTAGCTTTTTGTTTGAAAGCGCGCCGCGAAAAGCCGCTTCACTCCTCCGCTTGCAGGTCAGCTTCCGATGGCGTCGCGTCAACGGCGCGACCGGCCGCGGGATGCAGGAAATTTGGATCGGCCTCGGTGGCGCCTGCGACCGCCGGCGACCATGGCCGATCGACGCCTGTTGGCCTGACCGCGTCGACCACAAATCCGTTCCGGCTCCGCCGCAGGGCCATCGCTCCCTGCCTGCGCAAACGATCCTCGGATATAACAGGGGATGGACATGCCGGAGGGGCCTGCCTCGCCGTCACCACCAACGTGGCGCGCTCGCAATCGTCGGCCAGCGCGTCGGGCCGCAGCGCCAGCGTGACGAACGCGCCGCCAGCCATCTGCGCCACGCAGCCGGCTTCGTCGCATGAGACGCCGTCTGCCAGCGAGGAATCCAATGGCAACCGCGGGTCGGCATCGGCCGCCAACCATTCCTTCAAAAGAAACGCATCCTTGGCGGTTCGCATCAGATGCAGCCGCCCGTCTTTGCCGCGAACGCCGACATTGTGACCGTCACCGGAAATCAGGATATCCGGCTGCGGAACCGCCAGTGCCCAGACCGTCGCAAGCAACAGCACGATGGCCCCGGACCAGCGCAGTGGCGTCCGCAGCAGTCCCAGCAAAATAATCCCCACCGTCGCCGCGATCAGCGGGCCGATCCCAAATGCCGCCATCCGCCCGATGGCGCCTGGCAGTGCCGCGACCCATTCCGTCACCACGATCATCCAGTCGATGCCGATCCCCATCAACCACCAGAACACGCCATCCAGGCCGAACGGCATCGCCAGCAGCCCGAGCAGGCCCGCCGGCATCACCAGCGCCGACACCACAGGCATCGCCGCCAGATTGGCGAGGACGCCGTACGGCGTCACCCGATGAAAGTGAAAGGCGGCGTAGGGCGTCGTCGCCAGCCCCGCCACCAGCGAGGCCAGCGTCAGCGTGATGATCTCCCGTCCGCCCCACAGCGCCACCTTGGCGGTGGTCGAATTATCGGGCGAGGCAAACAAGCGGGGCATGCCGATCTGGATCAGCGCCACCAGTCCCAGCGTGGCTGCGAACGACATCTGGAAGCTCGGATGCACCAGCGCCTCCGGCGCAAGCGTCAACACGATCATTGCCGCTACCGCGAGCGTGCGAAATGTTACGGCGCGGCGGTCGACCAGGACGGCGATCAGCACCACCGCCGTCATGAAGAACGAGCGCTGGGTCGCAACTTCGGCACCGGACAGCAACAGGTAAAACGCGGCGGCGGCAAGCGCCGCGGCGGCCGACCATTTTTTGATCGGAAAGCCGACGGTCAATGCAGGGATCAGCGCCAGCAGCGCGCGGACCGTGAAGAACACCACGCCGGCAACGACCGCCATGTGATAGCCGGATATCGAGAGCACGTGTCCGAGACCGGAAATGAACATCGCATCGTTGACCGGCGTGGTGATCGCGTCGCGGCGGCCGGTCAGCAGAGCGGTGGCGATGGCGCGCTTGTCGCCATCCAGCGTGGTGCGAATGCGGTCGTCAATCGCATCGCGCAGTCCCTGCATGAGGGCCGCGTAACGCAACGACAGGCCACCGCTGACCGGTGCCTCCACGGTCTTGATAGCGCCGGTCACGAAGCCGGAGGCGCCGATGCCCTGAAAGTACATGTCACGGCCGAAATCGTAGCTGCCCGGCCGCAGCGGCGCGAGCGGCGGCTGCAGCCGCGCCTTCAATTCCACAAAGCTGCCGACCTCGGGCGCCGCGCCCTTTCGCACCGACAGGCGAACGCGCTCCAGCTTGATCGGTGCGCGCGGGGCTTCCATCTGCGTAACGCGCAACACGAAGCGGTCGGTGCGTTCGCGTATATCGCGCGCCTCGACGAAGCCCGAAAGCGACACCGAATAGGCGGGCTTTGCCAATACACCGTGCGCGATCAGCCTGGTTTTCCACGTGGCTGTCGCAAAACCCGCGGCCATGGCGGCGATCATCACCACGAGCGGAAATAATTTCTGCCGCCGCAGCAGAAACGCCGCCACGCAAAGTGCTCCCGCCGCGACGGCGGTCACCGACGCGACCGGCTCATGATCCGCGCTGAAATAAAAAGCGATCCCGACGCCGAACGCCACGGGTACCCAAGGCATCAACCGGCCGGCGCCCGCCTCCGCGGCGATCCACTCGCGCAGTTTTTCGATGAGCGACGACCACGCGCTGAAACCAGACGGCGCAATGCCGCTGACGCCGACCGCGCCGCGCGGTGGCCAAGTCCCCGCATAGCCCTGCGTCCGGCCTTGCGCCCTGCCCCGCTCTGCCATCCCCTACCTTGCGCCCCTTAAGGGAACACAACGCTATCGCAAGGTGTTACGGTGCGAATAGCGGAACGGATGCAGAAACCAGCGAGAAATTCAGTGACCGGACCTGAACTCAAGCGACTTCGCCAAGATCTCGGCGATGCCATCGGCCGGCCGCTATCGGCGGCCGACATGGCGAAGCTGTGCGGCCTTCCGCCGGGCAATGGCGCCGACACCATCCGCCGATGGGAAGTCTCCGGCCCCAGCGGGCCGGCCGCCAAACTGCTGCACATCCTGGCGATGGCCAGCGATCGTTACCCGATCCTCGAGAATTTCAACGTGTTCGACCGGTTCAATATTCCGGAAAGCCAACGGCCTGCGCGGCGAGAAGAATTCCGCGAGAAGATGCGCAACGAACTTCGCGAGCGCCTCGACTGTTAATAGTAGCCGCGCCGCGGACGAGCATAATAATCGTCCTGACGGCCTTGCTGAAAGCGCCGTGGCACCGTGCCGGTCGGATAACAGAGGCCGTCCCGGCTATCGACGTCGGCACCATTGCCGCACGGTACAGGTTGCCTGCCGCCGTACATCCGAGGGTATTGCCGTCCGGCCTGGAAGCGCGGAGGAACCATCCCGTTCGGATAACACCAGCCGTCTCGCACATCGACATCGTAGCCATCGCCGCACGGCTGCGGATGCCCGTAACGCCGATACTGGCTTTGAAGGAGCAGAGGGTCACTTTGCCTTTGCAGGACCGCCGGCGCGCCAAGTTGAACGGCGAAGGCCGCGGCAACAACGCTCATGAACATGTTCGGACTCCTTATTCGGGCAATTCGGACAGCCTGGCCGAACAATCGGGCGCGAAAGCTCTTGCCCGCGGAAACGTCAGATCAGAAAATCGGGAACATCGCGATCGTCGACGCACCAAACCCGAGCCAACGACTATCCGCGATGCGACTAGACGCCTCAGCCCTTGCCGCCGACTTCCTTCGCAAACGTATCGCGCAAGCCGATCGTTCGGTTGAACACCAGATGACCCGGCGTCGAATCCTTGTCGCGCACGAAATAGCCCTGCCGCTCGTACTGCACCACCTCGGACGAATTGGCTTCCGCAATCGCGGGTTCAATCCGCGCGTCGGAGAGAATTTCGAGCGACTGCGGATTGAGATCGGCGGCGAAATTGGCGGCGTCCGGCGTGGGATTGACGAAGAGCTGGTTGTAGATGCGAATTTCGGCCGGGATCGACTGAGCTGCCGGCAACCAGTGCATAGTCGCCTTGACCTTGCGGCCGTCGGGCGCGTTGCCGCCGCGCGTCGCGGGATCGTAGGTGCAGCGCAGCTCGACGACTTCGCCGGCCGCGTTCTTGATCGCTTCCCGGCATTTGATGAAATAAGCATAACGCAGCCGCACTTCGGTGCCCGGTGACAGCCGAAAGAATTTCTTCGGCGGATTCTCCATGAAGTCATCGCGCTCGATATAAAGCTCGCGGCCGAACGCGATGCGGCGGGTGCCCGCCGCGGGATCGTCCGGATGGTTCACAGCCTCGATCTCCTCGCTCTCCCCTTCCGGATAATTCTCGATCACGACCTTGAGCGGCCGCAGCACCGACATGCGACGCAGCGACGTCCTGTTGAGACATTCGCGGATCGAGAATTCCAGCATGCCGACGTCGACCACGCTGTTGGCCTTCGCGACGCCGATGCGCTTGACGAACTCCCGGATCGCGGCCGGCGGTACGCCGCGCCGTTTCAGTCCGGCGATGGTCGGCATCCGCGGATCGTCCCAACCGGCGACATGGCCGTCGCGTACGAGCATGGTGAGGACGCGCTTCGACAGCAGCGTGTAGGTCAAATTCAGCCGCGCGAACTCGTACTGATGCGGCTTCGACGGCACCGGCAGCTTGTCGAGCAGCCAGTCATAAAGCGGCCGGTGGTCCTCGAATTCCAGCGTGCAGATCGAATGCGTAATCCCCTCGATCGCATCGGACTGCCCGTGGGCGTAATCGTAGCTTGGATAGATCGACCATTTCTTGCCGGTGCGCGGATGCTCGGCGTGCAGGATGCGATAGAGCACGGGATCGCGCAGATTGATGTTGCCGGACGCCATGTCGATTTTGGCGCGCAGCACGCGGGCACCGTTCGGGAACTCGCCCGCTTTCATGCGGCGAAACAGATCGAGGTTTTCCTCCACCGAGCGTTCGCGAAACGGACTGTTCTGGCCGGGCTCGGTCAGCGTGCCGCGCCGGGTACGGATTTCCGCCTGCGACTGATCGTCGACATAAGCGTGGCCGGCACGAATCAGGGTCTCCGCCCACTCGTAGAGACGGTCGAAATAATCCGACGCATAAAAGAGATCGGACCCCCAGTCGTAACCGAGCCAGCGCACGTCCGCCTGGATTGAATCGATGTATTCCTGTTCTTCCCTGGTCGGATTGGTATCGTCGAACCGCAGGTGACAGCGTCCGGAAAATTCCTGCGCGATGCCGAAATTGAGCGCGATCGACTTGGCGTGGCCGATATGCAGGTAGCCGTTCGGCTCCGGCGGAAACCGCGTCACGATCCGGCTGTGTTTCTTCGAGTCGAGATCGGCCTGGATGATGTCACGAATAAAATCGCGGCCTGTCTCTGTCGCTACCGGTTCTGCCGTCATTCTGGTTTCCTGTTCGGGAATCTGCGGATCTTCTGCCAAATTCGCCTGATTGAGCCAAGTCCGCACCACCCGGCCAAAGCTTTAGTGACAAGGCTTTAGTGACAAGGCTTTGGTGCCAAGCCTTTAGTTATATACCGTTCCTGCTATACACCACCGCGCCTTGCGCATGCCCTCTTTGTCCGCGACCCGCTCCTGTAGTGACCGATTTAATGACCGATTCCGTTGTCACCCGCTTTGCCCCCTCGCCGACCGGCTTTCTCCATATCGGAGGAGCCCGCACGGCGCTGTTCAACTGGCTTTACGCGCGCGGGCGCGTCGGCAAGATGCTGTTGCGCATCGAGGATACCGATCGGCAGCGCTCGACCAAGGAAGCGATCGACGCCATTCTGGACGGGCTGAAATGGCTCGGGCTGGAATGGGACGGCGAAGTCATCTACCAGTTCAGCCGGGCCGCGCGCCACCGCGAGGTCGCCGAACAATTGCTGGCCAGCGGCAAGGCCTATCGCTGCTACGCCACGCCGGAGGAACTCACCGCGATGCGCGAAAGGGCGCGCGCGGAGGGCCGTACCCGGCTCTACGACGGCCTGTGGCGTGACCGCGATCCCTCCGAGGCGCCCCCCGCTGGCATGAAGCCCACAATCCGGCTCAAGGCGCCGCAAACCGGCGAAACCGTGATTGAGGATCAGGTTCAGGGCCGCGTGGTCTGGCAGAACGAGAACCTCGACGACCTCGTCCTGCTGCGTGGCGACGGCAATCCGACCTACATGCTCGCCGTCGTGGTCGACGATCACGACATGGGCGTCACCCACATCATTCGCGGCGACGATCACCTGATCAACGCCGCACGCCAGAAGCAAATCTACGACGCGCTGGGCTGGGACGTCCCGAGCATGTCCCACATTCCCCTGATCCATGGGCCCGACGGGTCAAAGCTCTCAAAGCGCCACGGGGCGCTGGGGGTGGATGCCTACCGCGCCATGGGATATCTGCCGGCGGCGCTGCGCAATTATCTGGTCCGGCTCGGATGGAGCCATGGCGACCAGGAGATATTCTCGACGCAGGAAATGATCGCCGATTTCGACCTGTCAGGCGTCGGACGCTCGGCCGCCCGCTTCGACTTCGCCAAGCTGGAAAACCTCAACGGCCATTATATCCGTCACGCCGACGATCAATCTCTCGTGACCATGTTTGAGGACGTGCTGAGCTACGTCCCCGACGGCATCAACCTCAAGGCGAAGCTCAACGACACCACGCGCGCACAATTGCTGCGGGCGATGCCGAGTCTTAAAGAGCGCGCCAAGACGCTGATCGAGCTGATCGACAGCTCCTATTTCATCTTTGCCGACCGGCCGCTTCAGATCGAGCCGAAAGCAGCGGCACTCTTGACGCCGGAAAACCGCGAACTTATCGGCAGGCTTCGCCTCGCGCTCGAGGCCGTCACGCCATGGACTTCGGAAACCACCGAAGCCGCCATGCGCACCTTTGCCGAACAGAACAACCTCAAGCTTGGCGCGATTGCCCAGCCGCTACGGGTAGCACTGACCGGCCGCACCACGTCGCCGGGAATCTTCGACGTCCTGGCGGTACTGGGACGGCAGGAATGCCTGGCCCGGCTTGGCGATCAGGCCCCTTCCTAAAGGTAAGCTGGCCGCCCCAGCCGGCCATCTTGCAGTGCAAACAGCAATACGATACCCATTTAAGTAGCGCTTCTAGAATTTCCGGCTTCCCTCGCCATTTCAGTTGTAATGGCGCACGCGAGCGCCGGCTTCCGCAACGATCTCATCGGGGACTTCACGATGGACGCAAAATCCAACACCAAAACAGCAACGCTGACAGTCGGCAACAAGACCTACGATTTCCCGATTTTAAGCGGCACCGTTGGGCCTGACGTGATCGACATCGCCAAGCTCTACGCCCAGACCGGAATGTTTACCTATGATCCCGGATTCACCTCCACCGGGAGTTGCCAGTCGAAGATCACCTATATCGACGGCGACGCCGGCATCCTGGAATACCGCGGCTACCCGATCGAGCAACTGGCTGAACACGGCGACTTCCTCGAAACCTGCTACCTCCTGCTTTACGGCGAGCTGCCGACCGCGGCCCAGAAGAAGGATTTCGACCAGCGCGTGATCCACCACACCATGGTTCACGAGCAGATGGCCCGGTTCTTCCAGGGTTTCCGCCGCGACGCCCATCCGATGGCGATCATGGTGGCAGCCGTCGGCGCGCTGGCCGCGTTCTATCACGACTCCACCGACATCAACGATCCGCAGCAGCGCATGATCGCGTCGATGCGGATGATCGCCAAGATTCCGACGCTGGCGGCGATGGCCTACAAATACACCATCGGCCAGCCCTTCATTTATCCGAAGAATTCGCTGAGCTTTGCGGAGAATTTCCTCAATATGTGCTTCGCGGTTCCCTGCGAAGAATACAAGATCAATCCGGTGCTCGCCGACGCGCTCGACAAGATCTTCATCTTGCACGCCGACCACGAGCAGAATGCCTCGACCTCGACGGTGCGCATCGCAGGCTCCTCCGGCGCTAATCCGTTTGCCTGCATCGCCGCCGGCATCGCCTGCCTGTGGGGACCCGCGCACGGCGGCGCCAACGAAGCCGCGCTGGCGATGCTGGCCGACATCGGTACCGTCGATAAGATTCCTGAATTCATCAAAAAGGTGAAAGACAAAAACAGCGAAGTTCGCCTGATGGGCTTCGGGCATCGCGTCTACAAGAACTACGATCCCCGCGCCAAGATCATGCAGAAGATGTGTCACGCGGTGCTGGCGGAAACCGGCCACGGCGACGATCCGATGCTGAAGGTCGCGCTGGAGCTGGAAAAGATCGCGCTGCACGATGATTATTTCATCGAGCGCAAGCTCTATCCGAATGTCGACTTCTATTCGGGCATCACGCTGAAGGCGATGGGCTTCCCGACCTCGATGTTCACCGTGCTGTTTGCAGTCGCACGCACCGTCGGCTGGATCAGCCAGTGGAGCGAGATGATCGAAGATCCGCAGCAGAAGATCGGCCGTCCGCGCCAGCTTTATACCGGCGTGACGCGTCGCGAATATGTCGATATCGCCAAGCGCAAATAATTCGACGCATAGGCCGGATGCGCGTGGTCGCATCCGGCTTCCAACTTTCAGCTCTAATTCGATCCCCGGGACTTGCGGAGCATCGCCAGCACGATATCGGCTGCCCGCACGCTCGGCGGCTGGTCGCCGGTCGACATGATCGCATCCATTCTGGCAAAGGCTTCCAGCTGCCGCCGCCGCAAGGGCGAATCCGTCAGGATTTCGCGCAACGCCGGCACCAGCTTTTCCGGTGTGCAGTCCTGCTGGATGAATTCCGGCACGACATTCTCGCCGATCACCAGATTTGCCAGAATAACCGAACTGGTGCGAATTGCGCGCCGCACGATCCATGCCTCAACGGTGCCGGCCTTGTAGGCGGCAACCATCGGCACCCCCGCGAGCGCGAGCTCGAGCGTCGAGGTGCCCGATTTGACGAAAGCCGCGTGCGCCATCCGGAAGGCCGCTCTCTTTTCCGTTTCGCCGACGACGACGCGCGGCTGCACCGGCCAGCTCTTGACGCCTTCCCGGACCGCATCCTGCAGGTGCAGCATGGTGGGAAGGATGAGTTCGAAGGCGGCGCCTTGGGCGTGCAGCCGGTCCAGCGTTTCGCCGAATACCGCCATGTGATGCCTGATCTCGCTGCGGCGGCTTCCCGGCAGCACCAGAAGCACCGGCGGCGGTTCGTCCCGGCGTTTTTGCTCATCGATACCGGGCCGGAGCACGCCGATCTGCTCGATCAGGGAATGACCGACATAGCTGCATGGCGGACCTTGAAGCCTGCGATAGGCTTCCGGTTCGAACGGCAGCAAGCCAAGGACATGATCGATATAGCCACGCATCGCGCGCGCCCGGCCAGGCCGCCACGCCCAGACCGAGGGAGATACGTAGTCTATGATCGGTATCGAGGCATCACGGGCTCGAACGCGTCTTGCGACCCGATGGGTAAAATCGGGACTGTCGATGATCACGAGCATGTCGGGCGATGCCTGAGTCACCGCATCGGCGGTTTCCCGGATATGGCGCAGGATCATCGGCAACTGCTTCACAACCGCCGCCAGCCCGACAATCGACAGTTCTTCGATCGGAAACAGCGACGCCAGTCCTTCCTGGGCCATCGACCGGCCGCCGACGCCCTCAAACCGGACCGCGCCGCCGAGGCGCTGGCGCAGCACCTTCATCAGGTTGGCGCCAAGCCGATCGCCCGATTCCTCGGTCGCGATCAGGAATATCTTTCGCGCGACATTGGCGGTTGCTCGCGCCGGCATCACGCTGGCAAACCGGTCACGAAAATGCCCGCAGCATCCGCTGCCTCGATCATGGTCTGAGGTTCGACCACGATCGTGTTGCCGGCGACGAGCGCAATTCCGGCGAGATGGGCCGCGGCCGCGCCCTCGATGGTTCGCGGCCCCATGGTCGGGAGATCGAAGCGTAAATCCTGTCCACTCTTGGGCGCCTTCACCAGCACGCCGCGCGCGCCCTTGGCTCGAATACGACCTTCCGCGCGCAGCCGCGCAACACGCGCCAGCAACCCGTCGGTGCCTTCGATGTCTTCCACCCCGACCACGTGACCGTCGATCACGATGGTGGCCTGGCCGATGTCGAAGGGACTGAGTGCATGCAGCACCTCGCGTCCCCTGGCGATATCGGCAGCGGCATTCTCGTCGGGCGCAGCGCGGGTAAGACACCCCTCGGGCATCAGCACATCAGGAGCAACATCCTTGATTCCCACCATCCGGAAGCCGTCCTGTTCGAGAATGCCGCCGATTCCGGATAGCAGATGATCGTCTCCGCCCCGGAAAGCCGCCAGCACGCGAGGGATGACGCGGAGCGTGGCCCAGTCGAGGCGAATTTCGGATAGCGCCGGCCGCACCAGTGTGCCGATGAAAACCAGATCGCGGCAGTCCTCCGCGCGAAACAGCTTCAAGGCCCTGCCGAGCTGACCGACCGAAATCCAGTGATGGCGAAAGCGTCCTACCTGCGCGGGATCGCAGGCGCCCCTCAGCGCGAAAACGACGGGATTGATACCGCGCGCGATCAAGGAATCCGCGACCGCGAATGGCATGACGCCGCCGCCCGCGATCAAGCCGATTGGCGATGAAATTTCCAAAGCCTTGCTGGTCATGGCTCTGGCCATCCCGTCGTCAATTTCTGTTGCCGTCATCGGCCGGCAGACACAACGCCCGATGCTTGGCCTCGCCGATGAAGGTCAAAATCTCCGCGATCGCAGGATCCTCAGTCGCCAGCGGCTGCACCGCGGCGAGCCGTTCGGCAAAGATACCGGGTCCGTGAAACAGCTTTTGATAGAACGACCGCACCGTAGCGAGCCGTTCGCGCGTAAACTTGCGGCGCTTCATGCCGATGATGTTGAGGCCTTCGAGGCTGGCGTACTGGCCGTTCACGAGCCCGAACGGAATCACATCGCTGCGAACACCGCAAACGCCGCCGACCATCACCTGAGGGCCGATACGGGTGAACTGGTGCACCGCGGACAGCCCGCCTATAAACACAAAATCGCCGATCTCGCAGTGACCGCCCAATGTGGCCGACGTCGCGAAGATCACGTCGTTGCCGACCTGACAGTCATGGCCGACATGGCTGCAATTCATGAAGTAACCGCGATCCCCGACGCGTGTAATGCCGCCGCCGGCCACGGTCCCGGCGTTCATGGTCACCTGCTCCCTGATGGTGCAGCCCTGGCCGATCTGAAGCCCGGTGAGTTCGCCGCGATAGCCCAGCGATTGCGGCGCCGTACCGAGCGAAACGAAAGCATAGATCGTGCAATCGTCGCCGATGGTGGTCTGCGCGGTGATGTGTACATGCGCGATCAGCTTGCAGTTCGCGCCGATCACGACGTGGGGGCCGATGATGCAATAGGGACCGATCGAGGTGCCCTCGCCGATCACAGCGCCATCCTCGATCCGCGCGGTGGGGTCGATCGTGCTCATCGAAATGGTCCGGTGCCAGCCAGTATCGTTTGGTGTGAATGTGTCGGGTTTTCCGCTGGTTAGCGCGACATAACGATACTGTCTAGTGACGTCTGGTTACCCCGTGTTTCAGCCAGGCCGGGCATGACTAGCAGCCGCGGCAAATGTTCTTGATCGTGTTGTTGAGCTTCGCGTCCTCCGGATCGAGCTTCAGCGGCGAAGAAATGTCGGCTTTCCTCGGTTGGCGATGTGAAGGCAGCGGGGCGCTTCCGGTGAGGCGAGCGTCGGACGTCAGCGAAGGCGGGACGGCCGGATTTGCAGGCGCCGACAGCGCGCCCATGGCATGGTTATGGCCATAGCTACGACCGTGACCATGTCCGCCGCGCGCGAAGCCAGGCGAAATTCCAGTCACTGCTAACATCACCGTCGTGAGGATCAGCTTTCGCATTTAAACCCTCCGGTCTGGTAAACGCGCCGGTCTGGTTTTCGTCGCCCTCACGTCAGCAGATTTTCTGCTGAGGGAGCGAAGCACGGCCTCATCAGTCGGTCAGCATCGCGCCGACGTCGGCCTCGGCAACCGTCGTGCCGTTTACTTTGGCGTCACCGTGAAACCACCACATCGTCTTGCGCCTTCCGATGCTGCGCATGTGATATTCGATGGTATCGCCGGGCATCACCGGCTTGCGGAACTTGCACTTATCGATGGTGAGAAAATAAACCGCGCGCGGCTTTTCCGTGCCTTCGACCGACAGGATGCCGATGACACCGGCGGTCTGGGCCATGGCTTCAATCATCATCACACCGGGATAGACCGGCCGCTCCGGAAAATGACCGAGAAACGACGGCTCGTTGATGGTGACGTTCTTGATACCGATGCCGCTATAATCGGTTCGGATATTGATGACCCGATCGATCAGCAACATCGGATAGCGATGGGGAAGCGTCTTGAGGATGGCATTGATGTCCACAAGCTCAATTCTGACCGGTGCCTCCATCAATCGCGTCCTTCGCCCTTCGGATCGCTCGCGCCATCGCGGGCCAGTCGCTCCACTGCAATGATCTCTCGGAACCACTGCTTGGTCGGCTTCGCAAAGAACCCACCCCAGCGTCCGTTCACCGGGATGTCGTCCTTGACGCCGCTCATCGCGGTGACCTGAGCACCATCGCCGATGCGAACGTGGTTGTTGATGCCCACCTTGGCTCCCAGCGCCACATTGTCGCCAATTGTCAGGCTGCCCGCGAGTCCGATCTGGGCCGCAAGCAGGCAATGCCTGCCGATTGTCACATTGTGACCGATCTGGACCTGATTGTCGATTTTCGTGCCTTCGCCGATCACGGTGTCGCGCAGGCTCCCGCGATCGATGGTGGTTCCGGCGCCGATCTCCACCTCGTTCTGGATCAGGACACGGCCGGTTTGCGGCACTTTCAAATGGCCATCCGGCCCAAAGAAGATGAAGCCATACCCATCCTGCCCGATGCTGCAGCCTGGGTGAATCAGGACGTTGTTGCCGACCAGTGCGAATTGAATTGAGCACCGCGCGCCAACGTTGCAATCCCTGCCGATCCTGACATTGGCACCGATCACAGCCCCCGCACCGATGACCGTACCGGCGCCGATCTCGGCGTTGGGGCCGATTACCGCAAGCGGATCGACAACCACGTCATCTTCCAGATGCGCCGTCGGATCGATAATGGCTGACGGTGCGATGCCGGTGTTGCCGAACCAGGATTGCGGGCGAAGGGCGTCGCTGTAAAGCTCGCGCGCAACTTTTACAAATTCACGGAAAGGATGGGCGGCGCGCAAAACGGTGACATGGGCGGGGACGGTAGCCTCGAATCGCTCGCTCACCAGACACGCCCCCGCTTTCGTCGAGGCGAGCTGGTCGGCATATTTCAGGTTATCGAAAAACGTCAGATGCATCGGGCCGGCTTCGTCGAGCGAAGCCAGTCCCTTGACCTGTTGGCTGCCCCGCGACGTATCGACCAAATGCGCCTTCGTCAACGCGGCGATATCAGCCAGCGCCGACGAAGGTGGTTGCTCGAAAAATATCGGCTGCGCCATTCCACCCGTCGCGGTCCGGCCCGCGGTCAAACTCAGAACGAAGTCCCGCCACCAAACTTGAATTGCTGAACGACGTCGTACTTGCCCTTCGTGATCGGGACCGCGTAATCGAAGCGCAGAGGCCCGAACGGCGATTGCCAGATCAGGCCGACGCCGACGGAGG
>JAQGKC010000192.1 GCA_028290305.1 Bradyrhizobium sp.
GGCGCTTCGAGAAAGGCCAGCAACAACGCATACTCGCCTTTGCTCAGCGCGATCGGCGTCGCATTGGGATCGAACAGTCTTCGGCCACGCCGTTCGAGTTGCCAGCCCTCGAATCGATATCCGCCTCTTCCGGATCACGCGTTCGTGCAACCCGTTCCATTTCCTGCCGCCGCAATACGGCACGGAGGCGGGCGAGCAGTTCCCTGAGGCTGGTTTTACAATATAGTCGTCCGCCCCGAGTTCGAGGCCGACGATGCGATCTATTTCGTCGGGACGATGACCGGTCGTGATGATGACCGGAACATCCGAGTGCGAACGAATTTCCCGCAAAAGAACCAGCCCATCATCCTGACCAAGCCTTAGATCCAGGATTATGAGGCTGGGAGGGGACCCCGCAAAATGGCGATTGAACTCTGTCCTGTTTGATGCAGATTTCGCCGGCACATTGTTATCTTCCAGGTATTTGATCACCATTTGTCGTAGAGAGGGGTCATCATCAACGACAATGATATGGCCGCAATCCGCAAGCATGAATTGATCTCTCAATTTTTTCCGTCACTAAGCGGTGTTGTTTCAATTCGTCACGAGGCGGTATTTTCACAGCTTGAATTTAACTCGACAGTTATTTTGATATTATCGCGCAGATCGTATTTAAGACGCCGTCGCTTGAACGTCGTGTGTCGACGACGCACTTTCGCCTGTACCAGCGCGCACTATTCCATCATCGGAGCTTTTGATCATATCCGGCGTGTGCACCAGGCGAATGACCGAACCGATTGCGGAATCTTCGTGCGAAATGCGCATAATCGCGAAAGCCGCAGGCATAGGCAATCTCGCTTAGGGGCTTGCCCGTGCGAAGCAACGCGCGCCGCTGCAGAAGATGCGCGGCATGACCCAAGCGAAGCGAATAGATGAATTCGCTGCAGGTGGTGCCGCGCTCGGTAAACAGCTTCTGAACGTAACGTAACGAGATCCGCGCTGCGACAGCTACCTCGTGGGGTCCGAAGTCCGGATCGGAAAGGCCGTCTTTTATCACGCCGCAGATGCGCTCGAACAGCTTGTCCGTCGAACACGAGATGGGCCGGGGATCGGACGATGTAAACAGGGCACCGACGAGATCGTAGACGGCCAGTTGCATGTAGAAATCGGCAGACGAGAACGCTGCTTCGGTCTCGGCATCACGAATGAGGTTGAAGAGCAGGCGGCCAGCACGCGTTCCATGCCCCTTCAGACCACCCTGCGGCTCGAAACCTAAATGGGACTGCACCGACTTCCGCGGCAACCGAAGCGACAACCACTGCGTGCTTCTGTGACGGGAGAAATATGTCGCAGGCCGGGCCGCATCGACGAGCGCAACATCGCCCGCAGTGAGTTGCACGGTCTGATCAATTTGGGTCAGGGCCGATCGCCCCGCGACTTGAAATAAAATGAGATAATGGTCCGCTCCCTTGAGGCGAACATCCCTGTGCGTCCGCTCTACTCGATGAGCATAGCAACCGAGGTCCCCTGCCGCGGGTCTCCATTGGATTTTTACCGCAGTTGCCGCGAGCCCGCATGTACTTAGGGGGCGCACGCAACCGGCAAAGGCGTTGGGTGCGGTGACTTTCACCTCGCCCCCACAATTTGACCGGAGCAAAGCTCTCCACGCCTCAAAATCCAGTATCGACGTGCTTTGAACACCGTCGCTCTGAAGCATTATCGTCTCCGTCGTCTCCATTTTGGAGCACTTCGGTCCCGGAGGTGGAGTAAAGCATCCGACTGGGTCTTTTCAAGTCTCAGGGACGTGATGAATTGTGATCAGAGTTGCCGCAAGCGCCGGAAGCGAAATTAGGACTTGCATCCTGAGTTGTTCGCAAGCGCGACCGCTCGCACTGAGCCGGTCGGATTATGGCGGCTTATGTCGAGGAGGCGTACAGGGCGCGCGCGCCCGCCGTTCCACAGTTTAGAAGTCCCGACCTGCTTTTCGCTTTCGATTCGAATGGCTACAATCGGGAGGCAGTACAGCCGCAAGATTTTCCGATGTTTCAATTGTAACCCCTTCGTCAGGCTGTTGAAACACGCTTGCAACATATGGCCATCATGCTCTTCAAGCGGGCTGACGCGTCTGCGAGACGATACCCATGATCGGTTTGCCGTGTACGCTTGCGCCGGCTCACGGCGATGAGAGGCTCCCTGAGATGTCGAAGATGAGGTCGGACACACACGAAATATTCTCACCGCAGCAGGATTTGCGGCCGGGCAACCAGTATCTGACCGAGGTGACCGACGGCGATGGCGATTACTGCGTGATGCTCTGCACTTTGCCCCGAGGTGTGGTCGTGCCTCTGCACAGCCATGCGGATCGTGAGACCTTCTATGTCATTTCTGGAAATCCAGACGTCTTTCGAGGTGATCATTGGGAAACGCTCAGCCCCGGAGATGTGATCGATGCGCAGGACGGCATCAGGCACGCCTGGAGAAATTCGTCCGGGTCTGCCGCTTCTATGCTTTGCGTAACGACTATGCGAATGGCCCGTTTCCTTCGTGATGTCGCGGTCGATGACGGTTCCGCCGATCCGCGGGCGGGTGCCCAACGTTTCCTAAAGCTCGTTCAGGAACACGGGTACTGGCTGGCAAGTCCGGAACAGAATGCCGCCATTGGGCTGGACATCAATTGGGCGATGATGGCAAACTAGGTTCTGGGTGGGCTTTGGCCTGCTAATTGGAGGCCAAGACTCACTCTGCGTCCCCAATTTTGCAAGGGCCCAGGGGATTAGTGCCAGACAGTGGCATCGTGCTCGGGCCATTCGACTTCCGTTGTTGGCACATTTCGGACCTCACGCGATATCCGACTTGAGTCCGGAATGCGCACCAAAGCGGACGTCCGCCGACCACTCTGAATTTATGATGGGTTCACCTCGACACCACGTTGCTATCCACGGTCACCGTCGCTCCGATCAGTATCTGTGGTGGCAGGTTGCCGAATACACCTTCGACGGCTTCATGATCCGCTTGCGCACGCGCGGCTGATTACGCCTGAGCCAGCGTAAACGAAGCCCGGTCTCCGTCGGGAGACCGGGCTTTTTGCGTTGCGGTACGCCAGTTCGTCGTGGAATTCCCCAACCGGATGTTCCATGCTCCGGACAAGCCTCGAAACGAAGGCTGCGGACACATCATCAGGGGGAGGGCTTAAATGAAACGACGAGACTTTATCAAGGTCACCGGAATAGGTGTCGCGGGCGCCGCAACCATGGCCGCGCCGGCGATCGCGCAATCGATGCCGGAGATCAAATGGCGCATGACGACAAGCTGGCCGAAATCGCTCGATACGCTGCACGGCGGCGCCGAGCAGATGGCCAGGGCGGTCGGCGAAGCCACCGACAACAAATTCCAGATCCAGACCTTCGCCGCAGGCGAAATCGTTCCAGGCCTGCAGGTTCTGGACGCCGTCCAGAACGGCACCGTCGAACTCGGGCATACCGCGTCATACTATTACTTCGGCAAGGACCCCACCTTCACCTTCGGCTCATGCATCCCGTTCGGACCAAACGCGCGCCTCAGTCAAGCCTGGTACATGCTGGGCGGCGGCAAGGAGATTCTGAATCAGTTCTACAAGAGCTACAACGTGACTTCGCTGCTCGCCGGTAACACCACCTGTCAGATGGGCGGCTGGTTTCGCAAGGAGATCAACACCGTCGACGATCTGCAGGGGTTGAAATTCCGCATCGGCGGTTTCGCCGGTCGCGTGATGCAGAAGCTCGGTTGCGTGCCGCAGCAGCTTGCCGGTGGCGACATCTATCCCGCGCTTGAAAAAGGCACGATCGACGCGGCGGAATGGGTCGGCCCGTATGATGACGAGAAGCTCGGCCTCTACAAGGTCGCTCCGCACTACTACTATCCCGGATGGTGGGAGGGCGGTCCGATGCTGCTCGCCATGGTCAATCTCGACAAATGGAATGCGCTGCCGAAATATTATCAGAACGTGCTCGAACAGGCCGGTCATTTCGCCAACAACTGGATGATGGCGAAATATGATGCCGTCAATCCGCTGGCTTTGAAAAAACTGCTCGCTGGCGGCACCAAGCTGCATGCGTTCTCGCCGGCCATCATGGAAGCAAGCTTCAAGGCGACAAAAGAACTCAACAACGAAGTCGCCGCGACCAACCCGAATTTCAAGAAGGTCTATGAGTCGCTGATGGCGTTCTCGAGCACCGGCTATCAGTGGTTCCAGGTCGCCGAAGTCAGTTATGATAACTTCATGGCGCGTCACGCACAGAGCTGATCACGCCTTGGCCATTCGGCGAACAAAAAGCCCCGGAGCGAAAGCTCCGGGGTTTTTCTTTGAAAGAACCCGAACCGTCATTGTTTTGCCGGTGGACCAAAATCCAGCGGTGGAAGTTCGATCTGCGGAACATCGATCTTGATCGAGTTAAGGTCGACGTTGACGGGCTTGTCGAGCAAGCCGGTAACCGTGATGGGGAAGGCGATCACGAGCACGACCATGATCACCTGCAATCCGACCCAAGGCAGGGCGCCCCAATAAATGTCGGAGCTCTTGACCTCTTTCGGTGCGACGCCGCGCAAATAAAACAAGGCAAAGCCGAACGGCGGATGCATGAACGATGTCTGCATGTTCACGCAGAGCATCACGCCGAACCAGATCAGCGCGGCATCCGGACCCACGACCGGCGCCAGGATTTTCTGGGCGATCGGCGCGATCATCGGCAGGATGATGAAGGCGATCTCGAAGAAATCCAGAAAGAACGCCAGGAAGAAGATGAAGAGATTGATGAAGATCAGGAATCCCCAGACGCCGCCGGGCAGGGAGGTCAGCAGGTGTTCCAGCCACACCCCGCCTGAAACGCCCAGGAACACCACCGAGAAGCAGGTCGAGCCGATCAGGATGAACGTGACCATGGTGGTGATGCGCATGGTCGTCTCGTAACCCTGCTTGATCAGATCGCGCAGCTCGGGAATGCGAACGGCCTCGAGGCAAATCCAGACCACCGCCAAATAGGTGATGGCAAAGGCCGTCTTGAAGAGAAGCCCTTCCGTCATGAAGATGCCGACGATCGTGCCGATGCCGCCGGCGATCACGCCGGCGATCAGAACTTTGCGGCCCGTGGTGCTGAAATCCTTGCTGTGGATCGCCGCGAGCACAATCGCGCCGACGGCGCCCATGGCGCCGGCCTCGGTCGGCGTCGCGAGACCCATCATCATGGTGCCGAGCACGACAAAGATCAGCACCGCCGACGGGATGATGCCGAGCAGGCATTTGCGCCAGAGTGGCCATCCGGTCAGCGTCAATTCGGTTTTCGGTACCGCCGGCAAATAGCTTGGCTTGACGATGCCGAGCACAAACGTATAGCCGGCAAACAGGAATATCTGGAAAATGGACGGTCCCCAGGCGCCGAGATACATATCGCCGACGGATTTGCCGAGCTGATCGGCCAGCACGATCAGCACCAGCGACGGCGGCACCAATTGGGTGATAGTACCGGAAGCCGCCAGCACGCCCGTGATGTAACGGATGTTGTAGCCGTAGCGGATCATGATCGGCATCGAGATCAGCGCCATGGCGATGACCTGGGCCGCCACCGTGCCGGTGATGGCGCCGAGGATGAAGCCGACCAGGATCACCGAATAGCCGAGGCCGCCGCGGATCGGCCCGAACAACTGGCCCATCGAATCCAGCATGTCTTCCGCAAGACCGCATCGCTCCAGGATCGCGCCCATGAAGGTGAAGAAGGGGATCGCAAGCAGAAGTTCGTTCGACAGCACGCTGCCGAATACGCGGCCTGGAATCGCCTGAAGAAAATTCAGGTCGAAGAAGCCAAGGTGAATCGCAAGGAAGCCGAACGAAAGCCCGACCGCGGCGAGCGTGAAGGCCACCGGGAAGCCGATCAGCATGGCAATCACCAGGCCGCCGAACATCAGCGGCGGCATCATTTCCAGCGAAATCATTGCGTCGGCCTCTCGTATTTCGCATCGATCGTGACCTGGCCCTGCAGTGCGGCGATGCGCTTGATCACCTCTGAGACGCCTTGCAACGCCAGCATCACGAAGCCCGATGGAATTACGAATTTGATCGGCCAGCGGATCAGGCCGCCGGCATTACCCGACATTTCTCCAACGGCGTAAGCTTGATGGAAGAACGGCCACGACAGATAAGAAAGCAGCAGACAGGACGGGATCAGGAAGAACAGCGTGCCGATCAGATCGAGCCAAAGCTGGCCGCGCTCGGAAAGGAACAAATAAAAGATCTCGACCCGAACGTGTTCATTGCGCTTGAACGTATACGACGCGCCGAACATCACGAGGATTGCGAACATGTACCATTGCAGTTCAAGCCAGCCGTTCGAACTGTAGCCGAAGGCATAACGGATCATGGCGTTGCCGGCGCTTACGAGACAGGCGGCCAGCACCAGAAAATTACAGATGTATCCTATTTTCTCATTGATCTGGTCGATAGCCGCGCTAACGGCCAACAATGGGCGCATCGTGTTCTCCCCGGCGCTCGTCACCAAAACGCGCCGATCGTTTCAACAGGCATCGCTTCGCCAGTGCGTGCCGAACGCGCAGAGCCAAGGCTCATCCGCAGGAGCGATTGCAAGATAGTTTCCCCCCAATAGCGCTTCTGCTGTCTTGGCCGCGCATCAGGCGCAGTGGCTTATTCAGCCGGGCTAGCGTGAAGCCGGGGCACCATCTCAGCGCGACGTGGCGCCGTCAATTGGAAAATGGGCAAATTGACGCGGGATCAAGCGGTTGCAGGGCTTGGTGAATCCGCGGGCAGGCGGGCTCAGCCGCCGGTGACGCTCATATGGCGGCTGACGCTCGGGCGGTTGTGCCGGCGATCGATGATGAAGTCATGGCCCTTCGGTTTCAGGCCGATGGCGCGATCGATCGCCGCGCTGAGCAGCTCGTTGTCGGCGGACGCCCGCAGCGGCTTGCGCAAATCGGACGCATCCTCATGGCCGAGGCAGGTGTGCAGCGTGCCGGTACAGGTGATCCGCACCCGATTGCAGGACTCGCAGAAATTGTGCGTCATCGGCGTGATGAAGCCGAGTTTGCCGCCGGTCTCGCTAATGCGAACGTAACGCGCGGGGCCGCCGGTGTCGTCGGCGAGATCGGTCAACGTGTATTGCTGGGCGAGACGCGCGCGAAGCAGCGACAGCGGCAGATACTGGTCGATGCGGCCTGCGCCGATGTCGCCCATCGGCATGACCTCGATCAGCGTCAGCGCCATGCCCTTGCCGTGCGCCCATTCCATCAGCGAGGGGATTTCATCCTCGTTCATGTTCTTCAGCGCAACCGCGTTGATCTTCACGGCGAGGCCCGCCGAGCGAGCGGCCTCGATGCCGGCCAGAACCTTGTCGAGATCGCCCCAGCGGGTGATGGCCCGGAATTTCGCCGGATCGAGCGTGTCCAGCGACACGTTGATGCGGCGGACCCCGCAGTCGCGCAATTCGCTGGCAAAGCGCGCCAGTTGCGAGCCGTTGGTCGTCAGCGTCAGTTCGTTCAGGGCACCGGTGCCGAGATGGCGCGACAGCGAGCGCACCAGCGACATCACGTTGCGCCGGACCAGCGGTTCGCCACCGGTCAGCCGCAACTTTCGCACACCCTTGGCGATGAAGGCCGAACAGAGCCGATCGAGTTCCTCGAGCGTGAGCAGGTCGGCTTTGGGCAGGAATGTCATGTCTTCCGACATGCAATAAAAGCAGCGCAGGTCGCAGCGGTCCGTGACCGATACCCGCAGATAGCTGATCGTCCGGCCGAACGGGTCGGTCATCGGACGAGACAACGATTCCAGGGGACTCAGTAAGGGTCCGTTCATTCAACCGGCCTTGTTGCTGCGGCAGTCGCCATGATCGCACGACTGCGCAGTCACAATGTATGCATCATGTCGTTCGCATACAATCGGCACGTCATCGGTGCAGTGCAAGCAATCAGCGGGGCGGCGGAGGAGCCGCGGACGGCGGCGCTTGAGACGGCTCGGGGAACGGCGATTCCCCATCAGGCGGCGGCGCTGCGCCTGCCTTGGGCTTTTTGGGCTTTTTCGGCCTCAGCATTTTGCGGGCGGCCTTCGGCGGCGGGCCCGCCGGCTGAAGTTCCGCGACGACCGGATTGGGATCGATGTTCGTTGACGCAGGCGAAGAGAAATCGCCGGGGTTATGGACCACCTGCACCGGGATGGTGGCCGGCTGGAACTTGTTCATCGTGTACGTCACCGAGAACCCGGCGTCGGGAGCTGCCACCGCGACCGTGCAGGGCGTCTTGCAGCCCGGCCCCATCGAGGTACGGGCATCGGCGCCTTGCGGCGTCGAATCAAGCTGGACCTGTACGGTTGGCGGCGTCGGCTTGAAGTAGTCCATGGAAAACGAGGAGCAGCCCGCCAGGCTGAAGCCGGCTGCGGCAATTACGATGACACGGCGCATGATCAATCCGTCACTTTAGTGCGGCTAACTGCCACAATCCCCGGCGCGACCATAGGAGCGTCGGGACAGCGGCGCAACCGTGCGGGGCTCGATCGTTAAGTGATGGTTAATGCTTGAGATAAGTGATCTGAAATATCGACACAAGATCATGTACTTAGATAGGATTCCGCTGAAGCATCAAGCTTTCCACAGCCGCCGGCAGGTCTCGCATGTGGCTGATCAGCCGGTCGGGTTTGAGGTCCGCGATTGGAACCTCGCTATATCCAAATTCCACGCCGATCACGGGAATCCCGGCGCGGCGGGCCACGCCGACATCCGGTCCGGCGTCGCCGACCATGATTGCGGAGGATAGCTGCCCGCCCGCACGTGTCACCGTCTGCTGCAGGATGGCCGGATCGGGTTTTGAGACGCCGAAGGTATCTGCGCCACAAATCGCGGAAAACCGCGAACTCAACCCGAGCTGGTCGAGCAGCAGCTTCGACAACCACTCCAGCTTGTTGGTGCAAACCGCAAAGCGATATCCGCTCGCCTGGAGATCATCGAGCGTGCGTTCCAGTCCGTCGAACGGGCGCGAGGCGTCGGCGATATGAGCCGCATAGTAATCGATGAAATCGCTGGTGAGCCGGGTGATGTCTTCGAGACTGGCCGCGCGGCCCTCCAGCTCCAGGCCGCGCTCGATCAGCCGGCGGGCACCCGCGCCGATCATAGTACGCGCGGAATGCAGCGGGACGGGGGGCAGTCCCTCGCGATCGAGAACAAAATTGAGCGCGTTGATCAGGTCGGGCGCGGTATCCACCAGCGTGCCGTCGAGATCGAATACAACAGTGCGAACAGAGGTCATCGAAAATCGCTACCGGTCCCGGCATCATCATGCAAGTAGGAGATGCCAGGCTTCCGCTTCGTAACGGGCGGGGCCGGCGGCAGCATGGCCGCTGCGCTGCCATGTGCAAAAGTGATCAATTGCGGCCATGCAAGGGCATCATGCCAGGGTATAACGCTGTTCCGAGCGGTAAAACGACGCTAGATATGCCCCGGCCGGATAGTGCCGATCGCCCGATCGGCAGCGGCTCCTGAGGCAGGTTTGCGCGTGAACATGGACGAACTGAAACGGCAGGCGGCGGCCCGCGCGCTCGAATTCGTGCGCGACGGCATGAAGCTTGGCCTCGGCACCGGTTCGACCGCGAAACATTTTGTCGAACTGCTGGGCGAGCGGGTCCGCGCCGGACTTGATGTCATCGGCGTGCCGACGTCGGAAGCGACCCGCGCCGACGCGGAGCGGTGCGGCATTCGGCTGACCACGCTCGACGACATCGATCGGCTCGATCTGACGGTCGATGGCGCCGACGAGATCGATCCGGCTCTCAATCTCATCAAGGGTGGCGGCGGCGCGTTGCTGCGCGAAAAGATCGTTGCCGCGGCGTCGGATCGCATGATCGTCATCGCCGACGATTCCAAATGGGTCGATGTTCTCGGCCGCTTTCCGCTGCCGATAGAGGTCATTCCGTTCGGCCTGGCGGCAACGCAACGCGCCATCGGCAAGGCATTTGCGGAATGCGGCCTTTCCGGGCAAATGGTGGTCCGAAACGGCAAGGACGGTCACGTTTTTGTCACCGATGGCGGCCACTGGATTGTCGATGCCCATCTTGGACGCATAACCGATGCGCCGCGCCTGGCGGGATTGCTGAGCGTGATACCGGGCGTTGTCGAGCACGGGCTATTCATCGGTCTTGCCAGCACGGCGATGCTGGCAGGCGCCCAGGGGATTCGCGTTGTTGAACGGCGGTAATGCCGCAATCGAGGAGAGTTGGAATGAAGAGCCTTTCTAGAATTTTGTCGGCCGCGGGCCTTGTCCTGGGCCTGGCGCTTGCCGGCGTTCCAGCCGGGGCCCAGCAGCCAGCTCCTTCGCCGGCGTCCATCGCGGCGGCCAAGGAAATTCTGGGGATGAAAAATGCGAGCGCGATGTATTCCAGCGCCGTTCCCAACCTCGTGCAACAGACCAAGGATCAGTTGCTGCAGAGCAACCTCAATTATCAAAAGGATCTGAACGAGGTTGCGGTGATCGTCGCCACGAAGCTTGCGGGCCGCGAGAAGGAAATCGGCGAGGGCATGGCGAAGGTCTACGCCGGCGAGTTCACCGAGCAGGAATTGAAGGACCTGGTGGTCTTCTACAAGTCGCCGCTGGGCCAGAAGCTGCTGTCGACGGAGCCCAAGGCCATTCAACTGAGCATGGGATTCATGAACCAGTGGGCGCAGGCTTTTGCCGAGACGATTAATGGCGAATTCCGCGCCGAGATGCGCAAGCGCGGCAAGGAAATCTGATTAGGGAATCTGACAAGAAAGTCTGATCCAGGAATCCAATCCGATCGGGGCTGACATGGCCGAGTTCGACGTCGATCTGTTCGTTATCGGAGGAGGTTCGGGCGGCGTGCGTGCCGCCCGGATCGCCGCCGGCCATGGCGCTCGCGTCATGATCGCCGAAGAGTACCGCATGGGCGGCACCTGCGTGATCCGCGGCTGTGTCCCGAAGAAGCTGTTCGTGATCGGCTCGCACATCCGGGATGAGATCGAGGACGCGGCCGGCTTCGGCTGGACGATCCCGCCGGTCAGTTTCGATTGGCCGACGCTGGTTGCCAACAAGGACAAGGAGATCGCCCGGCTCGAGGGCATCTACACCACCAATGTCGAGAAATCCGGCGCGCAGGTGGTGAAGACCCGCGCAGTGCTGGAAGACGCCCACACGCTTCGACTCATGACCGGCGAAGCCGTGAAAGCAAAATACGTGCTGATCGCGACCGGAAGCGCTCCCAATCATGGAGAGGCGATTCCAGGCATCGAGCACGTGATCTCGTCGAACGAGGTCTTTCATCTGGCGAAGCTGCCGCGGCGCATTGTGATCCAGGGCGGCGGTTACATCGCGCTGGAGTTCGCCTGCATCTTTGCCGGTTTTGGCTGCGACGTCACGGTGGTCTACCGCGGTGACAACATCCTGCGCGGCTTCGACGAGGACGTGCGCGTCCATGCGCGCGCCGAGATGGAAAAGCGCGGCATCACCATCATCACCGGCTGCACGATCACTGCGGTCGACAGGCACCGCGAGGAATTCACCACGCATCTGTCGAGCGGTTCGAGCATTGCGTCCGACAAGGTGATGTTCGCGATCGGGCGGCATCCCAACGTCGCCAATCTCGGGCTCGAAAAGGCCGGCGTTGCGATCAATGCGAACAACGGCGGCATCTCGGTCGACGGCTGGTCGAAGACCTCGACGCCGAACATCTACGCGATCGGCGATGTCACCCATCGCATCAACCTGACCCCGGTGGCGATCCGCGAGGGCCATGCCTTCGCCGATACCGTGTTCGGCAAGCGGCCGGTTGAGGTCGACCACGCCACCATTCCGACCGCGGTGTTTTCGCAGCCCGAAATCGGCACGGTCGGATTGACCGAGGCCGAAGCTAGAGCCCAATTCAACCACGTCGATATCTACAAAACCGATTTCCGCCCGATCAAGTCGACGATGTCGGGCCGCGATACCCGTATCCTGATGAAGCTGGTGGTCGACGGCACCACCGATCGCGTGCTCGGCTGCCACATCGTCGGCGACAGCGCCGCCGAAATCATACAGGCGGTCGCCATCGCGGTGAAGATGAAGGCGACCAAAGCCGATTTCGACGCGACGTTTGCGTTGCATCCGACGGGAGCGGAAGAGCTGGTGACGATGCGGACGCCGACGGCGCGGTATGTAAGGGAAGCGGCCGCGGAGTAGCCGCTAACTTGAAAAATTCACGCGCTTCCCGCAGGAAATCTTGCCCGGCTTTGATTCAATCAGAACCGATCGGGCTTTAGGCTCCGCTTCCAATCAAAGACCAGTTTGCCTACCGACGTGCGCAATCGAGGCGATCTCAACCAGCGCCTCCGGTTTTACGAGCCCGCACTGAATGCAATAGCGCGCAGGTTTGTCCCCTGGAAAGAACTCGGCGTAAACCGTATTGATGGCGGCATAATTGGCCCAATCCGTCAAAAAGATCGAATTGAAGGTCACATCGTCCATCGTTCCGCCCGCCGTCACGATCACGGACTTGATGATGTTGAGAACATGGCGTGTCTGGGCGGCGGCATCGCCAACGTGCACGACGTTGGCATCCATATCGAGCGGCAACGTTCCCGATACATAAACCACACCGTCTGCCTTTACTCCCGGCAAATAGGGAGCCAACGGCTTGCCTGTTCCAGGCGGGATGATAGCTGTCTTGGGCATTCACTTACTCCATGGAAGATGAGATGTAGGGTTCTTATCCGGTAACAAACTCGCTGTGTTTGGAGAGAAAATCCAACACCGCCTTGTTAAACTGATCGATCATCGTGCGGCTGCACGCGTGACCGCCAGTTTCCAGCAAATCGAGTTTCGCGTTCGGGATCAGCGAGGCGAGCTCCTTGCTGAAATAGGATGGCGTCAGCAGATCATCCTTTGCGCAGATGACGAATGTCGGAATATCAAGTGTGGCCAGTTCGCTCCGCCGGTCGAATGACAGGATCGCGTCTAACCTGCTTTCTTGCACCTCCGGAGCACCGAGCGAGGCTGCTGCACGAGCCTCCTCGGCGTCAAGGAGGCCGGCGTTCTGGTTGATCCACCACGGCGGATAAAGCAGAAGCGACGTGAATGCGGCGTAGGCCTCAGGCCCGACCCGGGAGTGCAAGAGCCTGCGTATCGAGAAAAGCTTGCGGCGATAGGCGTCGCCGCAACTCGTGCTGCTGTTGATGACGAGGCGGCCGATGTGGGCGGGATAATCCAATGCGACCGACACGCCGATCGCTCCTCCGGTCGAGTGACCGAGCCAGGCGACGTCGCGCAGTCCAAGGTAATCGATGAGAGCGGCTGCGTCCGCGGCCATTTGCTCGACGCCCGCGACGTGCGTCCGCGTGCTCTTTCCGGTGCCGCGCTGGTCGTGACGGATGACCCTGTATCGCGAAGCAAAGGCAGGCATGTTAGGATTCCAGTAGCTGCCAACGCCGCCAAGGCCGGCCGCCATCATCAGAGGCGGACCCTCGCCACACTCTTCCCACCAAAGATCGCAATCACTCAGATGAAGATATGGCATCAGGTTACGACCTTCGCGCCAAGCTCGCCCCAGATTTGCTTGAAGCAGGCGTTGTAGACTGGATTTTCCCGGATATTGACCGGATCACGGTCCGACTGTTCCAGTTCGACGTCGTGAACCGCAAGAATTCGCGCCGGACGGTGAGTCATGACGATGATGCGATCAGCCATCGTGATGGCCTCGCCGATATCATGTGTGACGAGGATCGCGCTTTTGTTCTGTTCGCGAATGATCGACATCGTCTCGATCTGCAACAGGAGCCGGGTTTGGAAGTCGAGCGCGCTGAAAGGTTCATCCAGCAGGATGACCTCCGGATCCAGAGCCAACGTCCGCATGAAGGCGACGCGCTGGCGCATGCCACCAGACAATTGCGACGGCTTGGCCATTTCGAAGCCGGCAAGGCCGTAACTCTGGATCAGGTCTCGCGCTTTCGCTTCCGAGACTCGCCGGGACATGCCGCGGACTTCGAGACCGAGAACTACATTCTCAAGAACCGTGCGCCATGGCAGCAAAAGATCTTTCTGCAGCATATACCCGACGTGCCCGGCTGCATCATCCACCCGGTTTCCGCCGACAAAGATCGATCCACTGGTTGGGCGAAGCAGTCCCGCGATGCAATTGAAAAGGGTCGACTTTCCGCAGCCCGAGGGACCTACGATCGCAAGCGTTTCGCGCGGCGAAACCGTGAAGCTGACGTCACGAAAAGCCTCGACGGCGTGGGGCGTGCCCGGATTGAACACCATGCCTGCGTTGCGGGCCTCTAGAACCGGAGTTGCTTGGGTCATTGCGTCCATGGTTCACTCCCAGCGCAACGCGCGTTCCAGGACGGTGACCGCCCCATCAAGGACGAGCGCCATGAGCATCAACGCAAAGATGCCGAGCCAGACGCTGTTGAGGTCATAAAGCGTGCCGGCGTAATACACGAGATAGCCGAGTCCCTCCTTCGCCGCGATGTATTCGCCGACCACGGCGCCGATCAGGGCAAACCCGACATTGAGACGAAGCCCGGCCATGATCCACGGCACAGTCGCCGGCATCACGACTTTCCGGAAAGTCTGCCAGCGGCTGGCTCCGAGGGAGCGCATCAAGGTCAGCAGATCGGCATCGACTCGCGACGTTCCGCTTTGCGCGGTGATCAGGGAAACGATGAAGGTGAGGATCGCCGCGCTCGCAACCTTCGATCCGACGTCGATTCCGAACCAGATGATGATTAACGGCGCGAGCGCAATCTTGGGGACGCCATTCAGCGCCACGATGATCGGCCGCGCGACCTTCCCCACAAGCGGTGAAATCCAGAGCGCCAGACCGGCCGCCGTTCCCAGCACGCCGCCAATGACGAAGCCCGCAACCGATTCTTCGAAAGTCACCCAGCTATCGCGGAGCAGCGACCCGCTCGCGATACTGTTTACGGCTTTCAGCCAGATGCCGCTTGGCTGACCATACAGGTAAGCTGGCGTGAGGCCGCTGCGGACGGCGACCTCCCATAACAACAGAAGGCACGTCACCACCGCGCATTGCAAGACAAGGACGCGAGGATCCCAGCGATTGGACGGCCACGTCTTTTTGAGCGCCGGGCCGTTTGCCGAAGCGGCTGGATCGCCGATACCGGCAAGGGACGGGCCGGGCTGCGGACTTACGGCAGAATTGTTCTGCGGCACGGCCATCTCAGCTTTTCAATCCGAAGGCATCCGTCGCCTTTTCCGCGTAGCTGTTGTCGACCATCTGCTCGAACGGCAGGCTCTGCTTCAGACCGGTTCCGAGCTCCATGGTCATCACGCGATCCCAGGATTCTTTCGAGATGATCGGATTGCGTGGTACGACCGAATGCATTCCCAACAGCCGCTTGGACCCGAGCGCAATTGCCTCCTTGGGCACGGCCGGAAATGCGACGGCGCTGGCCGCCTCATAGGCACCCGGCTCAGTGTGGATAATCTTCATCGCTTCGGCAATCGCATTGACGAGCTTTTGCGCGGTCTCCCCGTTTGCATCGAGATATTGCTGCGTGGCGAAAATCGCCGAGGAAGCATTCGGACCGATCACGTCAGCGAAGCCATAAACGACTTCGAGTCCGTATTGGGTGGCGCCGATGCTGGCGTCCCATTCGAACACCACTGCGAGATCGGCGCGGCCATCCTTGACCGCGGCAAGCTGCGCACCTGGCGGCAATTCGAGGAACGAGATTTTGCTCTCCGCCAAATCCATCTTTGCGATCTGGGTAAGCGCATATTTGGGGGTCGCATTTGTATTCGACGGGAATCGAAGCGTTGCGATCGTCTTGCCCTTGAAGTCCTCGAGCGACCTGATGCTCGTTCCGGGCCGCGCCAGGACAAGCAGTGACGATCCGCCCGCGATGTTGGCGATGCATTTGGTCGCCCCGCCGCCCAGGGTCGCGTTGACGGCCGGCGCCGTGCCCGACAGCGCAAACTGCGCTCGCTTGGAAAGAATGATCGGGACCACCGTGGCGATGCCGCCGGCCGTCGAGATCGAGACATTCAGTCCCTGCTTGGCGAACAGGCCACGTTGCTGAGCGAGATAGACCGGTGTGTAATTCGCAATCAGAATGGCCTGACTGATTTCAACCGGCGTGAGTGTTTGCGAGAAGGTTGGTGTGACGAAAGCGGCTGCCGCGCCCGCGAGCAGGCTGCGCCGGGACATTTCCGAGGTCTTCCATTGCAAGGCCGTGTTCTCCGTCGAAATAATGGGATCGCGCACGCCCGAGTGAAAACACGCGGCACAATCGGCCGCAGAAATGCGCGCTCGCAACGTCGGTCGTCTTACCCCATCTGGTGCCCGGCGACAGAATGTTGCCATTCCCGCTTCGAGCGGAGTAGATCAATCTCGGCTGGCGAGCGTTGCCGATCCGGCAACGCTTGAACAGTCGGTAAATTTGTAAGATATTGAAAAGGAATGGATATTTGGATTTCACGGCGCTCCGCTATTTTCTGGAAACGGCAGAATGCCAATCAATTCGGCAGGCGTCCGATCGGCTCCATGTGGCGCCGTCGGCGGTCAGCCGGAAGATCGCGAAGCTTGAGCATGATCTGAAGGCGAAACTCTTCGAGCGGCGAGCCAAGGGAATGAAGCTCACCGCCGCCGGCCTTGTTCTGGTTGAACAACTGCACAGCACGGTGCGCGACCTTGATCGCGCGCGATGGCGGATCGCGGAACTGGAAGGCTTGAAGCGGGGCGAAGTCGTCGTTCATTGCATTGAGGGCGCGGTGGAGAACTGGCTGCCTCGCCACATCGCGCGCTTCAAGACCATATATCCCGAGATCAACTTCCGCGTTGCCGTGATGAGCACCGACCGCATCATTGAAGCGCTCATTGCGGGAGACAGCGACATCGGTGTCGTCTTCATCACCTCGGAGCGTCCGGAAATCCGGGTGCAAAGTTCGCAGATCGAATCTTTAAGTCTGGTCGTGGCGCCTAATCACCCGTTGGCCCGTCGCAGGCAACTCGCGCTGGCCGATGTCGTCCAGCACACGCTGATCATGCCTGATCAATCATTCGGTATTCGCAGAATTGTGGATCGCCACCTGAATGCGGTCAACCTCGTCGCGACCGATGTCCTGGAAACAAATTCCGTTCAACTTGTTCGGAGCCTTGTAAGGTATGGAGTAGGGTGCACCCTGCTTCCACATTTTTCGGTCGAACGGGATTTGGCGGCAGGCTTGCTGGTCAGCGTGAAGCTCAGGGACTCCCATCTGCTCGTCACGGGAATTCAAGTTTGCGTGCATCGGCAAAGAGTGCTTTCCGCAGCCGCCCAGGCATTCCTGAACGCGATCAGCCCAGCTTCCTCGAGCGCACTCTAACGGTTAGGAGCGAATTACGGAATTACGGAGACACTGCTGGACTGCCCCCCATAAGTGAGACACGGTAATTTCTGTGAAACAAAAAAAGTCGCCGCCCTGCGAGCTGTTCAGCCGCCCGAACCTTGCATCCGTCGCTGAAGACTGGAGGAAGGCCAGTTCCCCGGCGGCTTGGTTGCGAAAAAGAGCCTAATAACCTCAGCCTCAGCCTGAGTTATTCGACCGGAAGATACGCTTTCTTCCAGATGGCGGCTTGGCTGGTTGTTGTTCGAGTATTCCTTGTCTCGATCGGTCATCTACGGTCTCTTAGCGGTCTCTTGAAGAATGATTACGAGCTTAACGTGTTCATCCCCAACTGAGTGAAATTCCTTATCAACGACCCGAAAAACTGCAGTCGGTAGGAAGAAGAGCTTCTTCCTCGTGAAAATTCGGCGACAACCACCAAATCGCTCTCGCACTTAACGCCCTAATGATAAATAAGACGTTTCCCGCCAAAGGCGCCTGCTTCAGAAAATGATGCGCTCGTAAACGCAGGAAATCTTACAATCTCATCCTGAACGTATTGGGCGCTGATAGGGACGTTCGTCTGACGGCAACGCTCGACGAGCTTGGGTTCAATATGAGAATCTCTAAAGCCAAATCCGACGCAAACATATCCTTCCGCATGCTCCAAGGCACGGTCGGCGCCCTGGATTGCCGAGCGGAACGGTTCATCGTGTGTACGCTGGAATTTGCTCACTCCGGGTGAGACAATCAGCGGTGTCAGGGAAGCCGGGGGCACTTCAAACAGAGGCGCGGAAACGGTTGTCCCGTCTTCCCTTTCGAACCAATCCAACGATCCATGCACTTTCCATATGCGTACAGTGCGGGCCGGCTTTGCGCCCCGATAGAGCGTTACACGGTCGGTCCCTTCCCTCGTCTGGATATATCCCGGAACAAACCCCGTGGAGTGAGCCAAGCCGGCGGTGTCGCTCGCGTATTCAGCGACACGATCATAGTTGGTCGTGACGATATTAATTGTTGTGTTGCTGCTTTGAAATAATTTTTGGAAAAGCTTGCTGACTGGAAAAATTTCCCTGCCGGCCAATGCGCGAAGATAAACATCCCGGTCTTTTGAATTGATGCATCTCCATGTCGCCTGAATAATCTTGATGACGAGCGAGGCCGGCAAGGTTGAGGTAATGTGCCCACCAACTCCGTGGCCGTTATCGTAACCCATTCCGCCTACATAGTTCGCGAAGTACCTAGCCAAAGGGTGCGCATCTTCTCATTGGAAGATCGTAACATTGCCATCGATAGGCCCCGGCTTCAGACATTCGGAGCAAGTATCGACAGCATCTCGCAATTTGTTTTCGCAGACACAAGCATATCGCACCAGTATCAAGAGACCCTGCAAACTTGGCTCGACTCGCTCGGCCCAGCCGCTTCAATCCATTCCGCCATGCCGCCCTGTTAGTAATGCGCGGGTCATCGCTCGCAGCAAGATTCAACGCTGCCTTGAACACGCGACCGATTCGGTCAGCAGATGCAGGCTTCATTCCGTCCTTGACGAGTTTGTTGCGCCACGTCCTCAGTTCTTTTTCATCGAGCAACGCTACTGGCTTGGCCGCCAGCGTGTCAGGCAGGTTAAACCGAATCTGCGTCGCGTTAGCTTTAGCCGCACCGCGCGCAATTAGGTCGGTTTCATAATTGTCGATGGCTTCACTGACGATAATAGGGGCGTCGCTGTGGCCTTCACCAGCGCGTGCAAGGCTGCGGGCCTTATCTAGCGCCTGCCAATAGGTCATGACGGTTTCGCCGTTGGCATCTTCGAAGTCATCAGCGATACAAATCTTCCTCAGCCATGGTGCTTTGACTGACCAAGCGCCAGCGCCTTTGTTGCGGCGATAGGTCAACTGAATGCCAGGTGCGATCTGGACCGGGTACGACTTCTTTCTGATCGGGAGCTTTAGACGTGCGGTACGCGTTTCGAGATCGGCGGAGCGTGTGCGACGTGCCATGGAAATTCCTTTGGTGTCCCGAAAGTGTCCCGCCGATGGGTGTAGAGGGGCATGGAGACCATAGCACTTATGTGGGGATAATACTCGATATATCAATCGATTAACTGCACCACCATGAACTCATATGGAGCCGTATGGAGTTTCGATACGCCCCTCGTGGGGGTGGGACGGCGGGGGATATGGAGGTGATTTGGGTCAGGTGGGAATGGGCATATTTTTGAGAATGGGGCTGGACAGGCCAAATCAGTGGATGGAGGCGTTGCGACAGATCACCATAACGTCAATCAACATCCGCCGTTTGAGCTAAAGCTGCCTAAGAGTTCGGCTTTTTTGATCCGAGCGGACATTCGTTTCTCGATTTCGCCTATCACCACTTATTAACCATCAATGCTTTATTTACCTTGGCCAATAGTGTGCAATCCATTTTCCAACGACGCATTGGATGCAGACCGAGTGCGAGGATCTGAATTTCTTGATGTGCTGAGGAGGCTAATCGGCGTCGACGAGACAGCGAAATGCTCGAGTAAAATCTGCAAACTCGAAGCGTTGGATGATAAATTTCACGAGGAAATTACCAACGTCGAAGCCCTTGCTTTCTATGTGTACTCTACCGCTAACGGCTGGCATAGTTATGTAAACGAGCAGCTTTGGTCAGGCAGCCCCGATCGCGACGTAGTAGCACTGAGGTCTTAAATTCCGGGCTGAGTAGGATTGTTGCCATCACGGGCAAACAAGGAACCGTATACCGAGGTTATAACACCCGCGACCTTGATGCCTTCACAGTGCTAGCACAGGTTCTGACGGACGAAGCAAAAGCGTTTTTGAAGTTGAAGGCTGGCACGAGCTATCTGGCCTTCGAAAAAACTACCGACGGGACGCGCGCTTTCACACACGAGCATCCGTCAGGCATCGAAATACCGTACAAAGATTTTTGGTCGCTAAATGGATTTCTGACGCTCGTGACATAGAGGATTAGCAATGCCCTTGTTTGAATACAAAGATAATGAGGCGCTCGGATGCGTTATATCCGTGGACACGGCGACCGTAACCATACGTGTGGACGATATCGAGCGCCTCCGGCGCATCCAGGTCAATCGGCTAACCGTCTTGCAGAGCAGCAAGGCTGGGCAACACTTGATCGGCGTTGTCACGAGGATCACCAGACGAACTGACGAGCGTAGCATTGTGGAAGGCGAGGATCCTTCACCTGAGCAGCCGTTATCGGAAAACAATCTCGTAAAAATCACGATGATCGGAACGCTGCTCGATAAAGTCGGATTGGCCAACAACGTTTTTCGCAGGACCCTTGAAACCGTCCCTGAAATTGATGCTAACTGCTTTTCGCTCGAAGGGGAGCGCCTTACCAAATTTATGCAGGTAATTTCCAACGTGTCAGGCGATGGCTCGCGCTTGTCACTCGGGACTTTCACGCTTGACGAGGAGGCAGAAGCATTCCTCAACGGAAACAAACTGTTTCAGCGTCATGCTGTCATTGTCGGAAGCACAGGCTCAGGAAAATCATGGACCACCGCGCGCCTGCTCGATCAGGTAGCACAGCTTCCACAGGCGAATGTCGTGTTGTTCGACATACACGGTGAATACAAACCGTTGGATGGCGATGAATTCTGCCATATGCGGATAGCCGGCCCCGTAGATATTGAGAAAAAGACGGGCATGGAAGATGGCGTCCTGCACCTTCCATATTGGTTGCTGGGATATGAGGCGCTTGTTTCGCTATTCGTGGATCGTAGCGATCAGAACGCACCGAACCAGACAATGATGATGACCCGTTGTATCACGGATGCGAAGCGCGCCGCCTTGGCCGACCCGAAATACGCGGATATTTTGGCGAATTTCACGATCGATAGCCCCGTTCCGTTTGACCTAAATGCTGTATTCGCCGAGCTTGAAAGCGCCAATTCTGAAATGGTGCCCGGCGCGCGAGCTGGCACTGAAAAACAGGGGGCCTATTTTGACAAGCTTAGTCGGTTGATCGCTCGTCTCGAATCCAAACGACAGGATCGACGACTTGGTTTTCTGTTCCAGCCTCCGGCCGCATGTATGGAGATGGAATGGCTATCGACGATGGTCCACAAGCTCATAGGCGGCCGTGGAGCACAAAAAGACAAGTGCGGCTGGATCAAAATCATCGACTTTTCGGAAGTGCCTTCGGATGTGCTGCCTTTGATGGTGAGCTTGCTGGGCCGTTTAATCTTCACGACGAATCAATGGACCCGTGCCGACAAGCGCCATCCGATCGCTCTCCTATGTGACGAGGCGCATTTGTACATTCCTGAACGCGCCACCGCCGATAGTGGCGACGCCGTATCGGTTCAGATTTTTGAGCGTATTGCGAAGGAGGGTCGCAAATATGGAGTTGGCTTGGTCGTAATCAGCCAACGCCCGGCTGAAGTGAACCGGACGGTGTTAAGCCAATGCAATAACGTTATCGCCATGCGGCTTACCAATGGGGACGATCAAGCCGTGATAACGCGGCTTTTGCCTGACAGCCTTGGAAGCTTCGGCGATCTGCTGCCGATTCTGGATATTGGGGAAGCATTGGTCGTTGGCGATGCGAGCCTTCTTCCGACGCGGGTCCGGGTTGCCGAGCCCAGGAGAAAACCCAACAGCCAAACAATTGCGTTTTGGGATTGTTGGAATGAGCCCGAACCAAAATCTGATACGGAGAACGCTGTTAAAGCGTGGCGCCGACAAAGCCTACAAACCTAACGTTTGGGTGGATCCGGACGACGATGATTCGGCGCTGACGGTGGCCACCGACCTAGGTGACGCCTGGAGCTCATTACGCAATGTCCGCTATCGGGGGCAACCCGGACTGTTCGGGTGCAGCGCGGAAACGACGCGAATGACCCGAAACTGACGTGGTGAGGGCAAGTGTGATGCAGCGCAGCAGCCCTGCCCAGATCTACCACGCATATCGCACCACACCCTTGCCGGCATAGCTGTTGGTGACGTTGGAGAACTCGCCTTCGAACGTCGCGGCGATCGACCAGTTGTTGGTCCATTTGCACTCGATGGAAGCTGTGGTCAGCACCGAGTCAGAGGCCTGCGCCGCACCGTTGACGACGAAGCTCGCGCCCGGCAGCGTCTGGAATGTCGCGGCGATCGAGCGGTGGGTGTCGTAATCATGCGCCCAGGCGAGACGGCCGCGCAGCGTGAGGACACCGTCGGGCATCGCAAAGGACTTGTCAGTGCGGAAGCCGAGTTCGCTGCGCGGATCGGTGACGCTCTTGGCGCCATAGGCCAGCGCAAAATTATTGGTGCCGATGAGGGCCTGTTCGGCGTAGGCCGGCAGGTCGAAGGTGGTGAACTGAGCGGCGGCGTAAGGCGCGATGCCGATGCCGCCGATCCAGGGCGAGACAAAACGGTAGCCGCCTTCGGCGCGGCCCGAGAAAGCGTTGGCGTTGAAGCGCGCCTGCAACTGGTCGATACCGGCAATCGTGACCGTGCGGTTGGTGGTGATGTCCTGCCAGCCATAGGCGAGAGCGCCGGAAATGTAGGCCGGGCCTACGGTGTGGCGAACGAACGCACCGGCCTGGAACAGGTCGGAGCGGCCGGTACCAAGACCGTTGGCAATGGAAAAATTGGTGCCGCCGCCGGCGAGCGCAAAACCGGCCAAGGTGAATGGCGAGAAGCGATAATCGGCGCCAACCGCGGCTCCCGCGATGCGGCTGTTCGTATTGTTCGATCCCAGCGCCGCATTGCCGTCGGTGCTTTGCGATCCGCCGAAACCAGCCGCCCAGACGCTCCAGCGCTGCGCGAAGGTGTCGGCGATTGGCGGCGCCTTGCGATAGATGGCGGCATAAGCGTCGCGCTCGCTCTTCGAGCGCGGTTTGCCGTTCGCGGCATAGGCGCTGGCACTATCATTCTCTTCGGCGAATTGCGGCGCGCCTGCGCCCCCAGTCACGCCATCGCCGCGTCCGGCGATGAAAGGATCGGTCAACAGACCCATAAACAGGTTCATCGCGTCGAAGGTAGTTTGTTGCGATCCCGTCGCCAGTTCGCCGGAGGCTTGCGTGAGACCGGCCGGCGTCAGCGCGCCGAACACCAGGGGAATGCCGCCGGTGGTGTTGAAGAAGTTCGTCAGCGCATTGCCGACATTCTGCTGATTGGCGTTGAGGCCGGTGGGAACAGCGAAAGTCAGCAGCAGGTTGAGATAGGCATTGTTGGCATCGTAACTCAGGCTGGTCTGAAAATTCGCCGGCAGGTTGGTGTTGACCTCGGCGCCGAAGGTGCCGCTGACGCCGCCGGTGGCGTTCAGGATGGTATATTGCTTCGCCACATAGGTCCCCGCCGCGAACGAGGCATTGACGGTAGCGCCGCCGAGCGTCGCTGCGCCCGTGACGTTGACGCGGTCGGCATTCGCTGGCGACACCTCCACCATGTAGCTGGACGCCGCCGTGAACACCAGGCTGCCCTGCACGGTCAAAAGACCGATCGAATTGCCGGGCGCCAGCGCGCCGCCGTTGATCGTGGTGTTGCCGACGGTGCCGTTGCCGCCGAGCGTGCCGCCCGGGTTCACCGTGACGTTCGACGAAGCGATCGAGCCATTCACCGAAAGTGTGCCGCCATTGACCATGGTCGGACCAATGTAGGTGCTGGTCCCGGTGAGGATCGTGGTGCCGCTGCCGTTTTGCGCAAGCGCGCCGGCTCCAGTGATGGCGCCGACAAACGTATAGCTATCCGACCGGTTGAAGATCAGCGTTCCAGCATCGGCGACATTGCCGACGATCGAACCGCCGGCACCACCATTGCCGACCTGGAGTGCGGCCCCAGCGTCGATCGTGGTGCCGCCCGTATAGGTGTTGGTGCCGGTCAGCGTCAGCGTGCCGGTGCCGACCTTGAACAGCGAACCTCCAGTGCCGCCGGCGAAACCGCCGTCTTGGATCACGCCGGAAAAGGTCGTCGAGAGATTATTGCCGCCAACCGTCAGGATTTTCGCGCCGAGAAAGACATTGCCGCCGCCCTCGACCGACCCGGCCGTGGTGCCGCCGGTCGTGAGGCCTGAAATGTCGAGCGCACCGGTACCGTTAAGGATGAATCGCGCCGTTCCGCCGCTGGCCGAGGTCCCAATGATAGTTGTGCCGCCGCTGTTGGTGGTGATGGTGGCGTTGCCGGCCGTGCTCGCATTCCCGAAACCCAAACCGGAATTATTGATGAGGGTGGCGTCGCCGGCCGTGCTGGTGTCGTGGAAGGCCATGAAGGCGTTGTTGGTAATGGTGGCGTTGCCGGCCGTGGTCGTGTTGAAGAAATCCACGACAGCGTTGTTGACGAGGCTGGCATTGCCGGCCGTGCTGCTGTCGGAGAAGGAGAGAGTGCGGTTGTTGGTGATGGTGGCGTTGCCGGCCGTGCTCGTATTGAAGAATTGTATTGTGGCTGTGGCGCCCCCGTTATTGGTAATGCTGGCGTTGCCGGCCGTGCTCGTGTCGAAGAATTGTAATGTGCTGATGTTGTTGTTGATGATGGTGGCGTTGCCGGCGGTGCTGGTGTCGTGGAATTGCAGGCCGCCGGTGTTGGTGATGGTGGCGTTGCCGGCCGTGCTGGAGTGGTTGAAGTTCAGGCTGTTGTTGTTGGTGATGGTGGCGTTGCCAGCCGTGCTCGTGATGTTGAAAACAAGGACGTTGTTGTTGGTGATGGTGGCGCTGCCGGCCGTGCCGGTGTTGGAGAAGCCCACGGACCCGTTGTTGGTGATGGTGGCGCTGCCGGCCGTGCTGGTGTCGATGAAAGAAAGGACGTTGTTGTTGGTGATGAAGGCGCTGCCGGCCGTGCTCGTGTTGAAGAAAGCAAGGACGTTGTTGTTGGTGATGGTGGCGCTGCCGGCCGTGCTGGTGTTGAAGAACTCCAGGGAACCGCCGGAGGTGATGCTGGCGCTGCCGCCGTTGATCACGATGCCGGCGCCGGTGAATGCCAAATCGTTGACATTGGCGAAACTGTAGGCCGACGCCCCGGAATTGAACGTCCAGCCCCCGATCGTGGTATTGTTCGAGAACGACACGCCGCTGTTTTGGGTCGACACGCCGAACAAGGCGGTATCGGTCGGCACCGTGGCCGGGGTCCAGTTGCCAGCAGTATTGAAATCGCGGGTTCCGGTGAAGTTCCAGGTCGCATTCTGCGCCGCCGCCGGCAAGCCCGCGAGCAGCAAGGCCGAGGAGGCCAGCAGCGCCGCGCGCAGGGCACGCGGCCGGCCGCGGCCGTGGGATCGGGCGAGCGGCGCCTCGGCGTGGCTCCACAGCGCCATGCCGCCCGGGACCGGCCGTCGATAGCGGCCGTTGATCGGTAACAGCACGACCGTCTCCTTGCTCGCGCGTCGCCTTGCACGAAATCGGTTTTTTGAGATTCTTCTATCCACCACCATACGAACGGCCGCCGCTTGCGGGCAACCCGGGATCGGGCGACCACCGAGCGGTTTTTGGCTGCTGTGACAATAGGGCCACCGCTCGCGCACACTCATTGGACGACAATGCTGTAGCGAGTCCGCGCCTTCGGTCGCGTAATTCCGGTTGCGGATGAGCGTTTTCCTGAGGTGCATGGGTCCGTTGTTGGCACTTTTCGGACATGGCGTGATGTCCAACTTGAGTCCGCTATGCGGTTCAAACCGGACGTCGGCAAGGCACGTAAAAATCCGCCATCCGCAGCGAGCCAAAAATATTACAGCAAACCAGTGTTGGCCGGCGAGCCATAGTCTATCAAAGACAATCGAAGATGGAGTGCCCCTCTCATGATAGGATTTCCGTTACAGAACTGCTCACAGACTGCTTCGGCTGATTGATTTGGCCATAAGTGATTTATCAGGTGGATATGAGGCCCACCTACCCAGTGGTTTTTGTATCTATCTCGATCATGATTATCAAAATAGAAGAAATGCCATGTTTGCGCGTTCCAGAACAGATGCCCGGAAAGCAACCGTCTTTCGTCAAATGTGGCCTGGACCTTATTGGCAGCTTTTTGAGCGGCTGGCTTAAATCGGCCAACACCGTTCCCCGCGAGTGCCGCAAGGTCTGAGTCTGAAAGATGCAAATGCTCTGGAACGAACTGGCGGTGATGGGCTGAGTGCAGGAACGGTGCGCCTGCCGACTTACACCACATGATGAAATTTGCTAGTTCGCTTTCACTGATTGTCGCCCCGCGACAATGCTTCTTCAAATCGCGCAACGTTTTGATGGTGAAAATCGCGAGTAGGTTATCGATGTCGTCAGTCTGCGGCTTCACTGCCAGCACCCATGAGTTGGTTTTTCCTACGAATCGGGTGTCACATAGGATGACACGGTGCGGGTAGTGATCCGAAGATTGCTACCTTCTCCCGGCTATTCACAGGTACCGCTGCCGCAAGGCCTGCTTGCTTTGATCCGGAATCTGGCTAGGACACTCCGAGGACACCCATTCCAGAAAATTCATGTAACTATTTGAAATACCATGATAATTTATATACGCCCAGCCTAATCGATAAGCCCACGAGGGGCGTATCGCGATCGTCACGGACGCGGGGCGGGATGCGGTGGACGCGGCAGCGTCGGGCGCGGCTGAACTCGCAGGGCGGGCCGAACAGGCCTGTGAGCGATCAAGGGCGCGCGGACGAACGGCTGTTGTTGCGGACGGTGAAGCCGTGTGGTCCTGGCACCCGTTGCTGGTGTCAAGTTGGCGTAAGGCATGTCGGCCCGACCGGGCTTTGTTCATGCCGTTCATTCGCCAATGACGGTGACAAGACGAATTCGTCGCCGGGGAGAGCACGGAATAGACCGTTAAAACCATTGCGTGCGGGAATGCCGGGTGTTCCGGTGAACCTGTGGTGACGACCTCGTGTGCTACCTCCACCATTGCACACGAGACTGCGGGTGCAGCGGGCACCCGGCATTCCCCACGCCCTCCGTTATGAGGGAAGCTGGCGAAAACCTCGGGCGCATCGCGCCGCGGGAATGCGGAGGCGTGTCTGGAATTGGGCTCCGTCATTGCGAGGAGCGCAGCGACGAAGCAATCCATTCTTTCTCGCGGCTTGGTGGATTGCTTCGCGGAGCCTGTCATCGGGCGCGCATTCGCGCGACCCGGTGGCTCGCTGACGGTCCATCGAGCCTACTCCGCCGCCTGAATCCATTCCGCGGCGCCTCGCCAGAGCGTGTCGCGATGCTCGGCGCGGAAGAAACCGAGATGGCCGATCCGGGTCGCCGCCGCGTCAGCCGGCGTGATGGTCAGGATTTCAGGCTTGATCGAGGTGAATCCCGAACAAAGCAATTCGACCGCCGGTCGCGTCGCCCAGGGATCGTCGGAAAGGCACAGCGCGCGCAACACGCCCTGATATTTCGGAAAATTTGGCAGGCCGCCGAGATCGGGATCGTCGAACAGATAGCGTTTGCTCATGACCCAGCTCACCCATTGCTGAAAGACGCCCTTCGGCAGATCTTCGCCCAACCCGCTCCAGCCCGGCGCATAGCCCAGGAATCGGGTGAGGGGAGTGCCGACGAAATTCAGCATGGCATAGACGCGGTAGCGTTCCGGCGAGGCCATCAGCTTCCAGTAACCGGCTTGCGCTGCGATCAGCAGCGCCCGCGATACCTCGCTGTTGTTGGCAAGCAGTCCCAGCGCCTGGCCGCCGAAGGAATGGCCGACATAGGCGAGAGGCAGGTTTTTGTAGCGTTCGCGCATCCAGGCCACCGCGGCCGTGACATCGAGCGCAGCCCAGTCCGACATCGAGGCCTTGAAGCCGGCCAGCGATTTCGGCTGGTTATAGCCGAGCAGCGACATCTGGCGGGAATCGCCGATGCCGCGGTAGTCATAGGTCAGGACGGCGCAGCCCCGCCCTGCGAGATAACCGGCGAAACCCCGGTAGATCTTGCGGGGCACGGCGGTGGCGGAATTGATCAGAACGGCATGGCGCTTGGCGCCGCGGGGCAAAAACAGGGTCGCCCCCAGCAAATATCCGTCCGCAGCGGGGAAGCTGATGTCATCGATGAAAACGTCGTCCCGCGCAGCCTCTGCCACCCGCCGTTTCCCCCTTGCTTTTGCGCTGCATTCAGCAAATGCGGATTCGGCTGGTGCCGCAAGGGCTTGTCTTGCGGGGCGGAAATCCAACTGGCGGTCCGTCTCCAGCCTGTGTATAACGCGGCCCTTCACTATCCCCAATAAGTAGCGGTTTTTGCTCAGGAGTTAACGTCATGTCCGAGCGGTGGACACCCGACAGCTGGCGCGCCAAACCGGTGTTGCAGATGCCTGATTATCCCGATGCGAAGGCATTGGCCGATGTCGAGGCGCAGCTTGCCACGTTTCCTCCGCTGGTTTTTGCAGGTGAGGCCCGCAACCTGAAAAAGGCGCTGGCGCGTGTCGCCGCCGGCGAGGCCTTTCTGCTTCAAGGCGGTGACTGCGCCGAAAGCTTTGCCGAGCATGGCGCCAACAACATCCGGGATTTCTTCCGCGTGCTGCTGCAGATGGCGGTGGTGCTGACCTATGCCGGTGCGCTGCCGGTGGTGAAGGTCGGCCGCATCGCCGGGCAGTTCGCCAAGCCGCGCTCATCGCCGATGGAAAAGGTCGACGGCGTGGAGCTGCCGAGTTACCGCGGCGACATCGTCAACGATATCGCGTTCACGGCTGGGTCGCGCACGCCCGATCCGCAGCGTCAGTTGATGGCGTATCGTCAGTCGGCGGCGACCTTGAATCTGCTGCGCGCCTTCGCGACCGGCGGTTTCGCCAATCTCGGCAGCGTGCACCAGTGGATGCTTGGTTTCCTCAAGGATTCCCAGCAGTCGCGACGTTACAAGGAGCTGGCCGATCGGATTTCCGACGCGCTGAATTTCATGCGCGCCTGCGGTCTCGATCTCGAAAGCCATCCAGAATTGCGCGCCACCGACATCTACACCAGCCATGAAGCGCTGTTGCTCGGCTACGAGCAGGCCTTCACGCGGGTCGATTCCACCACCGGCGACTGGTACGCGACCTCGGGCCACATGATCTGGATCGGCGACCGCACTCGCCAGCTCGATCACGCCCATGTGGAATATTTCCGCGGCATCAAGAATCCGATCGGATTGAAATGCGGTCCGTCGCTCAAGCCGGACGAGTTGTTGCGGTTGATCGATGTGCTCAACCCGGACAACGAGCCCGGACGCCTCACGCTGATCAACCGCTTCGGCTCCGACAAGGTCGCCGATCATCTGCCGCAGTTGATCCGCGCGGTGCAGCGCGAAGGCCGGGTCGTGGTCTGGTCGTGCGATCCGATGCACGGCAACACCATCACCTCGACCTCGGGCTACAAGACCCGGCCGTTCGACCGGATCTTGTCGGAAGTGAAGTCGTTCTTCACCATCCATGCGGCGGAAGGCACCCACGCCGGTGGCGTCCATCTGGAAATGACCGGCCAGGACGTGACCGAATGCATCGGCGGCGCGCGCGCCATTACCGACGAGGCTCTCAACGACCGCTATCACACGGTCTGCGATCCCCGTCTCAACGCCGAGCAGTCGATCGACATGGCTTTCCTGATCGCGGAATTGCTCAAACAGGAGCGCGGCAGCAAGGTGCAGCCGATGCCGGTCGCGGCGGGACTTTGAATTGCTGCGGTTCTGGCGGGCCACGATCAATACGCGCAACGGCCTGATCTTTGCGATCCGCTCCGAGCAGGCCGTCCGCGAAGAGCTGTTTGCACTGGCGCTCGCTTTGCCGATGGCGTGGCTGATCGGCGTGACCGTCATGCGCCGCGTCGAGCTGATCGCGGTGGTTGTTCTGGTTCTGGTCGTGGAACTGCTCAACACCGCGATCGAGAAGCTCGCCGACCGCCTGACCACCGATCATGACCCGCAGATCGGGCGGGTCAAGGATATGGGCTCCGCGGCGGTGGGAGTAGCGCTCGTCATGGCGGGGCTGTTCTGGTTGTTCGCCATCGCCGAACGCATAGGCGCGGTCTAAAGCATGCAATTGCAGTTTGCCCCTGCCCAAGGCACCATCCCTCCATGACAGAACGTGCTGCCGAGTTTACGATCACGCTGGCCCAGTTGAACCCGACGGTCGGCGATGTCAGGGGTAACGCCGCGAAGGCGCGCACCGCGCGCGCGCAGGCGCGGGCCGATGGCGCCGATCTCGTCGTCTTGCCCGAATTGTTCATCGCCGGTTATCCGCCGGAGGATCTGGTTCTCAAGCCCGCGTTTCAGTCGGCATGCCGCGCCGCTATCGAAGAGCTCGCGCGAGAGACCGCCGACGGCGGCCCGGCGATGCTGATCGGCAGTCCCTGGGTCGAGGACGGCAAGCTCTATAATGCCTGTGCCTTGCTGGACAATGGGCGCATCAGTGCCATTCGTTTCAAGGCCAATCTGCCGAACTATGGCGTATTCGATGAAAAGCGCCTGTTCGCGCGCGGGCCTGCCGCCGGCCCGGTGACCATCCGCGGCATCAGGGTCGGCGTTCCCATCTGCGAGGACATTTGGCTCGAAGAGTCGGAGGATTACGAAAATGTCGTCGAATGTCTGGCGGAGACCGGCGCGGAAATTCTGATCGTGCCGAACGGTTCGCCTTACGCGCGCGACAAGAATGATTTGCGGTTGTCGATCGCGGTGGCGCGGGTCACCGAGAGCGGACTGCCGCTGATCTATCTCAACGAGGTCGGCGGGCAGGATGAACTCGTGTTCGACGGCGCGTCGTTCGCCCTGAATGCCGATCTGTCGGTAGCGGCACAGCTTCCAGCGTTCGAGGAGAGCATCACGACCCTGCGCTGGAGCAAAAGCGAAGCTGGCTGGCGCTGCGCCGGCCCGGTTGCGCCGCTGCTCGATGGCGACAAGGGCGACTACGCCGCCTGCGTGCTGGGCCTGCGCGATTATGTCAGGAAAAACGGATTTCCTGGCGTGCTGCTCGGCATATCCGGCGGCATCGACTCCGCATTGTGCGCGGCGATAGCGGTCGATGCGCTGGGGGCGGAACGCGTTCGTGGCGTGATGCTGCCATTTCGGTTTACCGCGCAGGTATCGCTTGACGACGCGGCCAAGCTCGCAAGCCGGCTCGGCATCCGCTACGAGGTGCTGCCGATCGCGCAGGCCGTGAACGGCTTTGAGGAGATTTTGTCGGGCACCTTCGCAGGATTGCCGCGCGATATCACCGAAGAGAATCTGCAGGCGCGCGCGCGCGGCACGCTGTTGATGGCGATTTCCAACAAGACCGGCGCGATGGTGGTCACGACCGGCAACAAGTCGGAAATGTCGGTGGGGTATGCCACGCTCTATGGCGACATGAACGGCGGCTTCAATCCGATCAAGGATATCTACAAGACCGAGGTATTTCGGCTCTCGAGCCTGCGTAATTCATGGAAGCCGGAGGGTGCACTGGGGCCATCGGGCGAAGTCATTCCGGTGAACATCATCACGCGGCCGCCGACCGCGGAACTGCGCGAAAACCAGACCGATCAGGATTCCTTGCCGCCTTACGACGTGCTCGATGCGATCCTCGAACGCCTGGTCGAGCGGGAAGAGCCGCTGACCTCGATCGTCGCCGCGGGATTCGATCGCGAGGTGGTGGCGCGGATCGATCGCCTGCTCAATATCGCCGAATACAAGCGGCGGCAGGCGGCCCCGGGGGTCAAGGTGACGCGCAAGAATTTCGGGCGCGACCGCCGCTATCCCATCACCAACAAGTTTCGCGACATGGCCAAGGCGCTGCCCGAACCCGACGACACGCTGGTGTCGCGCGCGAGCCGCGGATCGGCGGAAGCGTTTGAAGGATAGGACTGGAGCGCGATCAGCAAAAGTGGAATCCGGTTTTGCGTCGGACCGCGCTCCAAACTTAAAAGAGCGCATGATCTTTGCGCCAAACCGCTCACACTTTGGCGGATCATGCGCTAACGCGCGGGGATAAAGGTCGGGCCCACGGTACGGATCTGCTTGTTGTCCGGCGCGGCGCTCGGAGATGCCGCCGTGGTGCTCGCCGGATCGTCGGGAGCCGCCGGCGCCGTGGTCGCTGTGCCTGCCGGAGCCGTGCCCTTCTTGGCTGCGGTCGGAGTGGGTTTCGGCTGCGGCCGCGACATCTTCTTCGCGCTCTCTTCGGTGACGATGATGTCGCCTTGCTGTTCGGCGGCGGCTTTGTCGTCGATGGTTTTCAGCGCGTCGGACCAGGTCTGTCCGGCGGCCTTGCAAGCGCAGGACGGATTGAACTCCTGACGGTAACGAAACGCATTCGGGGATGACGAATAAGGTTGGCCGTTGACCGACACCGCCGAACTCATGTCTTCGCCGGGATTGCGATAGGTGAAAAGGTTGGCGTCCGTCGCCGGGCATAGCGCCTTGCAGGTTTTTTCGTCGTCGGGGAAGCGCGCCGGCACGGTGGCGAACGAGATCGGAAAATAGAAACCGTCGCAGGTGCGGACGCAGACCGTGCGGTAGGTTCCGGACTGCGGCCCGACATCGGCGCCAGGCACACCTGGATTCGCGCCGGGATTATTGTTGTTGTTGCCGAACAGATTGTTCAGAAAACCGCCCGGGCCTGGCGCGGCGTTGGCATATTGCGGCCCGCAATTATTCTGCGCGAGCGCCGTCAGCACCGAGCGGCGCTGATTGTCGCGCTCGGAGCCGCCGAAACCGCCGCCGCGTAGCCGCTCGAGGCTGGTCGTGATCTGATCCAGGTTAGCCCGCATTTGCTGGATCTGGTTGTTGACTGGACCGCATTGCGCCGACTGGCCGCTGAACAGCGAGAAAAATCCGGAACTGTCGCAACCCATGCGCTTAGCCTGCGACGTGACGCGCTCGAGTTCGCCCTGCTGCTTGGTAGCAGCATCCTGATAACGGCGGATCTGGTCATCCCTGGCCGGGTCCCCACTGCCGCCACCGCGGTCGATGGTCGCCAATTGCGCTTCCAGCCGCGGGCACATCGGATTGACCGGCGGTGCTCCTTGCGACGGTGGTGCAGACGGGTCCATCTGCGCCGAGGCGTCAACGCTCAGCACGACGCTGCCGAACAGCGCAGCGCAGGCCAAGATCCATCTGGAGAAGGGAGTAATCAGCGTTTCAGGCATATCCGGCCATTAGAACAATACCGCGCGGCAGGAGACCAAAGGCGCGGCCAACGCGACCTTCCCATACCTGCTTCTCAGGGCAGCGTCACGTCGTTTCCGGGGCGCCAGTGTGGCAGGGACAGCCCTTGATTTGCCGCGTCAGATCGGCTCAGCGCTGGCAGGTAATGGCGACGTATTCATTGCAGCCGGCATGGTGGCAGGTCTCACCACTGGTCTTGGGAACGGATCTCGTCACTTCGTCCGGGTCGACGCGCCGGTAGGACGAGGCCTGTGCGAAATCCCGCGATTGGCAATAGGACAAGGCGGCATGCGCACCGCATTTTTCGCCCTTGGCGAGACACTGGTCGACCCCGTAACCGTCCGCCTGATTTTCAATGATGAAAACGCGGCTATCGGCGGATGCCGCCGACGCGGCGAGGAGGAACGTGCAGGCTAAAAGCGCTGACATGGATCGCATAAACGCACCAATGGATGAGAGGACCGCCCTCATTCCATAAAGCCAAAAGGTTAACAATGATTAACCATGGCCGGCGGCGGCGTTTTTCCCGGCCGGAGTCGGGTTCCAGCGGGCACTTGACGCCATCCCCCGGGCTGGCCCATGGTATCCCTTATGAACGGTTTCCTCGCCATTTGTGGCATTTGCCGCGAGATTATGAGCTAGCGATTCGCTGGCTGAGGCCGTCTTTTCTCACACGAGATCACTGGACGCCCGGCCGCAAGGGACGGGATATCCATGGAACTGCGCCTTCACGATACGTTGACCAAGGAAAAGCGCGCCTTTGTGCCGCTCGATCCCAATAACGTGCGCATGTATGTCTGCGGGCCGACAGTCTATGACTTCGCCCATATCGGCAATGCGCGCCCGGTCATCGTGTTCGACGTGCTGTTCCGCCTGCTGCGGCATCTCTACGGCGCCGATCACGTCACCTATGTTCGCAACATCACCGACGTCGACGACAAGATCAACGAGCGCGCCGCGCGTGATTTTCCCGGCCTGCCGCTGAACGACGCGATCCGCAAGATTACCGAGCAGACGGCGACACAGTTCCATGCGGACGTGGCGGCGCTAGGCTGCCTGCCGCCGACGTTTGAACCGCGCGCGACCGATTTCGTGCTGCCGCGCGCCGACGGCAAGGCCGACATGGTGACGCTGATCAAGCAGTTGATCGCGCGCGGCCATGCCTATGAAGCCGGTAGCGAGGTTCTGTTCGATACCGCATCGATGCCGGACTATGGCGCGCTGTCGGGCCGCAAGCTTGATGAGCAACTGGCGGGCGCGCGCGTCGCGGTCGACGCACACAAGAAAAACCCCGCTGACTTCGTGCTGTGGAAGCAGTCATCCGCCGATGAGCCGGGATGGGTAAGTCCGTGGGGCAGGGGACGTCCGGGCTGGCATATCGAATGCTCGGCCATGAGTGCCGCTTATCTCGGCGACGTGTTCGACATTCATGGTGGCGGTCTCGATCTGATCTTTCCGCATCATGAAAACGAAATCGCGCAGTCGCGCTGCGCACACGGCACGCGCACGATGGCGAATTACTGGCTGCACAACGGCTTCCTGCAGGTCGAAGGCGAGAAGATGTCGAAGTCGCTGGGTAACTTCGTGACGATCAGGGAACTGCTGGCGGATTGGCCCGGCGAAGTGCTGCGCCTCAATATGTTGAAGACACATTATCGTTCGCCGATCGATTGGACGTTGAAAGGCCTGGAAGAAAGCGCGAAGACGCTCGACGACTGGTACTGGGTCGCTGCGGATGTCAAAGGCGAGCGGCCTTCCGACGCCGTCATCGAGGCGCTCTCTGACGACCTGAATACACCACAGATGATCGCATCGCTGCACGGCCTGCGGAATAGCGCGGCTTCCGGGAATGAACGAGATCGCAACGCGTTCGCTGCTTCCTTGCGGCTTGTTGGTTTCCTTTCCGAGAGTGCGGCAGAATGGAAGGGGCGAAAACAGCAGGCGAGCGGCATCGACGCGAAGCTAATCGATGATTTGATTTTGGATCGCACTGCCGCGCGCGCCCGAAAAGACTTCAGGGAATCCGACCGTATCCGTGATGAGCTCGCGGCGATGGGCATCGTCATCAAGGATTCGAAGGATGGCACCACCTGGGAGGTCGCGCGATGAGCCGCCTGGACACGCCGTTTCCGCTGAAACTTGTGGGAGCCTGGTAGCGATGGGACAGGCACTGCCTAAACCTGCATTGCGGCCGTTTCTTGCGGCGGACACGCCGATCCTGGCGGCGATCTTTGTTGCCGCTATCGAGGAACTGACAGGTGACGATTACAGCGAGGCGCAACAGGAAGCGTGGGCCAGCGCCGCGGATGACGAAGAACAATTCGGCAAGCGCCTGGCCGGCGAACTCACGCTGGTCGCCACGCTGCAGAATTCTCCGGTCGGTTTTGCTGCGTTGAAGGGCGCCGACCATATCGACATGCTCTACGTTCATCCCAGCGTGGTTGGGCAGGGCGTGGCGTCGATGCTGTGCGAGGCGCTGGAAAAAATCGCCGGCGGCCGTGGCGCCAAGAGCCTCACGGTCGATGCCAGCGACAACGCGCAGGAATTTTTCTTAAAGCGCGGTTATGTCGCCAAGCAGCGCAACACCGTGACGGTCAATGGCGAATGGCTTGCCAACACCACGATGCAGAAGACGCTGGCCGATGGCCCCGCGCCGGGAGTTCCGACATGAGCCGCGAACGCCTGTATCTGTTCGACACTACGCTGCGCGACGGTGCGCAGACCAATGGCGTCGATTTCACGCTGCATGACAAGCAACTGATCGCGCAGATGCTCGACGACCTCGGCATCGATTATGTCGAGGGCGGCTATCCCGGCGCCAATCCCACCGACACGGAATTCTTTGCCGAGAAGCCGAAATTCGATCATGCGAGCTTCACGGCGTTCGGCATGACCCGGCGCCCCGGCCGCTCGGCCTCGAACGATCCGGGCCTCGCGGCCTTATTGGAGGCCAAGGCAGACGCGATCTGTTTTGTTGCAAAATCATCGGCCTATCAGGTGCGGGTTGCGCTCGAGACCACCAACGAGGAAAATCTCGCGTCGATCCGCGACAGCGTGAAGGCTGCGAAAGCTGCCGGCCGCGAAGTCATGCTCGACTGCGAGCATTTTTTCGACGGTTACAAGGAAAATCCGGAATTCGCGCTGGCCTGCGCCAGGGCGGCTTTCGATTCCGGCGCGCGCTGGGTGGTGCTGTGCGACACCAATGGCGGCACCATGCCGCATGAGGTGGAAAGCATCGTCACTGAAGTGATAAAACACATT
>JAQGKC010000196.1 GCA_028290305.1 Bradyrhizobium sp.
GCGCTGCTCGGACTGCTCGCGCTGCTCGCGCTGCTCGGACTGCTCGGGCTGCTCGGGCTGCTCGGGCTGCTCGGACTGCTCGGGCTGCTCGGACTGCAAAAATATCGCGTGGCTGCGAAACAAAGAGAATCTACAAGCCGATCCCGACGCGGTCAAATTGCCCGCTGGCCCGCCGCCGATTCCGGTGATCCCGAATATTCATCAGGCGATCTACGCCGCAGCATCGACGCCCGGCGCACTCGAAATGGGCGACATCCACACTTGCGAAAAAACCCACTGCCGGGGTGGTTGGGCAATCGCGCTTGCGGGCTCAGCCGGCTTCGCGCTGCAAGATTTCTACAATTGGGAGCTGGCGGCGATGCTGATTTACGACGCCAGCGACCCGGAATTCAAAATCAACCCCGCGCGGTTTTACGACAGTAACGACGCTGCGCTTGCTGACATGAAGCGGCTGGCAGACATCGCCCTCCCTTCTCAGGATCGGAGGGGGTGATGGTCCATTTTATTTCCGACAAGTCGCTGCAGCGGCCGGGCTACGTCTACGACGCTAGCGGCGTCGGCTACCCGAAAGGCGTCGAGCCGCACATCAATTGGAATCACATTGATGGTCCGCTGCTCCGCACATCCGACTGCGGTTTGCACTGGCTGACCTATCTGGAGCGCATCCAGTTTTTCTTCGGTCTGACGGACATCAATAAGCTGGATCGGAAACATCGGCGCGTAAACCCGCCCCGGCAGAACAGGTGACGTGATGGCGAGGCATAACCGACAGCAGGCGAAGCAGTGTCAGGCGAAGCACCGCAGCGCGCTAAGCCGGCCCGAACTGCGAGAGGCAACGGAAAAGCGGCAAGCACCAGTCGGCGTTACCTCGTTCCCCGTAAAGGCAATCGACGAAAATACGCGGCGACTTATTGACGAAGCGCTGGCCAGAAGAAGCGCGAGCGCATCATGAACGATAACGTCCACCCCTCCCTGCAGCCGTTCCTAAAACCGATTCCTTTCGAGGCGATCGGCAAGCCCGGCCGGCGCGCCTCCGAACTCGACCGCGACAACGCCGCGATGGCGCTTGCTGGTCACGTCGTAGCGTTGCTGAAGTTCGGCCCGACCGAAGGCTGGCAAGACGAACTTCTCAAGCGCGCCAACAAGGTCCGGATATCGCAGGGCAATGGCGCGGTGACGTTCATTGCGGAAACCGCAGAACGCATTCGCGCAGCGGCGGAGCCGGGATTCACCAAAGCCTCATTCGACGAAATTGAAGCCGAACTGGCGCGCCAGATGGCGGAGCCGGTATTCGACGGCGATTTTATCGGAGCGCCAACATGAACAACTTACAGCGGGGTAGCGCAGCCCGGTCAGCGCGCGTGGCTCATAACCACGAGGTCGCCGGTTCGAATCCGGCTCCCGCAACCACTTACTGGACGCCGCAGCGCATCGCCGATACGCGCGACCTCGCAAAATGGCATGAGACGGAAGGCCGCAACGGCACGGCCGTGATGATCTACAGCTTGATTGCCGAGATCGAACTATTGCGCGAAGCGGCAAAAGGCTCGCTGGTCATCGTCAACCAGGCACAGGCCGACAAGAACCTCGCGACCCTGCGAGCGTCCACGCTTCTCATCGTCGCGGAAAAGATCGCGCCGGCGCTGGATAAACTCATGGATCGCAATGTCGGCCTTGGCCGCAATTACGAAAACTGGCCTGCGCTTCAATCTCTTTCGGATGAACTGGATGCGGCGATAAGATTGGTGAGGGGATAATGACGCAAGCAAAAACTGAAATCGAAGCTCAGCCAAAATTGCGCGATATGATCTGGCTGACCGCAGGCCTCAACGACGCCCTCGAAGCGCTCGGCGGCGCAACTCCACTTTCGACGCTGCCGGGCTTCATTTTGGCGCGAGCGCTTCTTGAAAAGAAGATGGCGGATTATCGCCTTACCATGTCCAGCGAAATCTACCGCGCGGTGGCGCGCGCCGGTCACGACATCGGAAAAGTTTCGTCGATCTTCACCGAAATAAAGGCGGGGAAACCTTGCATCCTGATCGAATTCGCCGACCTTGTCGAACAGGCAGAGGCGGAAAAGTCATGACCCATTTCCTCCTCACCCATCAACCTCACTTAATCGCGCTCGCATGGATCAACGGGGCTGCGGTAGTCGCGGTGGTGATCGGGGTGAGCTATCGGCCCCGCCGCGACCTGGAGAAAGTAACCGGAGTATCGTCATGAACACGAAGGCCTTGGAAAAAGTCAGCGTCATTCCGAACGGCGATGCGCCGGCGATGATGCCGATTCCGCAGATACCGGCAACCCAATCGCTGATCAGCGTGCTGTCGCGCGCCATGAGCGACCCGTCAATCGACGTGGAAAAGGTCGAGCGGTACGCCGCGCTGTATGAACGTGCTATCGCCCGCGAAGCTGAAACCGCCTTCAACGAGGCAATGCGGGCCGCGCAGGAAGAAATGCGCCCGATCGCGGCCAACGCCGACAACCCGCAGACCAGGAGCCGCTACGCCAAGTATGACGCCCTCGATGGCGCTGTTAGGCCAATTTACTCGAAGCACGGATTCTCCCTAAGCTTCTATCAGGGCGAAGGCGCGCCGGAAGGGCATATCCGCGTTCAATGCAAGGTTTCGCGCGGCGGACATACGGAGCGCCCCTATCTCGATATGCCGGCGGACGGCAAGGGCGCCAAGGGCGGCGACGTGATGACCAAAACCCACGCCACCGGCGCCGGGGTTACCTACGGTCGCCGGTATTTGCTCGGCATGATTTTCAACCTCGTCGTCGGCGAAGATAACGACGGGAACGACGCTTCTGCGGGTCCGGCGCGAATCAACAACGACCAGGCCACCGAACTTGTCGCGCTTATCCGCGAAGTCGGCGGCGTCCGCCATCAGGAACTTGAAACGAGCCTGCTCAAATATTTCGGCTTCGAACGGCTCAACGATATTCCGGCGAGCGAATTCACGCGCGCCAAGGCGGCCATCAACAGGAAACGAGCGCGATGATGAATATGATCGTTCAAGGCACCGCGGAATGGCACGCCATCCGGCTCGGCAAGGTCACGGCCTCGCGCATCGCCGATGTCGTCGCTCGAACCAAAACCGGTTGGGGCGCCTCGCGCGCCAACTACATGGCCGAACTGATCGCCGAGCGTCTGACCGGCACGCCGGCGGAAACCTACAGCAACGCGATCATGCAGCGGGGAAACGAAATCGAGCCCGATGCGCGCGCGGCCTATGAATTCCTGACCGATGCCGAGATCGAGCAGATCGGCTTTGTACCGCACCCGAAGATCGTGGCGACTGGCGCCAGTCCGGACGGTCTTATTGGCGATGATGGGTTAGTGGAGATCAAGTGCCCCAACACAGCAACCCATATCGAAACGCTGTTGGGCGGGACGGTGCCGAACAAGTACGTAGTCCAGATCTTCTGGCAAATGGCCTGTACCGGCCGGAAGTGGTGCGATTTCGTGTCGTTCGATCCCCGGCTACCGGAATCGATGCGTCTTTTTGTCCGACGGTTGCACCGCAACGACACTGAAATTGCGCGGCTGGAGGGGCTTGTCGTCGAATTCATCGGCGAACTCGACAACAAGGTTTCGGAACTGGTCCGGATTTATGAGCCGGACTTCCAATCGGGCGCTGTCGGCTTGCGCGCTGCAGACGATGAAAGCGCCCGGGCGCACGCCGCTCCGCCCCAACACGGGGAAAACAACTTGGGCGGAGCGGCCGCGCCAGTGTCAAAAACCGGGCAACCGAAACTTCCGCCGCTGACCGGGCTTCTGGCCGAACGCCACCGGGACAACCTGGTCCGCCAGATTGGAACGCTGGATACCGTCGGCGACATGCTCGGCTGGGCGCGCGACGGTGTTGCGGAAATCAACCGCCTTCCCGAGGCCATGGCCGAATCCGTAAGGGCAGAATTTAACTCCCGCCAGAATAGGATTAAGGAGTCGACCAAGTGATTTGGAGGAATCCGCCACGGTTGAATTCGTCGCCATACGCAAGGGGTCTGCGCTGGTCCCGGCGACTGCATTTGATCTTGAGCAGCTGGAGAAGCTGCCAAGGAATAAGCCCGGCCGCGTGCATTTCTCGCATCCGCGATCAGCGGCGCGGAACAGATGGTATAGGTGTTTTGTCTCTGTCATCGCCGAAGGGGTCGGAACAAGCCCCGGCGCGCTTCACGCCGAACTCAAGTTCAAGGCCGGCTTGGTCAAGAGCATCATACTTTCTAAGGCCGCCGGCACCGTTGTCGAACTCAAGTCGACGGCGTTCGCTAGCATGGAGGAATCAGAGTTTTCAGAATTCGTCTCTCTCGCAGTTGAAATTGCCTTCGCTGAGTATCTCCCGGGTGTACGTCGGCGCGATGTTCTCGCGCGCGTGCGCGAGCTAGTCGGGGGCAGCGAGCCATGGGAAAGAAACTCGACGATCTTACAGGGCGCCGGTTCGGTCGACTAACTGTGCTGCGGCGGAATAGCGCGGGCGCTGACAACGGAAGCACGCGCTGGATTTGTGCGTGCGAATGCGGGGCCGAAAAGAGTATCATGGGTGGAAATTTGAGAAGTGGCGACAGCACTTCTTGCGGCTGTTTCCATCTGGAGGACCTCAGGGCACGAATGACGAAACACGGCCACAAGCGCCGTGGCAGTTCGATGTCGGAATATCGAGTTTGGTCGCAGATGATCGGACGCTGCCACTCTGCGGCGCACGATTCTTACAAGAATTATGGCGGTCGTGGGATCGGCGTTTGCGCTGCGTGGCGCAACGACTTTACAGTCTTTCTGAGGGACGTCGGTGCTCGCCCGTCACTCCAGCATACCCTTGATCGCTACCCCGACCAAAACGGCAACTATGAGCCGGGCAATGTTCGCTGGGCTACTAAAACCGAACAGGCCCGCAATAAGCGAAGCAACGTAATCGTCATTATCGACGGCGCGCGCATGACGTTGGCGGAAGCGGTTGAATTGAGCGGCCTTCCCTATTCGATCGTCCGCAACCGGCTCCATCGGTACGCGTGGGCGCCAGCGCGAGCGTTTGGTTTTCCGGAAACGCGACAGATCACCGTCATTCGACCGGAACGGAAGGCAGCATGACCACCCCTCCCAACTTCCTCGAGTACCCCTGGCGCTGGCAGATGTTCGGCGGACGAGCGGTGTTGTTAGCCGGCGAAGCGAGGCCGATTCTTACAGGCGAGCATCATGCGCCTCTCCTAACGCGCGATCTGCAATCCGAGGAGATGCGCCCAATCGACGCCAACGACGACATCGCCAAGATCATCGCAGCCGCGCCGATGGTCCGCAAACACTCCCGCGCTTTGATCCACGGCCTCGACCTCGGAGTGATCCGTTTCGAGATAGACGACGCAAGCGACGGATCGCCTCTCGATACGGTTATTTCTGATCTTCGGGAAGCGCTTGAGAAATCGGGTGGGGCATGATGAAGGCCCTCACCATTTGGCAGCCTTGGGCTTCGCTGGTCATGATCGGCGCAAAGCCGGTTGAATTCCGCGCATGGGACTATCGCGAGCGATATCCGGGCATCGTTGATACGCGCATCGTGATCCACGCTGCCGCGCGCGAGATCAAGCCCGCTGAAATCTTCGATCTGATCAAGCGATGCGAAGCCGACGACACGTCGCTAATTCCGGAAATCGCCCTGCCCTTGCTCCGCAAGATTTTCGACGCGCGCAAGTGTCGCGGCGTGGTGAACCTCTCCACCGCGCTCGGCACCGCAATTATCGGCAAGCCGCGCAATCTGACGGGTCTTTTCAAGAAACCGGACTCGGACCGCATCGAGCATCACATGTTCGGATGGCCGCTGACTGACATTCAGCCGTTTGCCGAGCCGATTCCAATGAACGGCGCGCAAGGCTTCTGGAATGCACAGATTCGGGAGGCCGCATGACCGAGCGCAATGCCGACGGCATTTCCCTAAAAGGCTGCAACTACATCTACGCGCCCAAGGGTCAGGCAGGCGAATATGCGCCGCTGGCGGCGAACCCCTATCGCGGTTGCGGACATGGCTGCGCTTACTGTTACGTGCCGCTGGTGACGAAACAGCCGCGACCTGATTTTGATGCTGGCGCGGTCGATCGCGAGAACTTCCTGCATCATCTTGCCCGCGACGCCTCCAAGTACATGAGCGCCGGCGTAACCGAGCAAGTGATGCTGTCGTTCACAACCGATCCTTATCATCCCGGCGACACATCACTTACCCGCGGTGCGCTGCGCATTCTCGCAAATCACGGACTCGGCTTCTGCACCTTGACGAAGGGCGGAACCCGGGCCTTGCGGGACATGGACTTGTTTCGTCCCGACCGCGATGCGTTCGCTTCGACGCTCACAACGCTTGACGACGCGTTCTCGCTGAAATGGGAACGCAACGCAGCGCTGCCCGGCAACCGTATCGCTGCGCTCCAAACTTTTCATGCTCTCGGCATCTTCACCTGGGTAAGTCTTGAGCCAACGCTCGATATCGAATCCAGCCTTGCCGTCGTCGACGCGACGCACGAATTCGTCGACCTCTACAAGGTAGGGCGAGCGAACTATCTGAAGGAAATCACGCGGACAACGGACTGGCGCGGCTACACGCTGCGCATGATCGATAAGTTGCAGGCGCTCGGCAAGCGTCACTACATCAAGGCCGATCTGCAACCGTATTTGCCTGCCGGGTACTTCAATCCGCTTCGCGTCCAGCAGCACAACGGTATGCCGGAGGTGCGGGGATGAGCGACACCGCAGTTGCCATTGAGAAACCGAAACCGCTGACGTCATCCGACGTCCGCGCCTGCATTCAGGCCAATTTTGGCATGAACGGCGAGCAATACGCGGTGCTATTCGAAGTTCGCAATGGCACCGCCTGGCGCGCGAACCGCAGCGTTGATGCCGTGGTGATGGGTCTCTGGCCTTCGCTCGGAATGGAACTGTGGGGCATGGAGATAAAGACGGCGCGCGGCGACTGGCAGCGCGAGTTGGCGAATCCGAGCAAGGCCAGCGAAGTGTTTAATCATTTTGACCGCTGGTTTTTGGTCGCGCCGGAAGGCGTCGCCAAGGCCGACGAAGTTCCGACGCCCTGGGGCTGGTACATTCCAAAAGACGGCAGGTTGCTCAAGGTCCGCGACGCCGCGAAAAACCCTGAGCGGAAGCCGGTCGATAATCATTTCTTGGCCGCACTCATGCGCAGGGTCGCAAAGACTGACGATGCCTTCATTGCATCCGCCGTACAGCAGGCCCTGCAAAACCAGCGCCGCGAACTCGACGCCGACATTGAAAAGCGAACGCTGCAGCGGCTTGGCGAGTTGAAAGAAGACGCCGAAAGCTGGCTGAAGCTCCGCGATCTGCTCAAGCTGAAGCCCGACGATTATGTGTATCAGCCCGAAGTCGTCGCCGCGCTGCAGGTTGTTTTGAGGGCTGGCGTCGCGAAATCCTATGGCGGCATTCGTTCCTTGCTGGACACGGTCGACCGCGCCCATGCCGAACTCGGCAAGGTACGCAAAGACCTGGCGCTTGACGCGGTGGTCAGCCCCAAGCCGCGAAGGGTCGCGCCATGACCAGCCTCCGCGGCGAAGAGCGAACAGAATTCCCGCAAAAGGTCCGTAAGGCCGCGTTCCGCCGCTGCTGTCGGGGCAGTGATCGCCTGCCGTATTGCGAAGGCTGCGGAATCCTTTTGACCACCGGCAACATCGTTTTTGAGCATGTCACCCCTGACGGCCTTGGCGGCGAGCCGACCCTTGAGAATTGCAAGGTGTTCTGCCGCAAGATTTGCGCGCTCAAAAAGACCGTCGAAGAAGATAACCCGCGCATGCAGAAAGCGGATCGCGTTCTGAAAAGCGCGTTCGGACTGCAGGCGAAGCGGCACAAGATCAAATCCGCCGGATTCCGGAAAGCTGCTCCGCAGCGCAGCGCTTCCCGGCCGTTATCCCGCAGAACTGTGGAGAGGCAGACGTCGGCCACCCCGGAAGGTATGGAGGCCGCGCGCAAAGTGATTGGCGCTGATGCGGTCCGAAAGGCGTTCGGACCGGGCGGCGGTGGCGTTGCTGAAATCATCAAGAACATTGAGGATGCGAAAGGGCCGGACGATGCCCGATAGCACTCTCCGGCAACTCCGCAACGTGATCCTGCTGGAAGCAGATCACCACCAGTTGCACGCCCTATGGCTGAACGAACAAGCAAAACGAGCGGGCTCCGGCGCGCCTGCGCTCAATAACGCCGCAGCACGATTCCGCGACCGCGCCCGTCATCTTCATGAAGTCCTTGCCGCAAGCGAACCGAAAGCGGAGGCGTCATGACGCCATACGAACTGAAGGAGGCGGAACGAAAATTCCGCGAACAATTCACCAATATCGCCAACCGGAACGGGCCAGCGACAACAATGCTTGGCGTAATTTTCAATTGCCAATCCGTCATCCTGAGCCATCTGGCGGACGTCGAGGCAGAGGCAACGTCGAGGCGCCGACACGAGGGACGCGATGATTGATCGTCAAGGCGGCCGCATCCTCATCGAGTGCGATTCCTGCGATGAGGTGTTCGAGGGCGAGAAGCATCAGGAATTCGCCGAAGTCTGGAAAGCCGCAAAGGATGACGGCTGGCAGTCGCGCAAGATCGGCAGCGAGTGGGTTCACGGCTGCGGAAAGTGCGGGGTTTAAGCATGAACCGCCCTATCAATCCCGACGATTACCTTCCCGAGGCCGATGTCTTGGCCCGCTGGCCCATGCTTTCCGCCAAGGAACTCCGCCGCGCCCGCAAAAACCAGTTGATTGAGTTCTACGGCTTTAAGAACGGTCCTTGCTACACCGCCGAACAGGTGCAGAGTTATATCGACCGGACGTATCTGAAGGGGGCACAATGCAGCGCGCCAGACCAGCACCAGGCCAGCGACTCCGCCGCGATATTGCCTCCGCCTCTGCCGTCCCCGCCGACGACCCCTTCGAGATCGGAGGATTTTATCTCGACCGCCCGCACCGCGACCGCGGCGGATTCGTCTATGCCTGCCGGTATGACGCCAGCGCTGGCGTCGTCCGCCGCCGGTCTCTTGGCACAACGGATTGGGAAGCGGCCAAGGTCGAGCTTGCCGCCCTTGTCCTCTCCGCCCCGGCCGGCAAGGACGGTCAGATCCCCGGTCCTGGTGAAGTCATGACCATGGCGGCGCTGGCAAACTATCTCGAGGGACACGCGACCACGATCCGGAGCCTTCCGGATGCCGAGCGGGCCTGCGAACTCGCCAAGCAGTACCTCACCGGGCACGTCAAGAACCTGATGGCGCCGGTGTCGTTCTGGACCCCGTCGCGGCAACTGGAATTCTGCCGGTGGCTGCGGACGACGTTCGGGCATGCGCCGGCCTCGATCGAGCGTCGGCTGGACGTGATTTGCGCTGCCTTCCACGAAATGACGAAAATCAAGATTCGCAAAGACCCGTTCGGCCAGGACATCGAAACCGCGCTGATGACGCATGCGCCTGAGTTTGTCTACAAGCGGGACCGGATCGCGAAAGAGCTGAAAATCCCGCCCTCGAAGCCGCGGCACAACAAGCTGTCGATCGAGGACATGGCGCGGGCGCTGGACGAACTCGAGCATGAGCATCTGTTCCGGTTCGCTATCCTTGCGCTCAATACCTGGGCGCGGCCGGAAGCCATCGCCGAGTTCGACCCGGCCACGCAGCGGGACGGCGGGCTGCTTTACATCAACCCGCTGGACCGGGCACAGACCAACAAGCGGCGGCCGACGATTACAGAAACGCGATGCCTTACCGGATGGCTGGATAGATGGGGCGCCGACGCGCCGCTGCTGGCGTTTCAAGGGCAGCGCGTCGCCGACGTCAAGAAGGCCTTGGGCCGCGCCGGGGAGCGCGCCGGCATAGCACTCACGCCCGGCTCGTTCCGGCATTTCATGCCGACGATGGTCAAGCGGTTGTGCCGCGGCGTGGCGCGCGAGCAGCGCTCGCTGTGGATGGGCCACGTCGTCCGCGAGGGCTCGCGCACCACCGATAATTACGAGGCATTTGACCCGGAATACCTGGCCGATGTCGCGCTGGCGACCGATTATGTGATGCTGCAGCTGCAGGAGAAATGCTCGCGCACCCTGTTTGCTATTGAAGTTCGATTGAATCCCCGGGAACTGGCGCGGATCGGGGTAACGGGAGCAGAAAACGTGTTGTATCTTCAAGCAGTTGGTGGTGGGCGGTGAGAGATTCGAACTCCCGACCCTCTCGGTGTAAACGAGAGGGCACGGCGGAGAAAACCAGCAAAACCGCGATTTTCCGTTCGGGCACGGTCGGAACGCCGGCAGAACGGCCCGCGAACGAACGGCGTTTTGCTATTGACGGGCTATTGACAGCCTGTCGTGTGGCGCCGCCCGCCCGCGCCTTCACGTATCTGATTTACAGGCACCTCCTCCCCGTTGAAATTGCTGGGGTCTGTTATCAATCGGGGTTGCGGGCGCGCGCGATCGGCGGTGCGGCATGAGCGCGCCAGCGACGAAGCCCGCGAAGCCGCTCGGCGGCAAAGCCTACGGGTCAATCGGGCATCTGCCATCATCGCGCATCGGCCCCGGCGACCATTTTGTGCATGCTGGGCAGCAAGTGATCTGCACCGAAAAGCCACGCAAGGGCGACCGTATTATCGTCACCGAAAAGCTGGACGGCGCTTGTATGGCCGTCGCTAACATCGGCGGCGAGATCGTTGGGCTGAGCCGAGCGGGATACCGGGCGACCGACGCCCTGTATCCGCACCTGAAGCTGTTCGAGGTCTACGTTGACGAGCGCCGCGCCCTTTTTTCCGAAATGCTGGCGCCTGGCGAGCGGCTATGCGGCGAATGGCTCGCCATGGCGCACGGGACCATTTACGATCCCGCGCACCCCGCCTTTGAGCCGTTCGTTCCGTTCGACCTTTTCAGGGACGGCAAACGCGTATTGCGGGCCGAGCTGAAGGCGATCTGCCTTCGGTACGGTCTTCTCCCTGCAATGTGCATCCATGACGGCCCGGAACCGTTCTCGGTTGCGGCGGCGCTTGAGGCGCTGGTCGGGTCGCACTCGGCTGCTTTCTGTTGGAAGGGCTTCCATGCGGCAGTCGACGACGTCGAAGGTGCCGTTTGGCGCGTCGAACGCGAAGGGCGCGTCGATTTCCTCGCAAAGTACGTCCGCCACGAAAAGGTTGACGGAAAATACCTGCCGGAAATAAGCGGCGCTCCTCCAATCTGGCATTGGCATCCAACCGAACCTCTCACCAAGCCCAGCGTACCGGGGCAAGGAGAACGACGTTGAGACACCCGATCCCGCGCGAAGCCTTGGACGATCGGCTCGGCTTCATCGGAACGTCAGGTTCCGGCAAGACATACAACGCTGGAACGGCGATCGAGATATTGCTCGGCGTCCATAAGGCGCGCGTCGTTATCATTGATCCGCTTGGGGTTTGGTGGGGCCTGCGTCTGCTTGCCGACGGCAAGAAAGACTCGAATTTCAATGTCGTGATCTTTGGCGGCGGCCACGCGGACCTGCCGCTTAATGAGCAGGCCGGCGCGCTGATCGGTGAAACGGCCGCCACCATGGCGGAAAGCTGCATCCTCGATTTGAGTGGGATGCCAAGCCGCGCCGCGGAACGACGGTTTATGAACGCGTTTCTCGAAACGATTTATCGCAAAGCGAGCGGCGAACCGTTTCACCTGGTTGTCGACGAAGCCGATCTGTTCGCGCCGCAAAACCCGCAGAAGGGCGACGAGGCCCTGCTCGGCCATATGGATAACATCGTCCGGCGCGGCCGCGTGAAGGGCTTCATTCCGTGGCTAATATCGCAGCGGCCCGCGGTACTCAACAAGAACGTACTGAGCCAAGTTGACGGGCTGTTGGCGTTCAAGCTGACCGCTTCGCAGGATCGCGACGCGTTGGATGCGTGGATCGAGGGCCAGGCCGACAAAGCCCAAGGCAAGGCGATCAAGGACGCGCTACCGACGTTCCAGGTCGGCGAGGGCGTCGTCTGGCTGCCGGGGCACGGAATTCTGGAACGACGGCCGTTCCCCGCGAAGGTCACCTTCGACAGCTCGCGCAAGCCGAAGCGCGGCGAGAAGCTGAAAAGCCGCAAGCTGAAACCCCTCAACGTCGGCAAGCTGAAGGAACAACTCGCGTCCGTCGTCGAAGAAGCCAAAGCGAATGATCCAAAGGAGCTTCGCAAGCAGGTCGCAGATCTGAAGGCGCAACTCTTCAAGGCAGAGAAGGCCACGCCGATCGCCTCCGTCGACAAGCCCGCCGAAAAGAAAGCCGCTGCTGATCGCGAAGCCAAGGCCCATATCCGCGGCAAGGTCGAAGGCTACGGTGAAGCGCTTAAGGCCGTCGGCGCAATCTTCCGCGACCTTGCCCCGACGATAGCTAAACTGGAGCCATTGGTCGAAGCGATCAAGGCGAACGGTCAAGCAATCGAAGGCTGGTCCGCGACCATCAAGGAAAAACAGGCCGAACTCGCCAAGCAGCTTCCCCCATCGGGCTCGCCAACGGAGCGTCCCTCCGCTCACGCCCCGATCATGCGCGCTCCGTCCGGCCAGCCCCCGGTTGTGGCGCGCAAGCCGTCACCTGCGGCGAATGGTGACGGCACTCTCTCCAATTCCGAGCGCAAAATTCTCGATGCGATCCGATGGTGGAACGTGCTTGGCATCGCGGCGCCGTCGCACGCGCAAGTCGCCTTCATCGCTGGCTATTCGCACAAGAGCGGAACATGGGCGACGTACCTTTCGCGGCTTCGCTCTTCCGGCATGATCGAAGGCCGCGGCGACCTGGTGTTTACCGAATCCGGCTTGAACGAAGCGAGGGAGCCGGATGCCGTCCCGAGCCGTGACGCGCTTTGGACCGCCGTGCTCGGCAAGATCGACGCGCCGCTGCAGAAGATATTGAAGCCAATCATCGCCGCCTACCCCGATGGGATGACGCACGCCTCCGCTTCCGAAGAGGCTGGCTATAGCTCAGCATCGGGAACGTGGGCCACCTATCTCAGCCGCCTTCGTTCGCTTGATCTGATCGAAGGCCGCGGCGAACTCAAAGCGCAAGGATGGCTGTTCCCATGACTGATCTTCTCGCTTTAGCAGGACGGCGGAAATGGAGGTTGCTCGGCATCGACTTTCACGGGCGATGGCGCGCGGGCCGGACTTGGCTGGACAGTGCAGGCGGTGATCATCTGTGGTCGCATCACGGCTTCTATTCGATCGAATGGGCCCGAGGGCCGCACCTCGAATATTACCGCGGTCAACGTCGCGCCCGTGCCTCCATGGAGGCCGATCGTGGCGGATGAACTGCGTAAGAGAGTTGCTCGGATAATCAGCCCGAAAGCGTCTTTCGAAAATATCGAAGGTGTTCACGATACGCAATTCCAAAAGGATCGACGCAGAGTTGCCTATGAAAAGGCCGACGCGGTAATCGCCATTCTACGTGGCTCACAAAAGGCCTCGAAGTTCAGCCCGGGCGAGCCCACTGAGGTCCGCAAGAAGAACGGCAAAATAGACGAGATCATTATTCGCTCGGGTGACGTACATATAGAGCAGATGTCTGCCGATGGCTGGTTTATGGGCGTGAATGCCAGCGATGGCTCCTACTGGCAATTCTGGTTCGGCGCGGCAAACCGGAAATCGCGCGTTGAATTTCGACATACCGAAATGGTAAGTGCGGAAGAAGAATCCGGCAGCGCCGCTCTCGCGGAGTCCAGCCATGACTGACGAAAAGCGACAGGCGAACCCACAGGGCATCATCGCGATCATGACCTCGCCGGATGGCGACGTGATCGCAACGGCAACGGACTTCAACAGGTCAGGCTACGGCGGCTACAAGCTTTGGGAAGCCCAAGCGATGCGCGCGAAAGACCAGGTGAAATGGGCGACGGTTCGCGCCTATTGCAGCCCCGTCGTCTCCGATGCGCTTGACTCCTATTTGATGGGGCAAGTTGCGGACCGGCTTTGTAGCAAGGGCCACAAGATCACACTGCGCGCTGTCGGCTATCCCGATGACGTTCGCAGCGAAATCGAGCGGAGGTAATCCAGCCATGGGTAAGGTGAGACTGACGGAGGCCGAGGAACTTCCTCTTGAGATAATAATGGACCTCACGCGCGAGTTGCACGCTAAGGTCCATGAGCAGATCATGCTCAAGGCCAAGATCGCTGATCACCCGAAAGATATGTTCCGAATATCGCTAGGTGCCCTGTCTGCCTCTTTGGGCGCAGTCGGCGGGATATTTTCCGCAGCTTACGGCCTGCCATTCGATCCGGACACCGGACGGCAGATCGCCTTGGCTCTTTCTGATCTCGGCGACAAGGCGCGCACCATGACAGAGGACGAATGGAAAGAGTTCGCCGGCCGCGCTCACCTCGCATCAAGTGGAAAGACGGGAGAGTAGAAAATGCCGCAGATGATTTTGCCATCGAGTCCGTTGCAACGGGTGCAGACATTTCTAGCGGCTTACCGTTCCGCCGATAACGATGACGATTTGGATGTTCGCATCGGTCGAATGGAGGGCGACGAGCCAGCCGTAATGCTCAGCATCAACGGCACAAACCACGGCTTCACGGCGAGCGAAGCAAGGCGACTAGCAAAGGTCGTTGAGGACGGCATGAACGAATGCCCCAACGACCCCGAGGCTGCCAGCTTGCCGAACCTGATCCTTGCGCTCCGCATGGGAGCCGACAAAGCCGAAGCGTTCCGCGCATCCAGTGGAAAGGGGGAGTGAGATGGCGAAGCGTCGCAAAGTCGTTGCCGAGCCCGTCGATATTCTTTCCCGATGGCTGGGCAATTGTCGCGCCGGTCAATGGACGCCGCACGAGGCCGCCAAGGCACTTATCGCCGAACTTGAAAGGCACGACCTATACATTGTGCCGTCCGATCAGATTGATGGAGGCTAGAATGACCACCGTCACACCGGACAGGGAGGCGTTGCTGGCGCGCATCGAGCTTGCGTTGACACAAGCACAGTCCTGCATCAAGGGCGAGACGCCGGAAGATATTACGTTCGGCGAAGCCGAGGACGATACGTTCTCCAAAATCCGCGACGCGCTCGACGACATGCAGACGTTGCGCCGCCTCGCCGCCAAGCCAGCCGATGAAGGTTTAGCTCTTCAAGCCGTCCGCGCCGATGAGCGAATTGCGTGCTGGAAAATCGCGGAGAAAGAACGCGATGCCTTGAAGAATGCTGATCCAAAAAAAGCAGCGTGGCTGGTCGCGTTCGATATCGCCAACGCAATCAAGAGGCGCGACTCCACCCCACAAGAGCCAAACCCATGACTGACGGCCTGATCGGATTCGCTCTAACTGTTCTTGCGCCGTGCTCGATCACGCTGGCTCTTGATCTCATATTCAAACGTGAAGAATGGGCTGCGGTTTGGCGGTATCACTTCCCGGAAAGGTTGAAGCCATGAGCAAAAACCAGAGTGTGGACTGCGCAGTTTGCGGTCGCAACTGCAAATGGGTGCCTGCCGATCCAGATTGTTACGCGCCGGAGAAGTTTGGTGGCTGGTATTGCAAGCCTTGCGATATGTTCACCGAAACAGATGTTGAGGTAGAGGATTAAGCCATGAAAAACGATGACATCTGCACCGAAGGCCAGGACAAGCTGGTCAGGTTCTTTTGGTGCGCGCTCGTTATTTCCGCGGCGATCTTCTTCATATGGTGGGGATTGTCGCCGGCCTCCGCTCAAGTCTCCTCGCGATGCCTCCGAGATGAGGGCTGCTGCCGCCACATCGGAGGCCTGTATGTACAATTTCGTGACGACTTGATGCCACACTGTTCCAGCACCTCCGGTCCCGCCTGCGTTCCTAAGGGCGCGGCATTTATCCGCGCGGAGAAGAAGTGCAAGGCACAAGCGAGGAGGCGATGATGCACACGAGAGATAGGTTGGCAGCCGAACTTCGGAAGGTCGCTGCAATCGCTGGCATCCATAACGCCGCGAAGTATGAGGCATTCGCTGCCAGAGCCGCTACCGGCGAGTTTGACGACTATGCCGACACATACATTTGCCCGATCACTCAACTCTATTCCGAGCTGACGGCGGCGGGCTTCACCAAATTTGCGGCCCGCGTCGCGAACGGTGAGTTCGACGCGACGAAGGAAGAAAGCGACGAATGGGCGCGCAGCCCATCTGGACAGGACGCCGCAAAGCGGCTCCCGCCAGAAATGCGCGAGATTTTCGGCCTGAAACTGAACAACTAGGAGAACCGCAATGCCGCCTGAGATCAGCAACCAAGAAGCTATCGAAATGATGAACCGCTGCAAGCAAGAGATTATCGGCATGCGCGCAACAATCGACCGCCTCAAGCCCAAAGCCGATGCCTATGACAACATCGCGGTTGTTCTGCGCCTGCTACCGCAACAGAGCGTCGGCATGGGAGAGGACGTGGTTTGGACTTTGGATAAGCGCATCCGTGAGCTGACCCCGCCACCCGCTGACGCTACGGCCTGAGGAAGCGATGACCCCCGCCATCCTCGCAATCGCCATCAGCGCAGCGCTCGTGATCGGGCTGCTGTTGCTTGTTCAACGGATTCCAATTCGCGAAAGCTATCTCGGGACTTCGGTCGGGGAGTGAACTCGTTGGCAAGACATGAAGGAGCGGTGAAATGACGAAATTTAAACCAACACCATATGACCTGACGCAGCCCGCCGAATTGATCCGGCTGCTGCGCGAGTGTCGCGGCTATCTGCATACGTGCCGACGCGATCATCACGGTACAGACTTTCAGGGCCGCGAGTTCGCCATGGAGGCGATCGATAAAATCTGCAACGGCGAGGTACGGGTGACAATCCAACCCCCCGACTCCTCCCTGACAAGCACCGATAACATGGGATGGCCGGAATGAGCCTAATCGCACTTCCAGAGTTTCCCGTGATGACGCCTTATGGCCCAGCCACATGCATCGGAATGTTGGACGCCGACAACGTCGAATGGCCGACATGGAACGAAAAAACGCAAGAGATGTGGTTTTTCACCAATCCGAATATTAGAAGGCGCGCAAACGCGACGAACGGGTTGCAATCATACTCGCCATTTACGCGACTGAACCACGTGCATCTCTTTCACATCAAGCGCTACATCGAGGGCGGCTGGCTTCCATCGAACTACGATCCACTCAAGACGGAGACGTGGCCATTATGACCAACCAACCTCAACCAGACCAACATCTTCACCGTGACGTTGTTTGCGGCAACTGTGAATGGATCGGCGAAAGCGGCGAGCTAATCGCAAGTGATTTTCTCCGATGCCCAAAATGCAATAGCACTCGCGTCGGATACGTCATTGCGGAGACTTCAGAGGAACTACAATGACCACTCGACCAGACCGACAGAACGGGGATGGGCTGCCGGAATTGACGCCTGATTTTCTACAGCGCGCCGCAACCAATCTGGAGTTTGTGTTCATGAACGGCGACAACCTGACTGACGCCCAATTGAAGGTCGTAAATCAGAGCGTCGCTTATCTAAAAATCCTCGCAACCCGCAACGCCGCATCCCTCCCCCAAGAAACCCTTGACCGCCTTGCATCGCTCGGGGCTTCGCAGGAAGAGATTGACGCGGCTCTGGCGAAGGTTGGCGCGGGCCGTGATGGCGCAGATGGCGCGGAAGACTTTGGCGATATGCCATCGGCATATCTTGTAGCAAAACGCACCGCCCCACCAAAGCCAGCGCCTGATGCGATGCGGGAGGCGTTGGACGCTCGCCAGCGGGTCGTAATTGAATGGGGTGAGCGTTGCTTCGGCATCGATCATATGCGCGACAAGATTGTACGTGCGGCCCGTTTCTTCGAAGAAGCTGCTGAACTGGTGCAGGCAGTTGGCCTTTCACGCGACCACGCGATGCGTGCATTTGATCATGTCTATTCACGAGAAGCCGGGACGCCTGCACAAGAGGCCGGTGGCGTAGCAAATACACTTATGGCGCTATGTGGCGCCATCGACTTGTCTTTCGACGAATGTCGGAACCATCTAACCACCACGGCGCGGATCAGACAAAGGTCCGCGCTGTCAAACCATGCGCAGACGGAGATTTAGAAATGCCAGAAGCCATCGTAAACGGTATTCGTCGTCAACTTCCGCCGGAACGCCCGCGTGACACACCTCCGTTCAACTTCCACTTTCGACTCCCGACCGCGGGCATGTTCCTCACCTGTTACGCCGCAGTTTGGCTCATCGGGGGCGTCATCATTTTTCGGTCGACGGAGCGTCTGCCGTTCTTGACGGTTTCGGCGTGGAACATGCTTTTCGTTTTCATCAATCTGTTCGGCACTGTGATTGCAGCAGCCTCAGGATGGGTCCCGTGGCGGGATGCCGATGACCACTAGATCTAGGGCCCGCCAGTCCGGACCACTGAGTTTTCTTCCACGCCGGTACGGTAATCATAGAGCGGAGAGGGATTGAGCGTGAGCGAAGAAACGATCGAGCGACTTTCGGAAGCGCTGCTGGCGACCATTGATGAATTCTCGGAGAACAATCGCCTGACGACCGGCGACGCGATGGGCGCACTGTTCTCCACAATGATAAATGCCGCCAAGGCAAGTCCGCAATATAACCCGAAGCAACTGGTAATCGAGGTCAACGAAAAAATGCGCGCCGCGTTAGGGCTGCAATAAAATGCCCTGCCAGATAACCAGTCGCATGCATCTTCACACGGGTATGGCAGTAGTCCGCAATCATTCGTCAAGATCAGGCGCGTTGAACTTGCGCGGTTCCTGCCTCCAATCGCCTTCTGCGAAGATCACGATATCGTCTTGAGCTATCTCTCGCGCCGCTCTTCGGTCATACCAGCGATGAAATACGCGAGGCCCGCCAAAGATGCGAAACGCATTCCAGTAGCGGTCGTCTCGGAAGCCGATATAGTGAACGACGCGGGGCATGTCTCACCATAGCAGAAAATCCGCGCCAACCCGAAGGCTGGCGCGGCTGATGATGATTGCGAAAATGCTTACGGTATTAAAAACGCCTTGAGATTATCCCTCTCCTTGTCGACATCGCGAAGGTCGTCGTCGATCTGCTCGATGCGTTCCTGCAATACGCGGCGGGTTGAGGCATCCGATGCGAACTTCAATTGCTCGCCCAAATTCCACCGGGCATTGCGCAGGCCTTCGCGGCGCAGCCTGTTCAATTGCAGGCGCGTCTCCCCGCTTTCCCGCTGCAGCGAGCCGATCCGCGTGGTTGCGATCTGCAGCGCGGAATCTACCCTGTCATTGACGTAGGCATGTGAAGCGAGCGCGAAGGGCGATGCATTAATTGCTGCGAGCGCCCCTCCGCCAGCCACCAGGGCCGTGACGACGCCGGCGATCAAGCGGACCTTGAGGCTGAGGGATCGGAGTGTAAGCTGCATGGCTATTTCCGTTTGAGGCGCAGGCGCCAGTCGAGTTTGCGCCTACCGTCACCCCAGCAGCGCTTGAGCGCGCCGACGCGATTGTGGACCCGTATCTGCTGGATGGTGCCCATCGTATCGTTCAGATAATCGAACTCGATCGACCGCCAGCCTGCGCACCGCGCCTTACTGTCGGACGGGCGGCTCCCCGCGGTTACGGTTGAACGGGTCGCTTCGAAGCAGTTCGCGAGAGGCAGGCACAGGGCCGATAGAATCAACAGCCTTGTCGCGAGCCTGTTCGCCATTGTCAGTTTCCTTGACCAATGCCACGTCCCATTGGCGCTTGCATTCGTCGAATCCGTTTTTATAACCATGGGCAATTGCTCCCATCAGAGTGAAGGCGACCACTGCGACGCAGATGGCCCATTTGCGAAGATCGGTAATGAAGTCGAATTGTTTTGGAAGCAGGACGGCGATAGCCACAGCGGCAAATCCGACCAGCATATCAATGCCGGCCCACCCGAAAAGGAAATGCCAGACGGCTTTAACTACACTAAGCAACATGACGAGGCTCCGGTTCGGTTGCGCACCACAAGCCGAGCAAGCTGAACACGCCTAGCCACACGTACAACGGCCACATGATCTCGCTCAGGTGCATTTGCGCCACCAGGGGCATTTGGCTGGCGGTGCCGCAGCTGCGGCCGGCGCCGCGCTCGCAAGCCTGGTGGCGTCGTGCAAATACCATTCGCTCTTGGGATCGCTCAGGCCCTCAAGGCACAGGGCGCGTTCGCTCTTACGCTTGTCGCCGTATAGCTCGCCGGCTCGGCGATCAATCAACCCCGGAAGAACATTGCCGTTGCCGCGGACAATCCAGCCGTTGAAAGCGTCACAGCCGTCTTTTATATTGCCCGCGTTCATGCGGGCGAGCATCGGAGATTTACAAACCCGCGGCGGCCCCGCGTTCCACGCCGCGTCGACTAGCGACGCCACGGTTTTGGTGGGAAGCGCGACGTGGATGCAGGGATCGATTTGGTCGAGATACCGCTGAAGTTTTGCAGCAAACCCCTTGTCGCACTCTTGTTTGGTGAATTTCTGCCCCGGCTTCACTGTTTTGTCGTCGACGGGGGTGAAGCCGTAGCACCACGTGAGAGGGTGCCCGGTCCCAACCTTGTCGTACCGAGCCACCTTGTCCATGCCCTCCCATGTCGGCGTGAAGGCAACGCAGCAAGCGATGACGCCAGCAGACGCGGCCGTGGCGACTGATTTTTTGACGCTCATGCTTCCTCTCCTTTCGAGGAAGGCTCAATGGGAACGGCAGGAGCCTGCTTAAGCAGCCGCATCGCGCCGATCAGACCGTAGCCCGCCATATTCAGGACCAGGAACAGCCACGGGTTGAGAACGTCGGCGAGCGCCGCTATGCCGAGCACCGCGCCGTTCAGGACGAAGAAGAAGAGCCCAATGCGGATGCTCCAGAGGCGATGGAGTTCGGTTTTCCAGTTGTCGATAAGTTTCATCGGACTGTCCCAAATAAAAAGCCGCCAAGAGGCGGCGGCATCACAAAACGCGGATGATGTAATTGCAGGTGATGGTCGGCTGAACGTTGTTATGCGCGTTACCGCTGCCGAATGAAGTGCCGGTGAACGTCGGCGTCACTGAAGTGCCGGTGAATGTTGGCGTCACTGGCGTGCCGGTGAACGTCCCGGCCCAAGACAGCGCCGCCGAAATCGCCTTCACCACCGGATTATTCGACCACCCAAAGCCGTTGGTGCCGCCTTGAAGGTTTTGCGCCGCATTGCCGTTAACGAGGATGGTGTCTGCTCCGCTACTCGATCCGGAAAGGCTGCCGGCCGGCGTAATTGTCGAGATTGTACCGGCGGGCGTAATGGCTGAAATCGTTCCGGCCGGCGTCGTCACGGCCAGTTGCGCGGTCGTTAGGGTGTGGCTTTCCAAGCCGCCCGTTGCACCTAGCACCGTCGAGTTGCCGCCGAAGTAGGTTGCGGTCAGCCTGGAGGCGACAGCTTCCTTGCCCGCAGGGACGCGGCCGCTGAGGTCAGGCAAATTGAACGTTGTCGAACCGTCGCCAACGCCATAGGTCGTGCCGATGAGCCCAAACAACGTCGCATAAGTCGTGCGCGATATCGCCGCGCCGTTGGCAAAAGCAAAACTGCTGTTCGGAACCGTCGCCCCGAAGTAGAGCATTCCTCCGCCGATTGGGACGTTAAACGGGTTGAGATAGAAGTTATGGACCTTCCAGCAGGGTCCTGCAAAGATGAAGGTCGCGGAATAGGTGTTCCCGTCAATCATCGATCCGGTGGGAACCACCTGATTCAAATTCGTCTTGAGAGCATAGCCTCCGAGCGAGTTGACATTAAGCGTCGGGCTATCGCCGTTGGTCGGCGTGACCACGAACGTCAGCGTCAACCCATCCATGTCAGCCACAGATGCAATCGACTGCGAGATCGAGAGGGTGTAAGCCGTCGACGTTCCGCCGCAAACGAGAGTTCCGCCAGTATCGTCGCGGTACTTCGCAAGGGACGCCATCATGGCCCTTGCGCTGTCGTTTATCGATGACGGCGCCTGACCTTCAGCCCAATTGACGGTCGCGTCCGCGCTCGCATTCGTTGCGGCGGTCTGACTCCAGTTTTGGAATCCCTGCTTCGCCATTATCTGACCCCTTAAATGCAAAAAGGCCCCGAAAAGGGGCTGCTGTAGTTTTGAAAATTGCTCTGATCAAAAAGAAAGGCGGCCCGAATGGACCGCCTTTCCGTTAGCCTTGCCCTGACTGGCCGCGCCAACCAAGCCGCCGCCAAGCCGCTCCGGGCCACTCCGGGCCATGCCCCGCCTGCCGTGTTTCGCTTTCGCGCGCGAGGTTGATTAAGAGAACTCTCGCCGTAACTCAGTCCCGCTCACTTGCGAGCAGGACTCGGTAGTTTCTTCGCCACTTCGTCCATGACGTCGAACAGTTCCGAAAAGGCCTTCAAGTCCTTGTAGCGTATCCGCCAAGCCTGAAGTTCGCGCCATGCCTGCTGCAGAACCATGTCGCGAGTTTTTTTCTGCGACATCGCGTGCGAGGTTTCGCGATAGTGTTGCGCGCCCGGCTCGTTGATATGGACATAAGCCTTCTGCCGAACCGCTGGATGGGTTTCATCCGTGTAGATCGCGACGACGGCGCGGATCAAGCCGCGCGCCTGCGATAACCGGTATTGTTCTGCGGCGGCGCCCTCGTCCCATTCGAAGAACGAATGCAGCGGAGAGTTGTCATGCTTGGCGTCATCGAGGATGTCGGCCGGCGTCAACTCGCCCTTGCACTTCTCGCGAAGCATCTCAAGGTGCTTGCCGACCAGGTTGGCGTCTTGGATCGCGCCATGCTGAAAACGAGCGCCTTCCGAAAATTCAAAGCCCGCAATCTTCATCGCGTAGCTCCGCGCTTCTTCGGCTTGCGCGCGTCGAGTGCCGCGACATCCGCAGCGGTCGCGACGTGAAAAAGTCCGGACTGTCCATCCTTCTCAGGTCGCCATTCGCCGACGCCAACCGCGAAGCCGGCCGTGTTAAGCAGGTTCAAAATCTGCTCTTGCGAAAGGACATTGGCGTTGTACCGGACCAGAATGTTCGCGTGCCAGTCGGAATATTCCGCCCGGTAGCGCAGATCGGCGGCGGCCATCCCGACCCGGACCATATCCTCCCGGATGTGCGGTTCGGCGCCGCCGATTCGCACAAGATTGACGCGGGAGTTGGCGCCGTCGAAAGCACCCAAGACCTCCGCGTCCTCGCCCAGAATATGAAACGCCTGTCTTGCGGCAACTTTGGTGATGCCGGCGACGGACGTTCCCGCTGTTACCGCGGCATTCTTGAAGGCGATCGATGGAAACCCGTGGCCGCCATCAGCAAGCCGGTACATCGAGGCTTCGAAGTCGGCCGTCGGGTTCTTTGCTTCCCGCGCTCCCTTTGCAGCTTTGGTCTGCTTGTCCAGCATCTCCCGCTTGGACTTCATAGACCACGCATGAACGATCAGCGGACTATCGCCGATCAGGGTTACGCCCATGGTCTGCACGTCCAGCTTCGGCAGATCGATTCCGATTATATCTTTCTTTGCGATTGGCTTTTTCATCTCAATTCACTCCGCAAACTTGGCGAAGCCGCTGGCGCCGTAGCCGCCAACATTTTGCACCCCGCTCAACTGCTCGAGCATGCCATCGGTATCACCGATACCGGTGTCGCTTTGGTCGCCTTCGTCGTCGCACTGCTCTTCAAGGTCCGCCGCGTTAGCATGGTGTCCCGTCGCCGTTTCTTGTGGGGTCCACCCTAACGACGGTTCACGGTCGCTGGTGTCCAACTCCACGTCAATGTCGCCCCAACCACGGCTTTCCCAGCCACACAATCAGGAGCTCGATTTCATCACGGGCGGCACGTCGAGCCTGCTCGATTCCACCATCGATTGCGACGAAGATTCGGCGGTGGACGACGCACCGTGCGACGGCGACCCCGACAGCGAGCCAAGTCTCGGCTCGTTTGATCGTCTCTCGAATCAAATCAAGGCGTGGCGCTCCCACGGGAGGTGGTATGATGTTGTCAGCTTTGGCCATCGGGCCACTCCGGGGCTAGGGTTAGAGCCGGGCTAGTGCTTCCAACACTTGCTCGGCTCGCTAATTTATGGCACCATCAAATTATGAAGTCAACAATAAGCAGCGCCAAGAAATCAAAAAGAGGACGTCCGAAGGTCGATACCGACGCTGTGAACGTCCGCTTTCCCGTCAAAACGCTTGAAATGATTGACGATTGGCGCCGAGGTCAGCCCGATCTGCCCGGCCGCCCTGAAGCCATCCGGCGACTTGTCGAATTAGGAGAGAAGCACGGTCCTCGATTCGTAAAGGTGACCGTTACCGCTTCCCCGCTGGACTCTTCCAAAAAATCCCGCTGAAATCCCCCGGATGAGTGGCGATACAGCCGCAACCGGGGCGCATCTGTCATGAAGGCCAAGAATCATGACGTGACGACGGCCCTCACGATCCTTATCCAGGCGACGATTGTTGGCTTGATCGAGGCCGATGCTATTTCTGTAGAACAGGCGCAGCGGATTTTCGACGGGGCCTTGAAGAAAGCGAAGAAGGCCTCGCCAGAGATTGCTGAGGTTGTAGAATACGTTCAAGATAAGCTGAACTGGGATGATCTCTTCGCCGCGTCGGCGGCTCGAAAGAAACGACATTAGGGTCGTCCTCGAAGATTTTCATCAGGTCAGGGCGTCGGTTGCTTGCCATGGCAGTGATTCTATACCAGTTTCGGGGGAAATAAACATGGGGGCGGAAATGCGCGCCGGGATTCTTCTCGCAGTCCTGCTTTCTTTACTCGGATGCGCGTCGCGGCAAGATTTATCGCAACGCGATGACGAGCATTGCCGTTCCTACGGTGCCCTACCCGGCTCCCCCGCCTATATGCAATGCCGAGCGCAACAGGATGATATTCACCAGCGCGACCGCGAAGTATCCGCCTCCAGCCCGGCTGGTATGATTTCCAACGCCATCAAGGGCAATTAATGGATAATGGACCGCCGGATTGGGATAAGTTCACGCCGCTTGAGCGTGACAACGCCAAGCTAAGTCAGGCTTGGACGATGATCGGACTGCTAAGAGAAATTCGAAACATTTTGACGTATATCGGATGTGCGGTGATACTTTTGGTCGTGCTATATTTCGGCAAAATATACGGACGTTAATTGCGATTGACGCTCTGCGCGGACAGAGCGGAGCGCAACAACATCTCTCGTTTGAATCTCTCTACGGCGCTTTCGCCGCCTTGCTGTGGCACGAAGCCACCGGCAATAAGCCGCGCCATGAACGCCTGTTTCGGCGAAACCGAACCGACGACGGTATCCGGCATGCTGTCAGCCAGCGGTGAGCGATTTCGCACCATTTGTTGAAAGGCTTCTACCTTGTTCATTGTGGAAGCGTCTGCGCCTTTTTTTAGCGCGTACCCCAACGCTGGCACGGTCGTCGCGCCGATCGCTGCCCCGAGCGGGCCGGCAACGGCAGCGCCGCCAGCGGCTCCTATCGACGATCCATGAAGCATTCCGAGTCCGCCGCCACCGCCAAGGAAGTTCCCGGCGGAACGCATCAGGTCAGCTGGCTTGGATCCTTTAATAATGGACTCGGTAGCGTCAAGTTCTGACTGCGTAAATCCCGCACCTGTTTTATCGTCTGTAAGGAGCCTGACGAACGATTGCCTGGTTTTGTTATCAAGATTTCGCCCTGAATGGGTTGCTGCGGTTTGGAGTTCTGCTTTTTTGAGGGCGTCGCTGATTTGCTCGGATCGCTTCGCAGCAGCGTAGTTTGCGTTCGCGTCTTTGATGATTCCCGAGACTTCGGAGGCAGGGCCGCGAATAACATCCTGATCAGGGATGGAAGCCAGATAATCTGCCAGATGTCCCTGAGCCCGCTTCGCAGCGAGTTGTTCAGTTGGGTTGCTAAAATCCCCGGCCGCGTGACCGAAAGACCGCCGGAGCGTTTCGAGATTGGGGACTGTGACGACGGAGGCTTCCGGCGGATTTGTAAGCCGTTTGAGGATGCTGAAGGTTTTTGGAGCCAGTTCGCCATCAATACCTATCTCGTTGAGATGCGAGCCGATCTTGTCGCCAAGTGCGGAAATGGCGTCCGGGTGAATTTCAACGCCAAGGTTGCGTGCCTTATCATACCCCGCCGTAGCGGCGCTTTCCAGCGCCTCCTGCGTTGGCGCCGGCGCAGCCTTGGATTTTGTTACCCCGGCCCAGCCAACCCCAACCCTCGCCGCTGGCGACATTGGCGTACCGAGCGTCGCTAGGTCCGCGATTCGGTCACCGGAACTATCGGCGCTCCCGAATGGTGCGGCGCCCGGAATCGCCTGCGCATCTGCGCTGCCGGGCACGTGTGCGGTGCCTGACATGACGTCGCCAGGCAGCGTGACGGCACTATAAATCGATTTGGCCAGCCGCGCGGGCCAAGTATCCTCTAGCCCAAACTTTTTCTCAGGCGGGCCTGCTGGAGCAGATGGGGCTGGCGAGTCCGAGTGAAACTGTGAAAAGAAATTCGGCGTGCCGGATGGTGCGGCTTCCTCGGGAGTGTCGTGAAATTGCGCAAAGAAGTTTGCCATCAATGAGGCCCGCCCAACAGAGCGCTAGCCGAGCCCGCTCCATAATAAGCATCGAAATCAGCCGCGCGCCTCGGGTCTTGCTTTAGAGCTGCGATAGCCTCTGGAGGCGGCGCGCTGGCGGCGGGATGCGCCGGCTGATACGTAGGCATTTCGGGGGCAGCCTTCCCCTCCAGGCGCGCCTTTCGAGCCGCAGCGAAGTATTGCCGCGCAATTCCGGGCGATGCGTGCGCCATGTCGACTTCACGCGCGAGTTGGGCGAAAGCCGCCTCAGTCGCTTTCGGGCCGTCCGCCTTATCGAGAATTTCGCGGGCGTGCTGCTGCGAGTCCACCGTGCCAACGCCGGTTGGGGCAATAGCGCGCGAATAGGTCATAACGGCCGTATTGAAAGCAACTGCAGCGGCTTTCAATTCCGGGTTGCTCGTTGCCGCTTGGCCCATCTGGATAACTTTGTTGAGCGGCACGTTATTGGTGCGCCAGAGGTTGTCAGCCGCGTTCTGGGCGATCTTGAACGCGCCTTGTGCCTCAATGGAAGCCGGGGCCATGCGGCCCTCCATGGTGCCCGCCGCGCGTTCGCGGGCCGTGTCACCCTGGTATGCGATAGTGTTTTGCGTGATGTCGATCGGAGCCTGGCCTTTCGCCTCGCGCTGGCGATTTGCCTCATTGTTGAGACGGAGGAGATCAACGCGGCCTTGGCCTTTGTTGGAGTACTTTTTCAGGACGTTCGGATCGCCGGCATTAAGCCGCTCCGCATCCGCCCGAAGCGCCGCATCGTCCACTCCATTAAGCGTCACGCCTTCCGGCAGTTTGCTTTGGACGGCCACGCCATTCTTGCCCGGCTGAAGCAATACCGTATTGCCGTCAATGTCCTTGCCGTACACCGGGTTGAGCGACAACCCGCCTCCCCCCGGGAGAGATGCTTCTGCTTCTGCTTTTGCTTTTGCGACCCTTCCCAGATACGCGGGATCGTCAGGCAATTGTCCTGAAATGATGAAGGCGCGGCCTTCCGACGAATTCGGATCAAGACCATAAGCCTGCGCAACCTTGGCGCGGTAAGCCGCTTTTTCAACCGGGCCTTCGTCGGCCCGATCGGCAGAGCGCGCAGCCAGACCGAAGGTGCGATCCGCATTCAACTGCGCCCGTCGCGCCTCTTGCTGGCGGAACGCAAAATCGCGGTCGCCGTGCCCGTATTTCTCATCGATGAGTTGTTTCAGCAGTACCGTGTTTCCCCCGACAGCCGCTTGAATGTCATCTTCGGGGACGCCTTTTGCCCGCAGAGCTTTCGCCGTGAGGTTTTTGTCGAGCGCCTGCTGTTGCGCAGCAACACCGGTCGGGTCCGTGCGCTGTCCTGAAATCAAGCCGGTGATTCCGTTCGCCAGCGCCGGAAGCGGCCCGCCACTGTTCGCGAAGCTTTGCAGACCAGCCATTAGATGACCGCCGGCGCCCTGCGCGCCAGACAACACGCTGCCGCCGATACCGGAGGGCCCCGCGGCGGCCGGTGGAAGCTGCGTTGGTTGTGCGCTGATGACGGGGGGCGGCGCGGGGGACGGCGCGAATTGAGGCGAATTCTGCTGAGGCGCTGCAGGCGCAAACACGGGCGTTTGGCCAAGCGGCGGCGCGTTCACTGGCGCGACGCCGTACTGCGCCTGGTCCGAGGGCAACGGGCCGGGCTGCGGCCCCTGACCGGGCTGGATCGATTGCAGGAACGCCAGCAATCCGCCGCCGGGATCGTCGCCGTTGCGCAGTGCGTCAAGCAGGCCCATTTATCAACTCTTCTTTCCGCCGCCCCAGAGATTGCCAAGCGAACCGATGCCGCCCATGATTTGCGCAAATTGCTGCGCGCCGCTGGCCTGCGACTGCGTATTCGACGTGCCGTTGCTCGTTCCCGACGATGTGCCGTTGGACTGCGAGCCTAGTTGCGCGATCGGCACGCCGATATTTGCCAGCAATCCGAGCGCCGCGATCGGCACGCCGCGCCGCTGCGCCTCGGCCGCGAGCGTGGCATTCGCGCCGGCGTTCGCAGCATCGGCCGCCTGCCCTGCAGCAGTGACGCCCTGGCCCTGGTTTGCGAGGGCCTGCTGCTGGAGGCTTGCCAGCAAGCCGCCAGTGGTATTGCCCGCGCCATATCCGGCGCCTGCATTGCTGGCCTGAAACCCCGCCGTCGTATTGCCGGCGCCATAGAGCGCGTTCGCGGCATTCATTTGGTTCTGCACGTCCTGATTATACTGTTGCGCGATCACCGGTGCCTCGCCCGCGGCGATACCGCGCCCGAGCGCCATTTGGTTAGCGCCGCTGAAATCCCGGCCTGCGGCCGCAAATGACCCGTTCACCTGGTTGGAGACATCGGTCCCGACCTGCGCCAGTTGCGCCTGCAAAGCCGGATTGTTGCCGATCATCGATCCATTAGCCGTCGGCGCAAGGCGACGAGTATAATCGTCCAGCGTCTGGCCTGCCGCGCCGTTCGCGCCATTCAGCGCAGTCTGATAATTGCCCAATCCGGATTGCAGCGTCGGCGCTTGGTTGTTCGCGCCGCCGCCGGCGAGCAGCGTATTGGCGTAGCTCGCGATCTGCGGAGAATAGGTCGAGCCGAAATTCCCGGCGTTGTTCTGTAGCGTGGTGAGCGCGTTGTTTTCAGCGCCGGTCAGCGACGTGTTGCCGAGGCCACTCTGCACTTGCCCAAGAAGTCCGGTCAGCGCAGGCTGCGCAACGGCCCACGGCGCAGTCGTCGAATTCTGCGTCTGGTTTTGCGTCTGCTGAGACGTGCTGTCTTGGGTTGATTTGCCGCCCATATCAAATAGCCTTTTCCATAATCACATGCTCGACTCGGTAATCGCTCAATGCGCGTTCCCAACCCTTGCGGCCGTACAGGCGGACGGCTCTGCAGCCCTCCGCCCTGGCGTAATTCTCAATTTTCGATTTCAGGGGCAGCCAGCGCTCGCGCTGCAGCCCGCTGCAGGCGGTGATGACAAGCATTGGCTTGCCGGGTGTCTTGACCAGATGCGTCGCCGCCGCGGCCTCGACATGATCCGAGATCGCAAGCCAGAGCAGTTGATCGCCGGACAGGATGTCGCGTTCGATCTCCGCAAAATCGCTTAAACCGGTTTTCTCGATCGCCGCCTTGATCAGCCCGCGCGCCAGCGGCCAGACTTGATCGATGTTCGCAGGATCGACGCAAACGAGATCAACCGACAATGGCATATAAAAACGTGCGCGCGGCAGTCGCGGAATTCGTGTGCGTGATCGTGAACGTGTTGAGCCCAACGGAAGAGATGTACCAGGAACCGGCGCCGAACTCCGTTGCGGCATTGGCTGTGATCGGAATCAGGATCGGCACTGATCCCGGCGCACAGATCCCTGTCGCAGTATTCACAACGGTTGTTGCCGATCCCGTCGTTAGCGTGACCGTCCCCACGGCATTTGACCGGCCTGCGCCGAGCTGCTGAATTGCGAGATTGATCTTCTTCTGATCGGTTTCGTTGATGCCCGGAAGAAAAACGGTCACAGCGTGCCGCTCGTCGTGATGTCCGGCACGACGCCGGCGAGAAAAGACCAGTTCGTACCGGCCGGAATGCGAACCTTGAACCGCGCGTATCTCGCGTCGCGCCTCATGTCGCAGCGGCCGGTGCGCGCGTTCACGGCCACTTCAGAACCCGCAATCGACGGCGCGGATGGATTGTCTCGATAAGAAAGCGAGCCGAACAGCGTTGCGGCATCGGTGATCGGCCGGAAGCCCCGCACCATAAGCCGGTTTTCATCGGTGCCCTGCTCGGCGCTTTCAACGGTTGCCTGCAGGTTGGCTCCCGAGAAGAAGCCGAGGACATGCCCGCTATTGAATTGCGCCAGCAGCGGCTGCACGGCCGTTGCATAGCTATCCAGCGAAAGGGTGAGCGCGTCAATCGAACTGGAGATCGTGTCGAGGTTTTCCAGCGTCAGGCCTGTTTGCGAAACCCCCAATAGATATTCCCCGGTCATCGCGACCGGGAAAAATCGATCCAGCAAAAGATCATATCCGAGCAGCTTGTCGTAGAGCCCAGCCGACCCGGACAGCGACTTGTACGCCCAATAGACCCGCGTGCTGCGCGGATCGGCGGCGCCGGTGAACAGCTGCAAGTTGCTCTTGTCCAGATCGGCCAGAAAGGTCCGATCTACCTTCTCGCGGCCGATTTGCTGAGGAACCCCGCCAGGCTCGATCTTGTGGAACCCCTGCCCTGCATAGAATAAGATTTTTTCGCCTGCGCGGATGATCGAATATGGCGCGTACAGCCCCTTCGCCTCCGCGATTCGATCGATCTGGAAAATGATCGGGGAGCCCGGAACATACGACATGCGGCGGATCGACTGGTCCTGAAAGATCACGCCGGATTCCCCGCCCGCGACGCCGCGGACAATTCCGCCATCCGGGAAATCCTGAAAGTCAGAACTGTTGATGCCGCTGGTCCACGTCGTGGTCGCATTCAGGCCGGACCAGAAAATCCGATACGGATTAGACAATAGACCCGAGAGGACGAGAAACCGCCCCACCACGCTGATATAGGCAGCTTGCGGCGGCGAGCCCGCGCAGTTGGCAAATGCCGTCGACGAACTGAGGTCGAAGACCTGCAGGACGGCATTTGCCTGCGTCGCGAATACGAGATTGCCGAATTGCACGAACTGCCACTGCGCGCTGGCGCTAAGCGCACTGTAGGTCGATGCCCCTAGCGAGACGTCGCCCCACGTAAAATCGATGTTCGAAAGCATGTAGAGCTTGGTCGCGGTGCCGGCGAACGTGACCACCGAGCCATCGGATTTGAGGGCGTAAAATCCTCCTCGGCAACGCGCCGGAAGCGCCGCAGTATAGGCCGCGAAATCCGGAAACGGCCCGTAGCCATCACCCCTCGGAATGACGTTCAGCACATTGCGGCTGGCTGACCCTTCGTAATCGCTTACGTCGGGCCGATAGTCGCCGCAGGCAAGCAGGGGCATCAGATCGCCGACCCGTCAGAGCGCCGGTGAAGGGCTGGCATGGGGTGTTTTTCCAAAGAAAAGCCGCCCGAAGGCGGCGCATTGAAGGTCTGGCTTGCTCGCCCGGCGGTTGCGGGGTAGGACGGATCAACTCGCTTGAGTTTTTGCAATCTGGGACGGCCAATGAAGCCCCGCATTAAAATTCCTGAAGAATTTGGCGCACGGAAAGATCTGCTGGCGTGGGCGATGGTCGTCAGCAACCTCTTTGTCGTATTGAGCGCCGGGGTGATCGCCTGGAACTTCGGCACCTGGTGGGCCTATGTCTTGGCCTTCATCCTTGTGGGGGCGCGTGGCCAAGCCAGCTACATCCTTCAGCATGAAGCGATGCACAACTTGCTCTTCACCGCACCCCGTACCAACGAGAGGATGGGTGCCGTGCTCTCCGCGGTGCTCGGCACGCGATTTTACATGGGCCGGAAGATTCACTGGGATCACCACCGGCTTGTCGGACGCGCCGAAGACCCGAACGAGATATTCCACAATGTCGAGAATAGGCCTCCCGGCTTGGCTGTGATCCGCTTTTTTCTTTTCCACCTTCTGGGCGGGCGTCTGGCGATGATGCTTTCGAACCTCGGCCAAACCGCAGCCCAGGTTGTGTTTCCCCGGCAAGCTGACGCTGGCGGCGGAAGAGCCGCCATTCCATTCGCGAAGACCAAAATAGACCTTATGGCGCTGTTCGGGATTCAGATCGTGATCCTGATCGTCATCAGCCTATTGAGTTCGCCGATGGTTTATTTCGCCCTGTATGTCGCCCCGCTGGTGACGCTGACGGCCTTCTTCGAGGCGATCCGGTCATTTTCCGAACATGTCCTGCCGGGCTCGCCGACGTGCGAGGCCGAAGAGAATAGGACGTTTTTTATGGATGCCGGTCCGGTCGAGCGTTTCTTCATCAGCCAGTTCGACTTTCACTACCACCACGTCCATCATCTACATCCCAACGTCGTCACGTTTAAGGTGCGCGCACTTCACCATTGGTTACTGGAAAACGATCCGGACTATCGCGGTCGCTTCATGGCGCGTCCTGGCTATGTCGG